>JBKBUD010000149.1:0-4209 GCA_046290865.1 Novosphingobium sp. | reverse complement strand
CCTGGCGCAGCATCTGCGCATCGCTGTGTCGCTGTTCGAGAAGTTTCAATTTGCCGGCGCCGAGCACGGCATGTTCCATGCCACCGCACAAGGGCTGGGGCTGGCACTGCTGGTGCTCGACCGCAATCGCCGGATCGTCAGCAGCAATGCCCTGGCCGAGAGCCTGCTGGACGAGGGCGAAGGGTTGCGACGGATCGGCGAGGAACTGGTCTTTGCCGATGCGGCACACCACAGGCTCGTCGGCGAATTGCTGGCGGGGGGCCGCAAGGGGGCGCTGACGCGGTTCCGTGTCGAGCGGCCGGGCCATGGCGATCTGGTGGTGACCGCGCGACCGGTGGAATTGAGCGCGATCCATGGCGGGGCCGGGGCTCTGGCCCTGTTCCTGGCCAGTGCCAGCCGCCCGCAGGCTCCGGACAGCAGGCGCGACCCCGAGACCTTGCGCGAACTGCTCGGGCTTACTCTGGCCGAGGCGCGGCTGGCGGCGGTGCTCGCCGAGGGGATGAGCCTGGTCGAGGCGGCCAAGGCGCTGGGCATCGCCCACAACACGGCCAAGGTGCAGCTGCGCGCGGTCTTCGCCAAGACCGGGGTGCACCGGCAGGCGCAGCTCGTGGCGCTGCTGGCTACCCTACCCTGATCGCTGGCCCTGATCGCGGGACATTTTTCCGAATTTCCCTTCGCCGAGATGGCATTTCCCTTGAAAATCGTAATTCGATAGATCATGAATTACGCAAGATATGATAATAGCCGGGGATAAGAGGATGGCTGCGCAGGATTCGCGCAGGATTCCGCTCCGGTGTCACGGAGTTGGCCAATGACCTCGAACCGCTATCCCCACCTGCTCTCCCCCGGCCGCATCGGCACGATGGAGACGAAGAACCGCATCGCCGTGGCCGCGATGGGGGTGAGCATGTCAGAAGACGACGGCACCGTGGGCGAGCGGATCATGGCCTACCACGAGGAACAGGCCAAGGGTGGCGTCGGGCTGATCGTCTCGGGCGTGGCGGGCGTCGCCTGGCCAGTCGGCGCGGTGGCGATGGGGCAGACCGCGATCTCGGACGACCGCTTCATTCCCAAGCTGAAAGAGATGACCGACCGCGTGCACAGGCACGGCGCCAAGATCGCCGCCCAGCTGCACCACGGCGGCTTTGTGGCGGGCTATTCGTTCAACC
Organism: Novosphingobium sp.; assembly: GCA_046290865.1. GTDB lineage: Bacteria > Pseudomonadota > Alphaproteobacteria > Sphingomonadales > Sphingomonadaceae > Novosphingobium. Next base: position 3,040 of record JBKBUD010000149.1, on the reverse strand, counting down.
GCTGGGGCCACAAGCTGTGGGGCCCGGCGGTGCCGCCCGCGCCCAAGGGCAGCTTCATCGACTACTTCCTGATGGAGGAACTGCAGGCGCTGGCGGGCATGAAGATGCCTGAAATTCATGTGCTGACGCAGGACGACATCGATCTTGCCGTCAGCCAGTTTGCCCAAGGCGCGCGGCGCGCCAGGGAAGCGGGCTTTGACGGCGTCGAGATCCACGGCGGGCATGGCTACCTGCTGTCCTCGTTCACCTCGCCTTATACCAACACCCGCACCGACCAGTATGGCGGTAGCACCGAAAACCGGCTGCGCCTGACCTGCGACGTGATCCGCGCCATCCGCGCCGAAGTGGGCAAGGACTTTCCGGTGTGGATCAAGCTCGATTCGCGCGAGGTGGGCAAGCCGGGCGGCATCACGCTCGAACTTGCCAAGGAAGCGGCCAAGCTGGTCGAGGCGGCAGGCGTCGATGCGATTGCAGTGACCGCGTACCACGATACTGCCGTAGGCAAGCTCCATTCGGAATCGAACATTCCCCACATCGAGGACTGGAACCTGCCCGCCGCCAAGGCAATCCGCGAGGTGGTGTCGATCCCGGTGATCGGGGCAGGGCGCGTCGAGGTCGATACGGCGGACGCGACCATCGGCCGGGGCGAGGCGGACTTCGTGGCGATGGGCCGCAAGCTGCTGGCCGATCCGCACCTGCCGAGGAAGCTGACGCAGGGGCAGGATGAGAAGGTGCGGCCTTGCGTCTATTGCTATACTTGCGTCAGCGCGATCTACATGGGCCAGAGCGCGCGCTGCGCGGTGAACCCGGATCTGGGTCTGGAGTACAAGGGTGCGGTTGCGCCTGCCTCTCCCCCGCGCAAGTTCGCAGTGGTTGGCGGCGGTCCCGGCGGGATGGAAGCGGCGCGCAGGCTGGCGGCGCTGGGCCACAAGGTGACGCTTATCGAAAAATCCGATCGCCTTGGCGGCACGCTGCGTTTTGCCAGCCTCGCCTATGAACCCAACGAGCGCGTGCTCGAATGGCTCAAGCGCGAGGTGGCCGAGGCCGGCGTTGACGTGAAGCTGTCGACGTTGGCGACGCCTGAACTGCTGCGCTCGCTGGGCGCCGAAGCGGTGATCGTGGCGAGCGGTGCGGTGCGCGCAATGCCAACGATTCCAGGCAACGATCAGGATCACGTCTATTCGGGCGATGATATGCGCGGCTTGATGCTGGGCGAGGACAGCGCGGCTCTGAAGCGCAAGACCGGGCTGTTTACGCGCCTTGCCACCAAGGTTGGCGCAGCGACGGGGGCGACCGCGAACCTTGCGCTGGTACGCAAGGCGACCCATGCCTGGATGCCGCTGGCCGACAGCGTGACGATCATCGGCGGCGAGCTGGTGGGCCTCGAACTTGCCGAATTCCTGAGCGAGCGTGGGCGCACCGTCAACGTGATCGAGGAAGCACCACGCCTGGGCAAGGGGCTGACGCTGGTGCGGCGCATGCGGATCATGTCAGAACTAACCGAACATGGCGTGGGCCTCCACGGCGGGGCAAGCAACATTGTCATCGGCAAGGACAGCGTGGAGTTCACCAACGCGGCGGGCGAGCAGGTCAGCGTGCCTGCGGGCAATGTCATCGTCGCCAAGGGCGCCGAAGGCGACCTGTCGCTGGCGCAAAGTCTTCGCGCTGCAGGTTTCACCGTCGAGGCGATCGGCGATGCCAATGGCGTGGGCTATATCGAAGGGGCCATGCGCGGGGCTGCCGATGCTGTGCGCGCACTTGCTGATGCGTGAGGGGCCGATGCGTGCCAGATGCGCTCGGCCATTGCGCATGATCGGCCTTTGCAGCGATTCCAGTCTATAATGAGGTTGACGGATCACCCCCCCTTGCGCAAACCCGCCCGAGACAATTCGGGCGGCACGCCGGGGACCATGACGCAGACTTTCAACTACGACGCGACCGATCTCAACATCGTCGAGCAGCTTCGCCTGAATGGGCGCGCCAATAACCAGCAGATCGCCGAAAAGCTGGGTCTGACGGCGACGACCGTGTCGACCCGGATCAAGCGGATGGAAGATGCCGACCAGCTGCGCGTGGTGGCGGTTTCGGATTTTACCGCACACGGCTTCAACGTGCTGCTGCGCATCTCGGTCGAGGTTGACGGGCGTCCTGCCTCGGAAGTGGCGGCCGAGCTGGCCGCACTGCCCGAAGTCTTCGCCGCGCATCTCGTGACCGGCCGCTACGACATCGATATGCTGGTGGCCCTGCACGACTTCGACGACCTGTCACAGTTCTTGCTCGACGAGCTTTCGGGCGTGCGCGGCATCCGCTCGCTGACGCCAGCGGTGGTGGTCGACATCATCAAGTACAAGTTTGACGTCGCGCCGATCGCGGCGCGCGGCAACGCAGGCGGGGAGGGCTGAACCATGGCGGCACCAGCACTTGATACGCTCGACCAGCAGCTCATCGAAATGCTCTCGAGCGACGCGCGCGTTTCCAACCGCAAGATCGCGGCGGAGCTCGGCGTAACCGAAGGCACCGTGCGCGGCCGGATCAAACGGTTGCAGCAGGACGGGCTTATCGCGTTCACTGCCATCACCGGCTTCGAGATGGGCAAGCGTGCGCGCCTTGCCTTCATCAACATTCAGTCCGATGTGCACCGCGTGCGTGAAGTGGCGCAGATCGTCGCTGACATCCCCGGCATCAACGCGGTTCTGATCACCATGGGTGAGTTCAACCTTGCCGCGCTCTGCCTGATCGACGAGCTCGACACGCTGGTCGAACTGGCCTCGGACAAGATCTTGGCGATCGACGGGGTGCACCACGTCGAAACCTCGATCGCGGTCAAGACGGTCAAATACAACTCGCGCATGGCCAAGATCACCAAACCCGACGTGATCGACGACGAGGGTTGAGGCAGGGTCCGCAGGGCCTGAGCTCCTTGCCGCAAAGTGATAAGCCAAATGGTCTTGAGAGAGCTGGGCAGTGCGCGCTCGACCACTATGGCTTGCATTTGGCACTTGGCGGATCATGAGGCGCCTTAGCTGCTGGCGCTGATGTG
>JBKBUD010000148.1:0-4219 GCA_046290865.1 Novosphingobium sp. | reverse complement strand
GTCTTTCTGCGCCAGTAAAAGCCAGGGCCCGTGTCAGGCACGGGCCGACGAAGTTTGTTGTGCCGGGGAACTGCAACCTCGACCCATCGGACTAGCCCCCTAGCGCTGCCAGCGTAATCCGCCGATAAATCCGCTGGAGCACCGCAAGGTCTTCCAGCGCCACGGCCTCGTCCTTCTTGTGCATCGTGGCATTGCACAGGCCGAATTCCACCACCGGGCAAACGGCGCGCAGGAAGCGTGCGTCCGATGTACCGCCGCTGGTTGAGAGTTCGGGGTCCAGTCCGGTCTCGGCCTTCACCGCCTCGGCGATCAGCGTCGAGTAACCGCCCGGCAGGGTGATGAAGCTCTCGCCGGAAATCACCGCGCGCACCTCGCCATTGTGTCGGCGCGCCACGTCCTCGACCAGCGCCACCAGCCCCGCGCCGGTGTGGTGGTCGTTGAAGCGGATCGAGATGCGCGCGCGGGCTTCCGCAGGAATGACGTTGGTGGCCTTGTTGCCCACTTCGAGGTCGGTGATCTCGAGATTGGACGGCTGGAACCACTCCGTCCCCTCATCCAGCACAAGCGCGTCGAGGTCCGCCAGCAGTGCGATCAGGCGCGGGATCGGGTTGTCGGCCAAGTGCGGATAGGCAACGTGGCCCTGCGCCCCCATGCAGGTGATCCACATGTTCACCGAGCCACGCCGCCCGATCTTCACCATGTCGCCAAGGCGGTGGACCGAGGTCGGCTCTCCCACCAGGCACAGATCTGGCTCGGCCCTCATCTGACGGATCAGTTCGATCAGCGGCACGGTGCCGTAGCGCGCAGGCCCTTCCTCGTCGCCGGTGATGATGAAGCTGAGCGTTCCCGCCTCGGCTGGCACTTCCGCTGCAGCGGCAACCATCGACGCGATCGAGCCCTTCATGTCGACCGCACCGCGCCCGTAGAGCAGTTCGCCTCGACGCTCTGCCTTGAACGGGCCGGAAGTCCAGCCCTCGCCCGGCGGGACCACGTCGAGGTGCCCGGCAAAGGCGAAGTGGCGCGAACCCGCAGGCCCCTTCCGAATCGCGAACATGTTCTCGACCGGACCGTCAGGCGCCTCGCCGGCCACGAAGCGATGGATCTCGAAACCCAGCGGTTCGAGCATGCCCTGCAGACAATCGAACACCGCACCGGTGGCGGGGGTCACGCTCTCGCAGTCGATCAGCTGTTCGGCGAGGATTGCGGGATCGAGAGACATCAGCGCGCGGGCTCCTCGAACTGTCCGATGGTCCAGCCCTCGCTTTCGGCGGCCTCGATCCATTGTTGCATCCAGTCGTGGGTCCAGACCGCTTCCATGTAGGTCATGGCGAAGCCCGGCACAGGCACCCCATAGGTCATGAAGCGCGAGACTACGGGTGCGTAGATGATGTCAGCCGCACAGAACGTGCCGAACAGGAACGGCCCGCCCTTGCCGAACCGGGCGCGCGCCTCGGCCCAGAGCGAGAGGATGCGCACGATATCGGCGCGAACCTCTGGCTTGATCTCCACGCCGTCGACGCGCTTGCGGATGTTCATCGGCAGGCTGCGGCGCAGCGGCAGGTAGCTCGAGTGCATTTCAGCCACCATCGAACGCGCCATGGCGCGCGCAGTCTCGTCCTTGGGCCAGAAGCGATCGCGTCCGACCTTGTCGGCAAGGTAATCGATGATCGCCAGGCTGTCCCAGACGACGGGTGCGTCCTCGCCATCGCCGTCCCACAGGATCGGCACCTTGCCCGACGAAGGCGCAAGTTCATCGGCGCGGCGCGCCTCGTCCCAGTCCTCGCCATAGAGCGGGACGGTGATCTCCTCGAAGTGAAGCCCGGACTGCTTGCACGCCAGCCAGCCCCGCAACGACCAGCTGGAGTAGTTCTTGTTGCCGATGATCAGCTTCATCGTGTTCGCCCTGTTGCCGTGCGGCTGCGACTAGCCGTTCAGCTTTGCCGTGTCGACCATGAACAAGGCTTCCACCAATCCTGAGTGTCCTCGTTCGTCACCCCGGCGAAGGCCGGGGTCCATGGCACTTGTGCGCGCACGCAACGGCAGAGCAAGACGCGAGCGATTGGCCCCCGGCCTTCGCCGGGGTGACGAAAATCGGGAAAGACCTGAGTTTTTAGACCAGCGAATCCTGAAGCACCGCCGCGCGCAGTTCCTCGATGCCCATCTTCTTTTCCGACGATGTGACGAGCACTTCGGGATAGGCCGCCGTGCGCTTGCGAGCGGCAGCAATGGTTTCGGCGGTCACGGCTTCAAGCTCGCTCGCCTTGATCTTGTCGGCCTTGGTCAGGACCACGCGATACCCGACGCCCGCTTCGTCGAGCATCTGCATCATGTCCTCGTCCACGGGCTTCACCCCATGGCGGCTGTCGATCAGCAGCAGGGTACGCTTGAGCACAACGCGCCCGCGCAGGAAATCGCGAACCAGCCTGCGCCAGGTCTCGACCACCTTGGGCGGGGCCTTGGCAAAGCCGTAGCCCGGCATGTCGACCAGGCGCAGCCGGGTCGGCTCGCCCACTTCGAAGTAGTTCAGTTCCTGCGTGCGCCCCGGCGTCACCGAAGTGCGCGCAATCGACTTGCGGCCCGTCAGCGCGTTGAGCAGCGACGACTTGCCGACGTTCGACCGCCCGGCAAAGGCGATCTCGGGCACGTCCGGATCAGGCAGGAATTTCAGCGCCGGAGCCGACTTGATGAACTCGACGCGCCCCGCAAAAAGGAGGCGCGCCTGTTCGATCAGTTCGTCGTGTGCTGCTTTTTCTTCAGGTGTCACCGCGTCTTGGGCTTCCGGTTGGGGGCCGACTTCTGCTCGCGCGTGACCACACGGTCGACGTCGAGCTGATCCTTGTCGGCCTGCGCCTTCAATTGCGGATGGCGGCTGTAGAGGTACTTCTGCTGCGCGATGGTCAGGATGTTCGAGGTGATCCAGTAGATCAGCAGGCCTGCCGCGAACGGCGCCATCACGAACATCATCATCCACGGCATGATTGCGAAGACCTGCTGCTGCGCCGGGTCCATCGCCGCCGGTTGCAGCTTGAACTGCAGCCACATGGTGAAGCCGAGCAGCAGCGCCAGCACACCGATGCCGAGGAAGCTGGGCGGCGTGAACGGCAGCAGGCCGAACAGGTTCAGGATGTGCAGCGGATCGGGCGAGGACAGGTCATGGATCCACAGCGCGAAGGGCTGGTGACGCATTTCGATGGTCAGCGTCAGCACCTTGTAGAGCGCGAAGAACACCGGGATCTGCAGGAACATGGGCAGGCAGCCGGCGAGAGGATTGACCTTCTCCGTTTTGTACAGCTCCATGATCTTCTGCTGCTGGGTCTGCTTGTCGTCCTTGTAGCGTTCCTGCAGCGCCTTCATCTTGGGCTGCAGCGCGCGCATTGCCGCCATCGAGGCGAACTGGCGCTGGGCAATCGGGAACATCACGCCGCGCACGATCAGCGTCAGCAGGATGATCGCCACGCCGAAGTTCTTGACCAGCTTGAACAGCGAATCGAGCAGCCAGAAGATCGGCTTCTCGAACCAGCGGAACCAGCCCCAGTCGATCGACAGGCTGAAGTTGGTGACGCCCGCCTTTTCATACTTCTCGAGAACCGCATTCTCCTTGCCACCGGCGAACAGGCGCACGGTCTGCCCCTGGGCCTTGCCCGGCGCGATCAACACGCTGGGATAGATCAGGTCGGCACGGAACACGCCATTGCCGAGCGAGCGGAACGCCGCTTCGGTCTTGACCTTGCCGTCCGGGATCAGGGCCGAAAGCCAGTAGATGTCGGTAAAGCCGATCCAGTTGGCCGCGCCCTTCAGCGCGATGGCCTGGCCCGGCGCCTCGGTCACGGTGGAATAGTTGTTGTCGAAGTTCACCGAGCCATCGAGCGCCGCAATCGGCCCCGAATGCAGCTGCCAGGTATCGAGGCTGGCGGTCTTGTCGGTGCGGTTGACCAGCGCGAACGGCTTGACCACGACCGGCGTGGCGCCGGTGTTGGCTACGCTCTGCGTCGCGGTGATCATGTAGTCCGTGTCGATCGCGTAGCGGATCGAGAAGGTCTGGCCGGTGGGATTGGTCCAGCGCAGCGTGACCGGGGTCTGCGGCGTGAGCTTTGCGCTATCGGCGGTCCACATCGTGTTGGCATCGGGCGCGGCAACGCCTTCGCCGACCCAGCCGATCTGGGCGAAGTGCTGTGCAGGCGTGCCGGCGGGCGAGAACAGGCGCACCGGCGCGCTGTCC
>JBKBUD010000147.1:1957-4223 GCA_046290865.1 Novosphingobium sp. | reverse complement strand
GGTCTGCACCGCCGTGCCTGCACCGTGGACGATCCCGCCGACGCTGCCCAATGCCGCGCGCGTTGCCGCCGCCGCCGGAGCGACCGCCTGCGGGTTGCGCAGGTCAACGGCAAGGCCCACTCCTGTCACCCCATGGCGCGCCGTGATGTCAGCCGCGGCCGCCTTGGCGCCCTCGGCGTTGATGTCCCACAGCGCCACGGCGCGGCCCACTTCGGCCAGCGCGTGGGCGGCGGCAAGGCCGATGCCCGAAGCGCCGCCGGTAATCACCACGCCGGTCCCGGGCGCGCCCAGTCTCTCGTCACGCAAACTCATGCTGCTTCCTTGCTGGGATCAAGGCCCGCCAGGCAGACGGTGTCGAAGCCGAGCACATGGGCCACGCGGCCAAGTCCGGCCCAGGCCGCGGTGCAGTGCGCCAGATCGACGATCTCGGCATCGCTGAAGGCCGCGTTCATCCGCGCCCAGAACCCTTCGTCGCCCGCCAGCGCCTGCGGCTCGGTGCCGAAGCGCTCGGCGAACTCGATGGCCAGCCGCTCGCGTTCGGAGAACACCGGCGAGGTGCGCCATTCGGCAATCGCCTCGTAGAACGCCTCGTCTGGGGCGGGGCCATTGTCGGTCACCAGCTTCTGATTGGGATCGCCGGCCACGCTGTAGAGCTGCGGCACGTCGCGCTTGGCGCGCAGGTCCTTGCACACCATGCAGCCGTTGATCTGCGCCGTGCGCATCCGCGCGCCCTCGAACACGCGCAAGGGCAGGGCGCTGTGGCGATAGACCGCCCCGGCAAAGGCACTGCTCGCGCCGACGATAGGCACGGCGTGCGTCTTTGCCGCATATCCGAAGGGATTGGCCTGCTCTTCCTCGGGAATCTCGATCCGTGCCATCGCGCTGTTCTCCTCTGCCCTATGCTTTCTGTTATCGCCTCATAGTCGTGCTTCACATGCCGGGCGAGCCGGGGAAGCCGAGGTAGTATGTTCCCACGGTCATGCCGCCGTCGACCACGATTTCCGCGCCGTGCAGGTAGGATGCGTCATCGCTCGCCAGGAAGGCGCTCGCCGCAGCCACTTCCTCCGGTCCACCGATGCGTTGCAGCGGCACGTTGGCATAGCCCTTGTCCACTTCCGCGCGCGGCGCGGCATTGTGGTTGGACATCACCGTATCGACGCCGCCCGGATGGACCGAATTCACGCGGATGCCCTTGTGGCCCAGTTCCATCGCTGCGACCTTGGTCAACCCGCGCACACCCCACTTCGACGAGGCATAGGCAACCAGGCTGTTTGCGCCCTTCATCCCGTCGACTGACGAGATGTTGACGATCGAACCCTGCCCCCGCGCGATCATGCCCGGCGCAACCGCCTTGATGCCAAGGAACTCGCCGACAAGGTTGACGCCGAGCACGCGCTCGTAGTCGGCCTTGGTCGTCTCCAGCAGGCTCTTGAACATCAAGATGCCGGCATTGTTGACCAGCACGCTCACCGGGCCGAGTTCAGCCTCGACCGCCGCCACCACGCTCGCCCAGCTTTCCTCGCTGGTCACGTCGAGCTTGTAGTAGCGCGCCGCATCCCCCAGCTCCGCCGCCAGCGCCGCGCCTTCGGCCTCGAGCACGTCGGCGATGGCGACCTTGGCGCCTTCCGCCACGAAACGCCGCGATGTCGCCGCGCCCATGCCGCGCGCACCGCCGGTGACGATGGCAACCTTGCCTTCAAGCTTTCCCATGATCTCTCCCGTATATTGTTGTTTCAGGCCGGTTTCAGGTGGCTCCGATTTCCGGCACCAGAATCTCTGGAGGGGGCCCCATCGGCGGCACGTTGTGGGACCAACCCATTTCCTCGTAACGCTCGGCAATGCGCCAGCCCTGCGCGGTGCGCACCAGCCAGTCGCGATACCACAGGCCGATGAAGAACACTTGGCTCGTGCCGTCCTCGGCCTTGTGCGTCATCGGGTTGAACAGGATCGTCCGGCTGCGCGCCTCGTCCCCGTCCAGTTCCAGCTTGGTCGTGGCGACCATGTGCTGGAACGTGGGGAAGCGTTCGAGCGCGACCGGCAGCCAGGCCTTTATCTCGGCCAGCGTGCCTTTCGCGCCGCCTGTCTCGCTGTAGTCGATCCGCGCATCGGGCGTGAACACCGTGTCGAGCGCGGCCCAGTCGCGCTCGTCGATGGCAAAGCTGTAGCGCGCGAACAGGTCCTGTATCTCGATCCTGTCCGATATCTCCTGCAGCGAAAGCATCGGCTGCCCTTCCCGTTTCAGGCCAGTATCAGGGCCAGTATCAGG
>JBKBUD010000147.1:0-1857 GCA_046290865.1 Novosphingobium sp. | reverse complement strand
GGCCAGTATCAGGGCCAGTATCAGGCGACCTTCTGGCCGGGACGCTTGTCCAGCGTCACGTGCAAGCCGTTGACGCGGGCCTGGATTTCCGGAGCCTGCCCGCGCGGATTGTAGAACTGGCGGTACCACAGGCGGACCTTGGCGTAAGGGCCGTCCTTGGGGATCGCCAGTGGGTTGAGGCAGGCGCGCTTGTTCGCCCAGATCTCCACGTCCTGTGCAAAGGCAAGGCGGCTCCCTTCCTGATAGGCCAGCGCCATCTCGCGGTCCTCGGCCGTCGTCTCGCGGCTGCCGTCGTGAACCTTGACCATCAGCGCGTGCCACGAGCGCGTCACGCCATCTTCGATCGGGGTATTGGCGATCATGATGAAACTGTCGAAGGTGCCCGCCATCTCCGACTGGAGGAAGCCCGGTCCTTCGTACCAGGTATCCAGCACCAGCGCGTCCTCGGGGTTCGCGGTCAGCGTGCGGTGCCCGGCGCTGTAGTACTGGTGGAGGTGCGGCCCCATGAACTCGTTGGCGAAGTACTGCCAGTCGGTCGCCCCGTGGATCGGTACGAAGTGGCCAAAGTCTGCCATATTGTCGACGATCTCGATGCCGTGGCTGTTGAGATCGCCCATGTAGTCGATCTTCCACTCGATCCAGCCCGGCTCACCATAGTGGCCGCCGAAGTTGGCCAGTTCCACGTCGGGCTCCAACCCTTCGGGATCATGCCACATCCAGATGATCCCGGCTCGTTCGATCACCGGGTAGGTGCCGAGCTTGGCCGCCTTGGGGATGAAGTCCGAGTACGGAATGTGGTTGCACGCGCCATCGGTGCCAAAGCGCCAGCCGTGGAACGGGCAGCGGATCGATTCGCCTTCGACATGCTCGCCATCGCGCACGATGTAGGACGTGCTGTTCTTCGCCAGATGCGCGCCCATGTGCGGGCAATAGGCATCGACGATATAGGGCTTGCCGCTCTCGCCGCGGTAGATCACCAGATCCTTGCCGAAATAGCGGATCGGCGCGGGCGTGCGCGTGGCATCGGCCGAAGTGCCGACCATGAACCAGCCGCGCGCGAAATCGAACTCACCCAGGCCATACTCTTTCGAGGTTGCCATCTGCATCACTCCTGTACCTGTGCGCCGCTTCACATTGGCTGCGACACATTGGCCGCAACAGCGCATTTTGTGGTCGCCAGCCCGAATCATCCGCCATTTGCGAATTCCAGACGGGTTTGACATGCCGCAGCAAGATGACATGCCTTTTACCCCAGAGCAAGAGACCCCTTCACGCGTTGCTGCGTTGACGCAGGGCCAACACGCTACGCAAATCGATTGCCACAGCGGATTTTCATCACTGATTGCGTCCGGATTTTTGGTTTGCAGTTTGCAGCATCCCATGGCAACAACCTTGAACATGCGTATCGAAACGCACTCTTCGCTACGCACCCCGGGAGAGAGAAATGACCGCCGCCAATCTCCGTTTCGACCGCGAAACCCTGCTTGCCGCCGCGCGGACCCGCACCGGCCTGTCGGACTTCGGCGATACCTGGTTCTTCGAACCGATGGACCGCTACATCGAAGCCGCAAACGCGCAAAGCAAGCTTACCGAAGCCGGTTTCGGCGGCCAAACCGAGGCGATCGTCAAAGGCCTCGCCGCACGTCTGCGTATGGTCGAGGACATTCGCCGCCACCCCGAAATTCTTGACGAGCAGGTCGAAGTCGCCGCGATCATCCTCGGCCTGCCCCGCACCGGCAGCACCATCTTCCACCGCCTGCTTGCCAGCGCGCCGGGCATGACCGCGATCCGCTGGTACGAGGCGCAGAACTACGCCCCGCTCCCCGGCGACGAACCCGGCAATCCCAAGGCCCGCCG
>JBKBUD010000146.1:0-4231 GCA_046290865.1 Novosphingobium sp. | reverse complement strand
CAAGCTGCCGCATGATCCCCGTCAAAGCAGACCAAGGAGGATACCCCATGGAAGCGCCCGCCCACGTACCTACCAACCGCATCGTCGATATCGACATCTACATGCCGCCGGGTCTCGAGACGAAGGGCTTCCACCAGGCATGGAGCGATCTTTCGGCCCAAAATCCCGCCATGGTCTGGACGGCGCGCAACGAGGGTCACTGGATTGCCCTCGGCGGCGAGGCACTGCAGGAAGTGCAGTCCGACCCGGACCGCTTCTCCTCGCGGATCATCGTCCTGCCCAAGTCGGTGGGCGAGATGCACGGCCTCATCCCCACCACCATCGACCCGCCCGAGCATCGCCCCTACCGCCAGCTGCTCAACGCCCACCTAAATCCCGGAGCCATCCGCGGCGCCTCGGAATCGATCCGCGCCACCGCCATCGAACTGATCGAGAGCTTCGCTGGCAAGGGCCACTGCAACTTCACCGCCCACTATGCCGAACAGTTCCCGATCCGCGTGTTCATGGCCCTGGTCGGCATCGACGCGTCAGAAGCCCCGACGATCCGCCACTGGGCCGAATGCATGACCCGCCCCGGCATGGACATGACCTTTGATGAGGCCAAGGCGGTGTTCTTCGACTACGTCGGCCCGCTGGTCGATGCGCGACGTGGCGGCGCGGGCGAAGACATGATCAGCGCGATGATCAACGCAGATCTCGGGGACGGTCGCCGCCTGACCCGCGACGAGGCGCTGTCCCTCGTCACGCAAGTGCTGATCGCCGGGCTCGATACCGTGGTCAACGTGCTCGGCTTCATCATGCGCGAGCTGGCCGAGAACCCCGCCCTGCGCGCCGACCTCAAGCAACGCGGCGCCGACATCGCCCCCGTCGTCCACGAACTGTTCCGCCGCTTCGGCCTTGTCTCAATCGCCCGCGAAGTCCGCAACGACATTGCCGATTTCCACGGCGTTTCGCTCAAGGCCGGCGACATGATCGCCATCCCGACGCAAGTCCACGGTCTCGACCCGCGCGTAAATCCCGATCCGCTCGCCATCGACCCCACGCGCAAGCGCGCGCGCCACTCCACCTTCGGCTCCGGCCCGCACATGTGCCCGGGGCAGGAACTGGCGCGCAAGGAAGTGGCGATCACACTCGAAGAATGGCTCAAGCGCATCCCCGACTTCGCCCTCGGCCAAGGCTCCGACCTTTCCCCCGTCCCCGGCATCGTCGGCGCCCTGCGCCGGGTGGAGCTGGTCTGGGAGAGCTGAAGCCTGCGTCAGGTCATCTCAAGCGCCTTGCGGCGAGCAGGCACCGCGCGAGGATCACGAACGTGGCGATCTTCGCCACGAGGTAGCCGTAGCACCAGCCAAAGAGCACTTTCCGACCAATCTGGCAGCCCGTGATTGACGCAGGAACGGGTCGCTTTTGGCCGACTGCTGTGTCTCTAGTCGGTCACTATGCGATGGCATGGCTTCCTCCTCGATCCTTGCAATCGGCCAAAATCGGCTCCGTCACAGTGTGCCAGATTGGTCGAAAAGTGCTCTAGAAACAGGCCGCAAAGACCGTCGCTGCGGCGAAGGCCATCGCGAGCAAGTTCTGTAGACCTGCAGTCTCGTCCCCGTAGAACATGTCCACCAGGGCAAAGTTCAGCGGTATCACAACCACCGGGCGAGGCTCACGCCGACGTCCGTGAAAAAATGTTCATCAAACACGCTTTGCCCATAGACCTGCCAACATCGCTACGTCAGTCGCCATTTTTGGTGATGTTGCCTGCGCAACCGGCCAATCACGGAGCCAACGCGCCAAACCTAGCGTAACCGCTAGGTTGAGCCGACTCGCGCGCGAGTCCATAAAACAGGCAATACTGCCGGTTTTAATCATGGCAGCCCCGGAGAGCCTGATGCTGGACGCGATCAACCCCCACGGACTGCCCGAGCCCGCCGACGCGGAAGAGCTTGCTGCAATCCGCTGCCCGGATGCCCTCAGCGTCCAACAGATCGTTGCCGGCGACGCGCTCCCGCCGCCCGCCGTCTTGACCATGGAACAGCCGGTTTACCTCGGCAGCGACCCGGTCAGCGTGAACCGCTATTTCGATCAGGACATCTTCGAGGCCGAGATCGAGAAGATCTGGAAGCGCACATGGCAGTGGGTCTGCCGCGAGGACCACATCCCTGAGCCCGGCGACTACTACACCTACGAAGTCGCCCATCTCTCCTACGTCGTCGTCCGTCAGGACGACATGTCGGTCCGCGCCTTCGTCAATTCCTGCCTCCACCGCTCGACCAAATTCAAGCGCGGCGAGGGCGTCGGCTCGGGCGACAATTTGCGCTGTCCCTACCACGGCTGGACCTGGAACAACGACGGCACGCTGGCCTCGGTCCCCTGCGCGTGGGACTTCCGCCACATCGACGCGGCCAAGACCAACCTCCCCGAAGCCCGCGTCGGCCACTGGGGCGGCTTCGTCTTCATCAATCCTTCGCAAGAGGGCCCGAGCCTGGAAGAATTCCTCGCCCCCCTGCCCGATCACTTCAAGGACTGGGACATCGCGAACCGCTACGTCGCGGTCCACGTTGCGAAGGAACTGCCCTGCAACTGGAAGACCGCGCAGGAAGCCTTCCTGGAATCCTACCACGTCCTCGAAACCCACCCCCAGCTCCTCAAGGGCGTGGGCGATGCCAACGTGCAGTACGATTGCCATTCGGACACGGTGACGCGGTTCTATGCCGCCAGCGGCGTCAACTCCCCCCACCTCGCAAACCCCCTCAGCGAGGAAGAGCTCCTCGCCACGATGATCCTTGGCGACAAGGATTCGCGTGGCGAGGGCCTCACCGTGGGCCCCGGGGAAACCGCGCGCACGGTCATGGCCCGCCACCTGCGCAAGGTCATGGGCGAGGCCTACAGTTGCGACCTCTCGAACGTCTCGGACAGTGAGATGATCGACACGATCGAATACCACGTTTTCCCCAACATGGTACTGTTCCCCGGCCTGTCGCTGCCGATGGTCTATCGCTTCCGCCCGATCGGCACAGACCCCAACCGCACCCTGTTCGAGATTCTGTTCCTGCGCCCCAACCCCGAGGTCGGACGCGCGCCCGAACCGGCCGAGCCCTTCCACGTCGCGGAAGACCAGAGCTACGCGACCGCCCCCGGCTTCGATCCCGCCATGGGCCACGTCTACGATCAGGACACCGACAACCTGCGCGCCCAGCAGGCCGGCTTCCGCGCCAGCGCCACCGGCGTGCAACAGCTCGGCAACTATCAGGAATCGCGCATCCGCCACTTCCAGATGGTCGTCGACAAGTACCTGGCGGGAGAAGCCTGATGGCCTTCGACATGGAAGCCGAAGTCCGCGATCTCTGCGCCCGCCGCGACATCCATGATGCGCTGTGCCGCTACATGCGCGGGCAGGACCGGCTCGACCCCGAACTCCACCGCAGCGCCTTCCACGATGACGCCTGGGTGGACTGCGGCCTGATGCAGGGCAGCGCCGACGAGTTCGTCAGCTTCGCCCAAGGCTTCCTCGCCGACCTTGGCGGCAGCCAGCACATCATCGGGCAGGCCCAGATCGACGTGCGCGGAGATGAGGCCAGCGGCGAGGTTTACTTCTACGCTTGGCACCGCACCAATGAAGAGGGCGAGCCCAAAGACCTCGTCGTCGCCGGCCGCTATGTCGACGAGTATACCTGCAAGAATGGGGAGTGGCGTATCTCTCGCCGCCGGGAAATAGTGGACTGGGCACGTACCGACCCGGCAGCCGACGGATTCCTCGAAGGGAACCCGCTGGTCCGGCCGGGACGACGCGGAACGGACTTCAGCCAGACCCGAGACTGGCCGGTCTGAGACAGTATCAGAGGACGCCGAAATGACCGCTCAGGACAAGATTTCCCGCTACTCCCCGGAGTTCGACGTTGCCGTGCGCGGCGACACGATCACGGCTGACCGCTACATCACCCGCGAGTGGATGGAGCTGGAGAACAAGCACCTCTGGCCCAAGGTCTGGCACCTTGGCGGCGTGCTGGCCGATCTCGAGGAAGAGGGCGATTTCATCCGCCACAACTTCGGCAAGGAATCGGTCGTCATGGTCCGCCAAGCCGACGGTTCCGTAAAGGCGTTCTACAACACCTGCCCCCATCGCGGTAACCGCCTCGTCCTCGGCGATGTCGGCTCGGCCCCGCGCCTGACCTGCGGCTACCATGGCTGGCAGTTCGATCCCGATGGCACGCTCGTCCACGTGCAGGACCCGGACGACTTC
>JBKBUD010000145.1:0-4238 GCA_046290865.1 Novosphingobium sp. | reverse complement strand
CCCTGCCTACCATACGGGCGCGCTCTGTACGGGCTGGCCCAGGCTCGCGGGAGCTGGCCCTCATTTGGGTGCGCCTTCCCTGAGGAGATAATCGCGCATCCGCGTCTCGACATCGCTCGCCGCAGGGTTACCGTCTTGCCGCCCCTTGCTCGCTCGAGGAGCAGGCGTTGCCGCAACTCGGCGCATTTCGGCGGCAATGGCCGCAGTGATATCGGGCACGTTGCCGCCAACGACCGCTTCGCTGACCAGTACAATCTGGCCATCGTGTGCATGGCGCGCGATGGCCAGATCGAGCGCCGTCATGAACTGCGCCGTGCGCGCTGCAATCTCGTCGGGCGATGCATCCGTGCGCGCCTGCGCCCGGACATAGCTACCGACAAGACCTGCCAGCTGCACCTTGACCACGCGCAGCGGCGTGGGGCGCATGTCAAGGATCGACCGGGTCATCCAGACACCCCAGCACAACAGAGCGATCAAGCAGGCCATCGTCAGAAATTGTCGGCGCAAGATGGCAAACTGCTGCACCCTTGTGCCGACAGCATTGCGCGCAACCTCTACCTGTGAGTCTGGCGGCACGGCATGCGCCTCATCGACAATGCGCTCACCGCTCATGCTGGCCCCCTTGCCTGTTCCCAGGCGCGGCTGATCGTCGCCCGGCGAAAATAGGCGACCGCGATGAAGCTCCAACTCCAGGCCAAGAAGAGCAGAACGGCAAAGTTCTCGCGCGACCTGGGCGGCGCAGCGGCGAACCGCGAGGCAAGATTGGCGAATTGCGCCATTGTATCGGCAAGGCCAAAATTGCCGAGAGCCAGCATGCCTGTGGTCAGCATGCCAAGCGCGACAAGCGCATTGACGGCTAACCATCCGATCAAGCGCAGACCGTTGGCGAGGTGGCAGCCGAGATCGGCGCGCGCCAAAGGTGGTGACGCGCTCATCTGGCCTCATCTCTCGGCGTAGGCCTGCCAGAAGCGCCTTGCTGGGCCGAGAAAGCGACTGCCTCGATCGCATCGGCCATGGCGCGGCCTTCGTGTAAGGCCTGCTCGATCCGAGCAAATGTTGCGGGGCTCGAAGAATATAGCGTTGCCGAGAAGGGATCGAGCACAAGCCGACAGACCGTCTGTGTATCCGGCCCACGGATCAGGAGATCCGAATACTCGGTGCCCTGCCGCTTGAGCGAGCGCAGCAAGGCATCGGTGTGATTGTCCATCTCGAAACGGTCTGATTTGCGGAAATCCGCGATCGTTTCAGCCTTCTGCTGCAGCACGACAAACCAGTCCGAATTCTCGAGTGCAGCGCGTGAGCCGTCCGACTTGTAGTAGTCGTTGATCGACTGCGTGGCAGTGATCAGCGACGCGCCATATTTGCGGCAAGTGCGAGAATATGTTTCGATGAAGTCTGCCATGGCGCCGCCCTTGAGCATCTGCCAGGCTTCATCGACGATCAGCGCCTTTGGAATTGCCCGGTCAAGCTTGCGCATGGTCTGCGATGCAACAAACATGATCGAGGTCAGCACCACGCTGCGCAGTTCCTCGCGCGAGGCAAGGTCAGACAGTTCGAAGACCGTGAGGTCCGCAGACAGATCAAGCGCTGCCTCACCTGTAAAGAA
Source organism: Novosphingobium sp. (assembly GCA_046290865.1). Lineage (GTDB taxonomy): Bacteria > Pseudomonadota > Alphaproteobacteria > Sphingomonadales > Sphingomonadaceae > Novosphingobium. The sequence goes on along the minus strand of JBKBUD010000145.1, from coordinate 2,632 downwards.
CCGTCCGAACGTTCCGCTTGCAGCAAAGGGCAGAAGAGCGGTTGCAAGATCATCGGCAAAGAGATTGCCCGAGTCCTGCAACGCCGCGATCACGGCATCGATCGTGCCCTTCTCACCGCAGCTTTCCCAGGCACGGTTGACCGCCGCGTCGATCAGACCGCGCTCGGTGTCATTGAGGCGAGACTCGAAGCGCGCCATCTGGGCGACAATCGCCTTGAGCATAGCGAGGCAATCAACCCGATAGTCAGCGTCGCTTGCGGCAAGATCGGCATCAATCATCCGGAACGGGTTGAGTGACAATCCCGACGAAAGGCGGAATTCGGTGAAAGTACCGCCCAGCGCCTTGGCCATATGTTCGAAGGAGCGTCCGTCGTCGATCACGATGGTGCGCGCACCAACCCCGGCAAGGCTCGCAGTCAGATCCTGCAGCAACACCGACTTGCCAGAACCAGACTTGCCGGCGATCGCGACATTGTGGTTGCCGGCAGCATTCTGGAATGGCGACCAGAACTGCGGTTGCCCGCGCCGTCCGACGAACAGCAGATGCGGGATGGCACCGCCAACATATTCGCCCTGGAGCGGCGCCATTGAGGCAACATTGGCTGACAGGACGGTGCGCAGCCGCTTCATGCGGCCAAGGTCCTCGCCAAGCCCATCGGCCAGCAGCAGCGGAAACGATGCTAACAGACCCATGACCTGCAGATAGGTTTCATCGATGAGGTCCCAGCCTGCAGCCTTATAGATGGCCTTCAAGATACGCTGGTTGACCTCGCCACGGCCCTGCGGCGAAATCATGGTCACGGCGTAATAGACCCGCATCAGCTTCTGCCCGTGGCGAACCTGCGCCTGGACATGCTCCCACTCGTGCGACTGTCGTTTCAAGGTCGGAACAAGCCGGGCAGCCTTCCCGTCGGCTAGCTGCGTGGTGCGTGCGAACTTGAAGCCTGCCCGCGTTTCAGAAGCTTCGATAGACGGGACAACGCCGCAGATGGTCTGAAGCACAGGGCAAGGCAGGCAGAGCTTCGGGTTGAACACATCGCCGATGATCTTCTGGGTATCCCACGGTGCCCAGCGCTCCGGGAAATGGCGAACCGCCATCGTTCGCACATCGAAAGTGTCGGGGCTGTATTCGGCAAATTCGGGAACATCGCGAACCATTGCGCCAGTGGCGCGCAACGAGGGCGCGTGAAGAATGATGCGATCAGGATCGACCCGCGTCACCAGGTCGCGGCGTATGCATTGCGCGTTGATCGGGTCCAACGGGCTGTAATGCGCTGCATCGTCGCCTGCCCCCGTCGAGGGGCAAAGCACATCGTCGATGAACCGGATCAGATCGAGAGGGCCAAGGGTCCTGCTGGGAATACCAATGGCGTCAAATGCTGCCACGATACCATCGCGCATGGCAACGAGGTCTTCGCTCGACAGGCCCGATCCGTCAGGTGCGCCGGCGCTCAGCAAGACACGGAACTGGCGCAGCAGAAAGGGCCCGTCACGGGCAAGCGATGTCCATGCCCCAGTGCGCAAAAGGTCAAGCCGATAGCGCGCAAGCCGCTCGAAGACCGCGCCGGCGCGAAAGCGCGGTAGGACCCACTCCTGGATTTTCTCGGCGATGCGCGGGCTCGCGTAATTTACGATCTGGAACTGTGCACCTGGCAGCAGGACATCGGCAAAGACCGTCTCGACGATGTCGGCAACGCGCTCGTCGGCTCCCGTGAGCGGCGACAGTTCGAGCACAAAGCCCTTCGAGCGGGTCTGATAGAACAACCCATTGGCCGCATCGTAGGCCCGATACCCAAGGAGATTTGCAAACATTGGCACCTGCAGCGCAGGTGCTGACGCTTCGGGCTGCCTAGCATCGCCTGTCACGAGTTCGATGAGGCGCGCGAGCATCATGGCACCTGCAGCGTCGCGACAGGCAGATCGGGCGCCTTGCGCGCGGGGGCAAGCGCTGCTGCCACCTCGGCTTTTATGGCATCGATCGGCGCAAGTGGATGGGTAGATGCATTTGCCGCAGCAGGTTTTGCACCATCGTCGCCTTGCAGGGAAGCTGGTGCAGGGACGCTGTCCGGTTCCAGTTGAGGCGCCATAGTGGCAAGGGTTGAAAGATGCGGGCCAGTGACGTGCGTTTCGGCACCAAAGTTGCTGGATGCTCGCTGCAACGGCGCTGATTCTGCCAGAGGCAGGCGAACTGCCGCTGTCTCGTGCAACCGTCCGTAGCTATCGACATGCGCCGGAAAGATGATGCGCAACGAGCTGAACGTGGAGGCCGGGGGCCCATCGGGCGAGTTCGAGCCGAGCATGCCTGATCGCGCCGAGTTCGATCCCGCCCCATGAACCGCTTTGGGGTGCCTAGATGGCGTTGCGCGGCCATCGATGCCATCCACGCTGGCAATATCTTCGATTGCAGCATCGTCGATGACGCTCGAAGGTGCGCAAGTCCCGCCCGGTGCTTGACAGGCAAAGCTGCCTTTGACGTTGTCACGCAGCATTGCGCAGCCGGGTAGGAGAAGAAAGCCCGCCTGACAGGCCATGATCACCCGCTTCACGACGCTTTTGCTCCCACGCGTCCGGCCGCGAGCCAGGCCTCGATGACCTCTTTCGAGCGATAGCCATGCAGCACAGCGCCATCTTC
>JBKBUD010000144.1:0-4299 GCA_046290865.1 Novosphingobium sp. | reverse complement strand
GGAACTGGCCGCCCACACCATCGCTGGCTTCGAACAATTCCGGGCGATGCCCGCGCAGCGCTGCCGAGCGGGCGAATTCCAGCCCTGCCGGTCCCCCGCCGATAATCGCCAGGCGGCGCGAATTCGGCGCCGCAACTTCGCCATTGAACGGAGCAACCCGTTCCCGGCCCGCCTGCGGGTTGACCGCGCAGTGCAGGTGCGGCGCGAACGAACGGCAATCCTGGTTGAGGCCAAGGCAGGGGCGCACTTTCTCGAAGGCCCCCTCGCGTGCGCGCTGGAGCCAGTCCGGATCGGCTATGAACGCGCGCGCCATGCCGACCATGTCGGCCTTGCCGTCTGCGAGGATCTGCTCTGCAAGATCGGGCCTCGTAATCCGTTGGCCGACGATCACGGGCAGATCGCAGTTCTGGCGCACGATCCCAGCGGCTCGCGCTGCTGTCGCTTCGGGTTGGCTGACGTCCTTCACATAGGCACCGCGCACGCCCAGCGTGATGCTGACGTAGTCGACGCAGCCAAGTGCCTGAAGCTGCTCGACGATGCGCAGGGTATCGGGAATCTCGATCCCCTCCCCCGTTTCCTCGTCGGCGCTGAGCCGAACGCCCAGCATGAAATCGTCGCCGCAATGGGTGCGGATCGCCTCGATTGTTTCGCGCAGGAAGCGAAAGCGCCTTACGGGATCGCCGCCGTAGATATCGTCGCGATGGTTTGTGGCCGGCGACAGGAACTGGGCCGGCAGATAGCCGTGCGCCGCGTGGATTTCGATGCCCGCATGGCCCGTGGACTTGAGGTTATGCGCCGAATGACCAAACGCCTCGACAATCTCTGCAATGTCGGCATGAACCATTTCGCGCGGCAAGAAGGGGTCGCGCGGCGAGCGGATAGCCGATGGTCCCATCGCGGGAATGTCGCTGTCCATCCCGATCAGTTCACGGCCAAGGTGCACCAGTTGCCCCACTGGCACCACGCCATAGTCGCGCATCATCTGCGCACGTTTGGCAAGGCCGGGCAGAACGTGGTCGCTGTAGTCTTCCACCAGCACCCGCTGGCGGCGCGCGGAGGAAGGATGGACCACCGCCGCCCCAGTGATGATCATACCCGGACGGCTGGCGGCGCGACGGCGGTAGTATTCGATATCATCGTCCGTAATCGCGCCATCGCGCAACATGCTGGTGCCGTGCGGCAGTATGACCGCTCGGTTTTGCAGGGTTTTCCGCCCCACTACGAGCGGCGAAAACAGCTTCGGATAGGCAGTTTCGCCTGCCGTTGATTCTGCGAACTCGGATTTCGCGGTCATATCGCGGTCATACCTCCATCGATGACCATCTCCGCGCCGGTCATGTAGGCTGACTCATCGCTGGCCAGGAAAAGCGCGGCGTTGGCGATTTCGTCGGGCTTGCCGAACCGGCCGAGCGGGGTGTGTTCCAGAAAGGCCCGTGCGGTTTCCGGATTGGCATAAGCTGCAGCCGTCAGCGGCGTTTCGATGTGACCGGGGTGCAGCGAATTGGCGCGAACGCCGTTACGCAGTTCCGCGCACTCCACTGCGATGCACTTAGTCAGCATCCGCACCCCGCCCTTGGCGGCAGAATAGGACGACGCATTGTTCCCCGCCACGATCCCGCGCACAGACGACATGTTGATGATCGACCCGCGCCCCGACTTTTCCAGCAGGGGCAACAGGTAACGTGTGGCGAGGAATACGCTGTCGAGATTGACGGCGATGATCGCACGCCAGGTTTCGAGGCTGGTCTCGCGGATGGACTTGAACGTGCCATAGCCGGCGTTGTTCACTAGCACGTCGAGCTTTCCGAAATCACGCTCAATCAGCGCCGCCGCTTCCCGCCAACCGTCCTCCTCGGTCACGTCCATCACGAGACTACGATGCCGCTGCGGCCCGCAGTCCAGAAAGGACATGGCCTCTGCCAGACCATCAGCAAAGCGATCCGTCGCAACGACCAGCGCGCCTTCGGCGGCAAAACGCTGCGCTATCGCCAGTCCGATCCCGGATGCAGCGCCGCTTACCAGCGCCACCCGCCCTGCCAATCGCGCCATTATCAGGCGCCCTTTTCGTCGATATCGACCTTACTGAGGTCCAGCAGGCTTTCAAACAGCGGATTGCGACGCTCGAGCATGGCATCAGCGCGCTCGCGAATGGAATTGTCGTAGTTATCCGACGTCAGCAGATAGAATTGGCGCCGCTCCATCGCGTCGAACACCATTTCCGCTACGGCTTCGGGCGAGATGGCACTGCGATAGAGGTTGTCCGCGATGGACTTAAGCTCCGGTGTTTCCTCGGCAATACCCTGCTCCGGTGCCAGATCCTTCGGCCGGTTGCGCTCGGAACGATAGATGTTGGTGTTGACCAGACCGGGGCACAGCAGCGTAACGCCGATCGGCGAACCAATATCCTGCAGCGAGGCATAAAGCGCCTCTGTGGCTCGCACCGCGCCATGCTTCGACGCACTGTAAACCGGCGAACCGGCGCCGCTGATAACGCCTGCAACCGATGCGGTCGTCACGACATGACCGTCAGCACCTTCGGCAATCATACGGGGAATGAACGAACGGATACCGTGGACCACACCCATCATGTTGACGTCGAAGGACCAGCGCCAGTCTTCCAGTGGGAACTCCCAGATTGGGCGATAGCGGCCCGAGGGAACGATACCCGCATTGTTGACCAGCACGTTGACCGTGCCGAAATGCTCCCACGCCCGGTCGGCCATAGCCTGGACTTCACTTTGGCTGGAAACATCGACGCGGACGGCAATCGCTTCACCGCCGCTGGCAACGATGTCCGCCGCAGTGGCTGCCGCCGCGTCAAAGTCAATATCGGCAACGACGATCTTCATTCCGGCAGCGGCGAATCGTTTTGCCATGGCGGCACCCATGCCGCTGCCCGCCCCCGTGATAACAGCAACCTTGCCCTTCCAATCGCGCACCCGCGCCTCCCGCAGCTGTGATACTCAACCACCCCATTTAGGCGACCGACCGGTCGGACGTCAATCTGGGATCGCGTCACTGAATCATTTTCGACGGTCCGGGCAATTGGTTTTGAACCACCGGATTGACAGAGAGAACCAAGGCTTCCAAATCTAGTCCGACCAGTCGGTTGGCCTTTGCCCCCGATGTTTCCAGAAAAGTAGCACTTTCTCCAAAGGTATAACATGGCAGACCAAAACCAACTGCTGTCAACGCCGCTCCTGCGGGCCAATGCGCCGAAGTCACTGGCCGGATATGCCCGGTTTCGCTACGTCATCGACAACGATTCCGCTCTGCCTGCACGAATCAAGGCGCTGTTCGTAGCCGTAGCCGCCAGCACCAAGGGTTATGCCGAACTGGCCGGCCGAGAATTGGCGCGAGGCAAGGCATGTGGCCTGACCTTTGCCGAAGCTGCATCCGGTGTTACCATCTTGTGCAGTGCACGCGGCGAAGGCGCGGCGCTGCGGTTCCTTGGCATTGTCGAGCAAACTTATGACGAACGGGTCGATCCCGCGACTCCGCTGACGGAAATCGCGGTAGGGCCGAACGAGGCACACGACAACTTCCTCGCCTACTTCGACTCGATGCCGGTGTCTCTGGGCAAGCTGGTAGACCATCTGCCTGTGGCAGCCGATGCCTATTACCTGATGCGCGAAGGCACACTGGCGACGACGCCGATTGGCAAGAAGCACGCGGAACTGCTCCTGGTGACGGTCATTGCGTCTGATTACCATCCGCTGGCCGCAGTCCACGCGCGCGGTGCGCTCACGGCCGGAGCCAGCGAAACGGAACTTTACGAGGCGATCCTCTGCGCTGTCCCGGTCGCCGGACTGTCGGCATGGGTGGCCACGATCAACGTACTGGAGGGCCAATGAGCACGTCTGGAACCGGACGCCTTGCCGGCAAGATTGCGCTGGTAACCGGTGGTGCCCAGGGGCTTGGCGCGGCAATTGCCGAGCGGTTCAGCCGAGAGGGAGCAACGGTCCATATTGCGGACCTTGCGGTCGATGCGGGCGAGGCCCTTGCTGTCCGGCTGAGGGCGCAAGGCGGCAGAGCCCGCTTCCATGCACTAGACGTAAGCGACGAGGCAGCATGGCTCGCCACGCTCGCCGCCATCACGGCAGATGAAGACCGGCTCGACATTCTCGTGAACAATGCAGGCATCGCGCTCAAGATCATGCCGATCGACGAACGGCCTGTTGCCGACTGGGACCGGGTCATGGCAGTCAACGCCCGCAGCGTTTTTCTGGCGGCGCATCACACGATCCCCATCATGCTGCGAAACGGGGGCGGCTCCATCGTCAACCTGTCATCCGCCGC
>JBKBUD010000143.1:0-4342 GCA_046290865.1 Novosphingobium sp. | reverse complement strand
CGCATGGCGGAATCGATCCGCGCGGTGTTCAATACCAATGCGCAGGTCCTGCGCTTCCTCCCCGATCCGACTGAGGACGGTCTGCCGCCGTTCTCGATCAACCGCTGGATGCGCGAGCAGCGGCGTGACGGATCGATCCTTTTCATCACCTCTACCCACACCGATCTGACGCTCAACCGGGCATTGCTGACGCTATGGATGGACATGGCGGTCAATGCACTGATGCGGCTTGAGCGCACACGCGATTTGCGCACCTGGTTCCTGTTCGACGAGGTCCATGCGCTCCATCGCCTGCCGGCGATCGAACACGGCCTACAGACTGCGCGCGCGTTCGGCGGAGCCTTCGTGCTCGGCATGCACAGCTTCGACAAGCTCGCGGAGACCTATGGTGAGCAGGGCGCGATAAACCTCGCGGCGCTCGCGCGCACCAAGCTCATTCTCACCACCGGCGATCCCGAGACGGCGCGGGTGTGCTCGGAGTTCATCGGCGATCGCGAGGTCCGCGAGATGGATGAAGCCTATTCCTATGGTTACAACAACACCCGCGATGCCTCGACGCTGACTCCGCGCACCGATGTGAAGCCGCTGATGATCCCCGCCGACATCATGAACCTGCCTTCGCTCTACGGCATCCTCAAGTTCCCCGACGGGTTTCCGGCGACGCGGATTCGGCTCGAGTGGCGTCACTATCCCGAGGTTGCAGCGCCCTATCGGCGCCGCACCACGCTGACGCCAGTAGCCTGGGTGCCGCCCGCCGGCCCGCAATCGGCCGCCGAGGGCGAAGGCGGCGCTGAAAATGTCGCGCGCGCCGATCCGGCGATCGAGGACGCCGGATCTGAAAGAATGCCATCGGCAGTTCACCGCGGGGTCTACGACGATCTGTTTGCGGCGGGAGAGCGCCGCGACGTCGAGTCCCACGAGCCGCAGGCGGAACCGCGTGGTTCGGGCGAGGGGGCGCGTCTGATCGATCAGACATCACCCACGCCGGCTTCCGGTCTTGCCGGTCGTATTGGCGCTATGCGTGCGCCAACTACCGGCGAAGCCCGCGCCTTAGATGGCCAACGCGGGGCAAGACAGTCGCACCGGGGCGGGCCGTCCGCACCACGTAAAGTATCCAACCCGACGTCAGGCGAGCGCGAGGACCAGCTCGGGTTCGGGTACGACGAGCGGCAGGGACGGCGCGGGGCTACCGAGCATGCGCCGTCGCCCGATCGCGACGACGGCCCCCAACTGGACGATTGAGCGATGTTGTCGGTCGCGCCGGTGCGCTCGGCGGGCGGTGCCGCGAGCTATTTTGCCAAGGACGATTACTATACCGGCGAGCATGCGTCCGAGATGAGCGAATGGGGCGGCGAGGGCGCATTGGCGCTCGGCCTGTCCGGAGACGTGGGCAAGACAACGTTCGAGACCTTGCTCAATGGCACACTCCCCGACGGGACCGTGGTCAACGCACATGAACACCGCCGCGCCGGCATCGACCTCACCTTCTCGATGCCCAAGTCGGCGAGCGTGCTCGCCTATGTCGCGGGCGATGAACGCCTGCTCGCCGCGCATCGCACGGCGGTGCGCCAGACCATGACCTGGGTGGAAAAGACCTACGCGGAAGCGCGCACCTACGATCACAACCGCAATGGCGATGCTGTGCGCACCGGCAATCTTGTCTATGCCATGTTCCAGCACGACACGAGCCGCAAGCTCGATCCGCAGGCGCATATTCACGTCGTGGTCGCGGCAATCACGCGCATGGCCTCCGGCCAGTGGCGTGCGCTGTGGAACGGTGAACTCTGGAGGAACAATGCCGCGATTGGCAGCGCGTATCATGCCGCCTTGCGCGCTGAGGTCGAAAAGCTAGGCTACGAAACGCGCATCACCGGCAAGCACGGCCAGTTTGAAATCGAGGGTTTGCCCTGCACAGTGATTGACGCGTTCAGCCAGCGGCGGCAGGACATTCTCGCCAAGGCGGCGGAACTCGGGCGCGGCGCCGATGAACCGCGCTCGCTCCGCGAGATCACTAAACGTACGCGTGAAGACAAGATCAACCTCGAGGATCGCTCGGCGTTGCGCGCGGCTTGGCGTGAACGGGCTGATGGCCTGGGATTTACCGGCAGCGTACTGGTCGCGGCCGCGCGTGAGCGGTGCGCTGCCAATCCCCCGCGTCAAGGGCTGGTCGCCACGCTGCATCAGGCCGGCGCTATTCTGCGCACCATCCGCGACAGCGTCGGCGCCTACCTTCTCCCAGACGATCCGCTGGTGACCAATGGTCTCGCGCGCTTGGCCTTGTCTCCGGTGCAAATGCGGACCGAGCTCGCGGTGGCCTCGGCGTTGCGCATCCTTGCCCAGCGCGAGGCGGCTTTCGCTTTGCGCGATCTTGCCAGCACGGCCCTCAATCTCGGCATCAGGGGCGTGACCATCGACAGGGTCGAGGCACGGCTTGGCATCTTGCACGATGAGGGCCAACTGATTCCGGGCCGCTCGACGCGGGCCGATGGCCTGGTCACCCATGTGACGACGCCGGCGCACATCGCGGGCGAGCGCCGCCTGCTCGACGGGATCGATCTCGGCCGGGGGCAGGGGGCCGTCATCGTGGCAGCGGGCGAGGCTCTTGAGCGCCTGCAGCGAGGCGTCGGCGATCACCCCCTGACTGGCGAACAACTGGCCGCAGGCGTGCTGGCGCTATCGAGCGCCGACCGGTTCGTCGTGGTGCAGGGTGTGGCGGGGGCGGGCAAGACCACGCTGATCCGTAGCATCGCGGCGTTGGCAGCAGAAGAGGGCAGGGGGGTGACCGGCCTCGCCATGGCCAACAAGATGGTCGACATGTTGCGCGACGAGGCCGCCATCCCTGCCGGGACGGTCGCGGCTTTCGTCCAGGAACACCGCGCGGTCCTGCGCGGCGAGACAAGAGCGGGCATTGAGGAATCGCGCGCGCGCCTGGCCGGGCAGATCCTGCTGCTGGACGAAGCCTCGCTGGTGCCGACCGAGGCGATGAACGATTTGATCACGATCGCCAATCGGCTCGGCATCAAGCGCATGGTGCTGATTGGCGACCGCCAGCAATTGCAGCCGGTCGATGCCGGGAAGGCCTTCAGTCTCGTCCAGGCGCACGAGCCTGCGATCGCGCATCTCGAACAAAGTCAGCGTCAGCGCACCGAAACGATGAAGGTCGTGGCCTCGCTGACCCGCACTGGCGCGTTCCGCGAGGCTTTCGATGTGTTGGGCGAGCGCGTGATTAGTGCCGGCGACGACTATCGCGCGGTCGCGGCCCGGCGCTGGTTGATGTTGGCACCCGACGTCCGTGCGCAGACCGCGTTGTACGCCTCGGGCCGCGAGACGCGCGGCGAATTGAACGCACTGGTCCAGCAGGGTCTCAAGGTCGAGGGCGCGCTGACAGGCGAGGGGCTGGCGCTTGCCACTCTGGAAAAGGTCAATGCCACGCGAGAGGAGCTGCGTCTGGTGGCAACCTACCGCAAGGGGCTGGTCGTCGAGGTCTTCCGGCGCGATCGGCCGGCTGGACTCTATGCCGGAAGATACGAGGTCGTCACGATCAGCGAGAAAGGGCAGGTGACACTGCGCGATGCGCAAGGCCGCCGCGTGCGCTTCAGTCCGGGCGACATCGCGTCAGGCGAGTCGAGCGACGCGTTGGCGCTCCATGAGGTCAGCCAGATCCGCCTGCACACAGGCGATCGCATCCGCTGGAGCGCGAACGACAAAGTTAGGGGGCTTTTCAATTCGGCGCTGGCGCGTGTGGTCTCGATTGAGCCGGACGGTCTGCGTATTGAAACCGCGCGCGGAGAAGTTCTGGCCTTGCCGCGCGACGATCCGATGCTCGAACGTCTCGGGCTCGCCTATGCCATCAACATGCACCAGGCCCAGGGCATGACCACCGATCGCGGCATTGGGGTAATGCACAGCGGCGAGCGGCACCTCTCGAGCCAGCGGCTTACCTATGTGATGGCGACGCGGGTGCGGGATGATTTGGAAATTGTCACCAACGGTCGAGATCTGCTGCTCAGTACCATCGAAGGCAACCGCGGCGAAAAGGCCAGCGCACTCGAGGCGGTTGGGGAGAAGCATATGGAACAGGCGGCCAAGCCGCAATTGAACTCCATTCCGCGTGGGGAGCACGTGACGCCGTCATCGCTGCGGACTGAACCCAATATGCACAAGGGAGTAGATGCTCCCGTTCCGGAAAAGCGCCTTGATCTGGGCCTCTAACCCAAGTTGGAGTGCGTCAGGAGAATCTGATGATATCCAGTGGATGAGAGTTCCATCGGGGTAGGTCCTAGCCAGACGCCCCGTAGCGAGTCTTGGGCCTTGAAGGGTAACCGACCGGGCTAGGCGTAGA
>JBKBUD010000142.1:0-4383 GCA_046290865.1 Novosphingobium sp. | reverse complement strand
CTTCTGCAGATTGGCAATCTGCGCCTTGGCCGAGATCACGTCAGGGTGGCCATCGGTCAGCCCGCGCGCGCGCATCGAGGCGAGGTCCGCCTGCGCCTGCGCCAGCGCACCCTTGGCTCCCTCCGAGACGCCGGGAATGGCGATGGTCTGCGGCGTGCCCGAAAGCTGGCCGTTGATCGAGGCCAGCGCACTCTGCGCCGCCAGCAGGTTGGACTCGACATCGCGCATCTGGTTGCGCGCGGCTTCGAGCCGGGTGGTGAGCGAACCGGCGCCGGGGATGAAGCCGGCGTTCTTCGATTCGAACTCGGTCCGCTTCAGCTCGGCTTCCTCGAGCGCCTTCTTCCGGTCGGCCAGCTGCTGGTCCATGAAGGCCAGCGTATCGGTCATCTCGCCACGGCCGCCGGCAAGGTTTTCCTCGCGGAAGATGTCGATCATCTTCTGGACGACATCCTGCGCCAGCTTGGCATTCTCGCCATCGTTGCGCCCGCCGCCACCAGCGGTACCGGTGATCTCGAACAGGTTGTCCTGCTGGCTGACCACCGTGACCTGCTTTCCGAGGCTCTCGACCGCAGCCTGCATCTGCTTGTCGCTGGTCACCTTGTCGCCCAGACGCGTGGCGCGGACGACCTTCTCGAGATTGACCGCGCTGGTCAGCGTCTGCCGCACGCGCTCGATATCGCGCTTGCGGTCGCCGCCGATCCCGATCTGGTCGGCCAGCACGTCGTCGATCTGCACGAAGATGCGTGCTTTGGATTCATAGCTGTTGGGCACCATCGCCACGATCAGCCAGCCTAGCAGGCAGACCGCCCAGGCAATGCCCAGCGCAATCCAGCGCCGATGCCAGATGCCGTGGAGCGCGATGCGCACTTCTTCATAGATGCTGGTCATCGGGGCGCGCTCAGAACGTGCTCTCGGGGATGATGATCACGTCGCCGGGCATCAGCAGCACGTTGGCCTTGGTATCGCCTTTGCGCAGCAGATCGCCGATGCGGACGGCATATTCCTTCTGGTTGCCCGATTGCTTGTCGAACCGCACCAGCCGCGCCTTGTTGCCCGCCGCGTATTCCGAAAGCCCGCCCACCGCGATCATCGCATCGAGCAGCGTCATGTTCGCCCGGAACGGGATCGAGGCCGGCTTCTCGGTGGCGCCGACGATGCGCACCTGCTGACTGAAGGTCCCGGCAAACTTGTTGACGATGACCGAGACGATCGGCTCCTGGATATACTGCGAAAGCTGGAGCTTGATGTCCTCGGCCAGCATCGAGGGCGTCTTGCCCACCGCCGGCATGTCAGTGATCAGCGGCGTAGTGATGCGCCCGTCAGGACGCACCTGCACGCTGGCGCCGAGTTCGGGATTGCGCCAGACGAAGATCGTCAGCTCGTCGAGCGGGCCGATCACGTACTCCTCGCCCGGCCCTTCCTGCAGCGCCACGAACGAGGCTGGCGGCAGTTGCGCGCCCGCGCCGACGCCCCCGCAGCCCGACAGGGCAAGGCTCAGCATGGCCGTGCCGGCAAGCATACGGGTAAGGCGCGAATTGAACGGCATGGACAGTCCTTCTTGCTGCGGTGGCTCCCGGCTCGCCCTGTCCATCGACAGCGCGCGCAGGGCCGCAATTCACCGCTGGCTATCGCCAAAAAGGGTGAAGATTGCGTTAGCCTTGATTGCTTGAAGGCGTGACGCCAAGCGCCCATTCGGCGCCGTCCCGTAACGGGACTGGCGTGGCGTCATCGGTTAACGGCGGGAACCTATACTGTTGTCAGACAAGCATTTCCGCTGCCGGGCCCTGGCCCAGGAACATCGCCGGGCTGGCGCTCGCGCCATAGGCTCCGGCGCAGAAAATCGCCACGAGATCGCCGACGTCAGCGCGGGGGAAGCCAGCCTTGTCGGCCAACCGGTCGAGCGGCGTACACAGGCAGCCGACAATGCTCGCCTCTTCCGCGACGGGTGCCCCGAAGCGCGTGGCGATAGCGCTCGGATAGTTGCGACGGACGACCGTGCCGAAGTTGCCGGAGGCTGCAAGCTGGTGATGAAGGCCACCATCTGTGACGAGGTAGATCTCGCCATGGCTCTCCTTGCGATCCACCACCGTCGCGAGATAAACCCCTGCTTCACCAACGAGATAGCGGCCAAGTTCGATGCAGAATGCGGTCTCGCGCAGGACCTCGGGCAGATCGGCGAAGCGCTCGGCCAAGGCAGCACCGACGGCCGCGATATCGACCGGCTCGTCACCCGGGAAGTAGGGAATACCGAAGCCGCCGCCGAGGTTGCACTTCGGCAGCGGCGCGCCGGACTCCTCGGCAAGGCGTGCTGCCAGTGCCAGAGTCTGTCCCTGCGTCTCGATGATCGCCTCGGCAGACAAGGCCTGACTTCCGGCGAAGATATGGAAGCCCTGCCAGTCCGCCGCGGCCGCGATCAGCTTGCGCGCCAGCGCGGGCACGCGCTCGGCGTCAATGCCAAAGGGCTTGGCACCGCCGCCCATCTTCATGCCCGAGCCCTTGAGGTCGAAGTCCGGATTGACGCGGATTGCCAGCTTTGGACGAACGCCGAGACGCTCGGCTATGGCCAGAGCGCGGCTAGCTTCGCCCTCGGATTCGAGGTTAAGCGTAACGCCTGCGGCAATGGCGGCTTCCAGTTCCGTATCCCGCTTGCCCGGCCCGGCAAAGCTGACCCGCGCCGGATCGATACCAGCCTCGCGAACGATCGCCAGTTCGCCACCGGACGCGATGTCGAACCCATCCACCAACCCCAGCATATGCTTGAGTAAAGGCCCGTAAGGATTTGCTTTTACGGCATAATGGATAGAGAGCCGCTCTGGCATCGCTTGACGCAATGCTGCAACTCGCGCGGTCAGCAGATCGCGCGAATAGACGAACAGAGGCGTGCTGCCAGCTTCGGCAACGAGCTCCGTGACTTTGCGTCCGGCAATCGCCAGCATGCCATCAATGGCGTCAAAACCGGGAGGGATCGGACCGAGCGGCTTCATGCTTGCGTCTCCTCGGCCAGTTCGGCGGCAAGCGCAACCCGGTCAAGCTTGCCATTGGGACTGACCGGCATGACCTCTCGCCAATGCACATGGCGGGGCACCATGAAATTGGGCAGGGAGCGGGTCAGCGCGGGGATGAATTGGCTCCGGTCAGCACCAAGCACTGCCCGCGCGACAAGATGGATCGCCTGCCCCAGTTGCGGATCGGGCAGCCCGAGCGCAACAGCCTCGGCAACAAGACCGGTCGCCACTGCCGCTTCCTCCACTTCCTGCGGGCTGACGCGGTTGCCGCTCGTCTTGATCATGGCGTCACGCCGTCCGACGAAGTGGAGCAACCCTTCCGCATCGCGCTTCACCCGGTCGCCGGACCAGACGGCCATGCCGCCAAGCTTCGAGAAGGCCGGGGCCGGCTTGAACCGCTCTGCCGTGCGCTCTGCATCCTGCCAGTATCCTTGCGCGACGAGCGGTCCGGCATGGACGAGTTCACCTTCTTCCCCTGCCTGAGATTCGCCCCCCAAGTCATTGACGACCATGACTTCGGCAAAAGGAATCGCCTGGCCCATCGAGGTCGGATGCTGGTCCACTAGCGAAGGATCGAGGTAGGTCGAGCGGAAAGCCTCGGTAAGCCCGTACATGGGGTAGAGATCAGCCGCCGGGAACTTCGTACGCAGCGCTTGGACCAGCGGTACCGTCAGGGCACCGCCGCTGTTGGTCAGGCGGCGCAGCGACTGTGGCGCATCTTCGGGCCAGTCCAGTTCCACAAGCTGCAGCCACAGCGGCGGCACGGCGGCAATGGTCGTCACGCCATGCTTCGCCACCGCCTTCACCACATCGCGCGGCGTGAGGTAGTCCAGCGGAACCACGCTGCCGCCTGCATACCACGTCGAAAGCAGCTGGTTCTGGCCATAGTCGAAAGCGAGCGGCAGCACGGCAAGGACGACATCGCGCGGCGCAATCTTGAGGTAATGCGCCACGCTGACCGCGCCCAGCCAGAGGTTGGCCTGGCTGAGCATCACGCCCTTGGGCCGTCCGGTCGATCCGCTGGTGTAGAGGATGGCGGCGAGGCTGTCGGGCGCGGCGTCCGACGGCGGCAGTTCGTCGCCACCGCCGGCCTCGACTTCCGCCCAGACCGCAGCTTCCTCGATCACCGGACAGGCCGCGTCACCGACCTCCAGCGTATCCAGCCGCCCCTTGTTGGAAATCAGCAGCGAAGATCCGCTGTCGGCAAGGATATGCACGACCTGCGCGCGCTTGAGCAACGGATTGATCGGCACATGGACCAGCCCTGCCCGCACCGCCGCCAGCGGTATCAGGCAGGCCAGCTCGGTCTTGGGCGACCAGGTCGCCACCCGCGCACCCGGCTCACCGACACGCGATTTCAACCACTTCGCAAGGCTTC
>JBKBUD010000141.1:0-4422 GCA_046290865.1 Novosphingobium sp. | reverse complement strand
TCGCCGAGGCGGCCGGTGACGAGCTTGCCATCGATGAAGGGCAGCTGGCCCGAAACGTGGAGCAGGCCGTTCGCCTCGACCGTCGGCACATAGGCCGCCACCGGCGCGGCGGCCTGCGGCAGCGTGTGCCCGAGAGCGGCCAGCTTTGCTTCAACGGTATCGGTCACGCGTCTTCTCCATGAATTTGCGCCAGGATCCAGGGCAGTGCCGCTTCCCAATCGTCGATACGGGCGTGGGCGTGGCCGGCCTTGTGGGCGCAGTCGATATGGGGGCTGAGCAGCGGTTCGCCGCACAGGTGCAGGCGGATCACCTCGGGCGTCAGTTGCGAGACCGAATCGTGATGCTGCGGCAGGTCGTCGATGAACAGGGCGCGCGAGGGGTTGTACTCGTCGAGGATCGCCTTTAGTGCCGGGCCCTTGGGGCCCTGGTTGGTGAAGACGCGGGCGTTGATGCCGACGTCGGCCAGCTGGCGCGCGCGCATGTCGCGGCGGTGATCGCCCAAATTGGTGAGGATTACCACGTCGGCGTCCTGCCCGACCGCGTTGATCCCGGCGACGGCCCCGGCAATGGCCTGCTGGCGATACATCTCGGTATCGAAGAACTTGTTTAGCAGGTTCCAGATTTCCTGCGGTGGCACCAACTCGCCGTCCTTGGCATAGCGCATCGCCTTGGAGAAATCGGCGCTGTCCATCTTGAACGTGACGCCCTGTTCCTCGCCCAGCCAGTCACGGAACGGGGCGACCATGTGCAGCAGCACCTCGTCGCAATCGCTGACGATCAGGGGGCGGCTCATGACAATTCCTTCCGGGCGGTAATCAGGGTTTCGGGCGAGATGTCGAGCGCGAAGGACGCGTTGACAAGGTCTGCCTCGTGGTTGGCAAGAAAATCGAGGACCGCACCGAGCATGGACGGATCACCGAGGCCCGCGCGCAATTCATCCGGCGTCAGGCCGGTGAGGCTCAGGAACCGCTCGGCACGGTCGCCATCGGACAGGACCCAGCCGAGAGCCTGCAGCGCGAGCGCGGCGGGGTCGACAGGAATGGAAGGCTCGCGGATGATTGTCAGGGCCTTTCGCGGGCAATAAGGGTGGCGCGGTAAGCTTTCGGAAACAGGCGTGTCAGTGGCAAAAAGAATTCTGGTTGTCGAGGACAACGACCTCAACCGCAAGCTGTTCTGCGACCTGCTGCGGGCCAAGGGGTTCGAGGTGGAGCCGGTGGCGGACGGTCGCGAGGCGATCGACAAGACCCGGCTGTTCATGCCGCATCTGGTGATCATGGACATCCAGCTGCCCAACGTTTCCGGCATCGATCTGATCGAGGCGATCAAGGCCGACGAGGAACTGAAGGCGATCCCGATCCTTGCCGTGACGGCCTATGCCGGCAAGGGCGACGAGGAGACGATCCGGGCGGCGGGAGCGGAAGGCTATCTCGCCAAGCCGGTGTCGATCGGGCCGTTCATAGTGGCAGTTAACGCGCTGGTTTGAACAGGGGCATACGCGCCCTGCCCACCCCCACCCCTTCCCGCCTGCGGGAGGGGAGAACACACTACATCGCCGCCGCTACGCTGTGGGCGTGTTCGATGATGAAGGTCAGCACCGTCAGGCACAGCCCCGCCATGAAGCTCTTGTAGGCATAGGCGAGGTACTTGTACTTCTTGCGCTGCAGGACCTGCCCGTTCTGGTAGATATCGTGCAGCATCGTGCGGAACACGGTTTCGTCAGCGCGCAGTTCGGACAGGATGGAATCGGTCCATTCGCCCTCGTCCATGTGGGTAAAGTAGCCGAAGAACAGCTTGTTAGGCTTGCCGTCATTGAGCTTTGCCGACTTGGGATTGCTGACCGAGGGCAGCACCGCAAACACCGCACACATCGCCGAAATGAACGCGAACAGCGCGAGCACGCCCAGCGACCATGGCAGTGTGCCACTCTTGGCCTGCCCGACGGCGATGGTGAAGACAAGGAACGTCGCGCCCATCAGGATCGAGGCCTTGGCGTCTGCCATCTGGCTCAGCGTCAGGTTGATCTGCTGCGAGGTACGGACGAGGTGAATGGCGTGGTTCGAGTAACCGGACGGTGACGGCATCGACGGTGCAGCCAGCGGTTGCTCGGCCTGTGTCTCGACTTGTGCCATCATTCCCCCCTCCCCGCTCCCGGCGCAGTTCTTTGGGCCGTTCTGTGCGGTTATCCGTATTTCCGGGGATGACACAGAGGCAGCGCGCTTGACAAGCGTGGCCAATGGCCGCTTTTCGGCCTTAATCGTCTGGCAGGGGCCACACCTTGCTCCTTGGAGAAGAATTGATGGATCGCGCCGCAACCGCCGAAAAGATCGCCGAACTGATCGAACCCTTCAACAAGAAGGGCATCGCAGTTACCGAAGCGACCACTTTTGCCGGCGACCTCGAGTGGGACAGCCTGACGGTGATGGACTTCGTCGCGGCCATCGAGGACGACTTCGACATCATCATCAGCATGAACCAGCAGGCCGAGATCGAGACTTACGGCCAGCTTATCGACGCGGTGACGAAGCTTCAGGGCTGAGGCAAGCTGTCACCCCTCGTCCGCTGATGCGGAGTGGAGGGGATTTCAGGATAAGAGATCGAAGATGACCGACCTGTTTTCAAAGTTCGACCCGCTGATCGAACAGCGCCGCGCGCTGCTGGCGGGCGGGGTGGAAGACCCGTTCAACCTGGTGATGGAGCGGGTGATCAGCCCGACCGTCGCCGTGTGCAACGGGCGCGAGACGATCCTGCTCGGCACCTACAACTACATGGGCATGACCTTTGACCCGGACGTGATCGCAGCAGGCAAGCAGGCGCTGGACGACTTCGGCTCGGGCACGACCGGCAGCCGCGTGCTGAACGGCACCTACGCCGGGCACAAGGCCTGCGAGGAAGCGCTCAAGGAGTTCTATGGCATGGACCATGCCATGGTGTTCTCCACCGGCTACCAGGCCAATCTCGGCATCATCAGCACGATCGCCGGCAAGGGTGACTACATCATCCTCGACATCGACAGCCACGCCTCGATCTGGGACGGCTGCAAGATGGGCGATGCCGAAGTGGTGCCATTCAAGCACAACGACATCGAGGCGATGGAAAAGCGCCTCAAGCGCGTGCCGGAAGGCGCGGGCAAGCTGGTGGTGCTCGAAGGCGTCTATTCGATGCTGGGCGACATCGCCCCGCTCAAGGAAATGATCCGCATCGCCAAGGCACACGGCGCAATGGTGCTGGTCGACGAGGCGCACTCGATGGGCTTCATCGGCCCGAACGGGCGCGGCGTGGCCGAGGACCAGGGCTGCCTCGAGGACGTCGATTTCGTCATCGGCACCTTCTCGAAGTCGGTCGGCACGGTCGGCGGCTTCTGCGTTTCGAACCATCCGAAGTTCGAGATCATGCGGCTGGTGTGCCGCCCTTACGTGTTCACCGCCTCGCTTCCGCCGAGCGTGGTGCACACCGCTGCGACCTCGATCCGCAAGCTGATGCATGCCGGAAACAAGCGCGCGCACTTGTGGGAGAACTCCAAGACCCTGCACAAGGGCCTGCGCGACAAGGGCTTCCAGCTCGGCACAAGCGAGCCGCAGAGCGCGATCATCGCGGTGATCATGCCCGATCTCGAACGCGGTGCCGCGATGTGGGAAGCGCTCCTGCACGAAGGTCTCTACGTGAACCTTGCGCGCCCACCGGCAACGCCCGCGGGCATGACGCTGCTGCGCTGCTCGCTGTGCGCCGAGCATTCGGCGGATCAGGTGCAGACGATCATCGGCATGTTCGAGCGCGCCGGAAAGGCCGTGGGGATCATCTGATGCGTCGGGCGTTGGGCGCGGTTCTGGCTCTGGCGGCGTTTCCGGCATGGGCGCAGAACCGCCCTGCCCCGGCAGCCCCGGTGGTGACCCCACCGGGCGACGGCATGATCGAGAAGCCCTGCCCTACCGACACGCGCGGCCTGTTCTTCGGCCACCCCTATGTGCGCCAGTACGACTGGGCCTGGGAGTGCCGCTATGCCGATGCCGACAAGCAGATAGCGCAGGCGCCGCGCGTGGTGTTCATCGGCGATTCGATCACCGAGAACTGGGTAGGCCTCGCACCGTCGCTGTTCGTGGCAGGGGCTGTGGGGCGCGGGATCAGCGGGCAGACCAGTCCGCAGATCCTGGTGCGCTTCTATCAGGACGTGGTGCGGCTGCGGCCCAAGGTCGTGCACATCATGATCGGCACCAATGACCTTGCCGGCAACACCGGGCCAAACAGCCCGGAGATGTACACCAACCATGTGGCGGCGATGGTCGATCTCGCCAAGGCCAACGGCATTGCGGTGGTGATCGGGAGCATCCTGCCGGCGGCGAAGTTTCCGTGGAAGCCTGCGCTGTCTCCGGCGAAGCAGGTCGTTGCGCTCAATGCCTGGCTGAAGGACTATGCCAAGGCGCGCGG
>JBKBUD010000140.1:0-4524 GCA_046290865.1 Novosphingobium sp. | reverse complement strand
TAGATACCGCGATTGCCAAGGGGATCGTCAACGCAACGCCCATCGGCATGAATGGCAATCCCGGATTGCCCCTGTCCGAAGAGCATGTCGAAGCCCGGCATTGGGTTGCCGATATCATCTACTTTCCACCACAGACGGATTTGCTGCAGCTTGCCGGTTCTCGCGGCTGCCGCACCCTGAACGGAATCGGCATGGTCGTCGGCCAGGCCGCCCGCGCCTTCGAGATCATCACCGGGCACGTGGCGGACAGGAGCCGCATGGCGGCAAGCCTGACGTAGTCAGCCCGCGTTATTCCATTCATCGATACTGCTGAAATCCGCGGGGTCTTGCGATCATGTGGAGGGCGGCGATCGCTTGCGAGCGGCGCCTTGGAGCGGGTAGCGGGAATCGAACCCGCCTAGCTAGCTTGGAAGGCTAGTGCATTACCACTATGCTATACCCGCTCAGGGCCAGCCCACTGCAGCCCCAGTGGCTGTGGTAGCGGGCGCTTGCCACGGCGGACGCCGGTTCGTCAACCGGGATCATCCCGAAGTTTGATCGGGGCATTGACTGCCCAAAGAAAAGATATATCTTAGACGTAACGAAATTGTTCTTGAAAGCGAGTCTCCATGCCTGCAAGCCGTGCCATCGTGCCAACCGCCAGTGCCAGCCGCTATCTCCAGCAGCTGTGCAAGCATTGGGGCCACAAGTTCGAAGTCTCGTTCGATCCTCAGGCCGGAAAGGTCGCTCTGCCATTCGGACCTGTGGAGCTTGCCGCGTCCGATGATGCGCTTGAAGTTACCTGCCGGATCGACGGCGAGGGCGACCTTGCCCGCATGCAGCAGGTGGTGGCGGATCATCTCAACCGCTTTGCCCACCGCGAGGGCGAGCTGCAGTTCGACTGGCGGCCGGTGGACTGAGCATCATTCACCGTGTTTATGCCGCGTGATAAAAACCATTCCTTTGCGGTGATGGCTTGAGCCGACTAGGCGTTGCGGCAAGACAGCATCGGGAGAATGACATGCGCCTTGCAACAATCGACAACGGCACTCGCGATGGTCGCCTGGTCGTGGTTTCGCCGCAGGGGGATGCCTTCGCCTATGCACCGGCAGCAACGCTGCAGGAACTGATCGAGGGTTGGGACGCGCTGGCTCCCACGCTGCGGGCTGTCGCGGAGTTCCCGGAGGCCCTCGCTGAGGCGAAGCCGCTCGCGCCCCTGCCGCGCGCGTGGCAGTGGCTTGATGGCTCGGCCTTCCAGAGCCACGGGGACCTGATGGATGCGGTCCTCGGCATCACCAAGCCGAAGACAGACCTGCCGCTGATGTACCAGGGCATGTCGGACACCTTCATGGGCACCGGGACCGAGGCGCGCTTCCCGTCCACCGATCTCGGCATCGATTTCGAAGGCGAGTTCGGCGTGATCGTCGATGCTGTGCCGATGGGCACGAGCGCGGCCGAGGCGATGAAGCACATCCGACTGGTCGTGCAGATCAATGACTGGTCGCTACGCACTTTGGCGGGGCCGGAGATGAAGACCGGGTTCGGCTGGGTCGGCGCAAAGCCTGCCTGCGCGATGGCGCCGTTTGCGGTCACGCCCGACGAACTGGGCGATGCGTGGAAGGACGGGCGGGTCTGCCTCGATCTGTTGGTGGACTGGAACGACAGGCGCTTCGGTGCGGCCAATGGCCATGCCATGGGCTTCGGCTTCCATGAACTGGTCGCTCATGCAGCGCGCACGCGTGATCTGGTAGCAGGCACGGTGATCGGATCCGGCACTGTCTCCAACGCAAACTTCCGCGAGATCGGCTCGTCCTGCATCGCCGAGCGGCGCGGCATCGAAGTGCTGGACGAGGGCGAGCCGAAGACGGCGTTCATGGCCTTTGGCGATACGGTGCGGATGGAAGCTGTCGATGGCTCGGGCCGCGCGCCGTTCGGTGTCCTGTACCAAAGGGTGGTGCAGGCCTGATCCTCACACCCACTTGCCGTTCTTCCGATAATTGTTATAGCACATAGCGAAATCGGAGGATGCCATGGCCGTTGAATCGAGTCTGTCTCACGCTGCGCTTGACCGTTTCCTGCGCCCCAAGTCCGTCGCCGTCGTTGGCGCGTCGGACAAGCCCGGCGCACTGGGCGCAACGATTCTGACCAACCTCGACCGCAATGGCTATACGGGCACAGTCTATCCCGTGAACCTCAAGCGCGACGAGATCATGGGCAAGCGCTGCTATGCTTCGGTCGAGGCATTGCCTGAGGGCGTGGACGTTGCCGTCCTGGCGATCCCGCGCGTTGGCGTGCTCGATGCAGTGAAGGGTCTCGCAAGCCGCAAGTGCGGCGGCGTCGTGATCTTCTCGGCCGGCTTTGCCGAGGGCGGCGAGGAAGGTCTTGCCGAGCAGCGCGAGATTGCGCGGATCGCGTGCGAGGCGGGCATGGTGGTCGAAGGGCCGAACTGCCTTGGCCTCGTCAACTACGTCGACCGCATTCCGCTGACCTTCGTCGAAACCAATGCGGTGCCCCCTGCAGGCAAGCGTGCGATCGGCATTGTCTCGCAATCGGGTGCCATGGCCGCGGTGCTCGGCACCATGCTGCTCGCGCGTGATGCCGGCGTGTCCTACTCGGTCTCGACCGGTAACGAGGCGGCGAGCGGGGTTGAGGACTACGTCGACTGGCTGGTCGACCAACCCGACACCCACGCGATTGCCATGATCGTCGAGCAGTTCCGCAAGCCGCAGGCGTTCCTTGCCGCGGCACGCCGGGCCAAGGCTGCGGGCAAGCCGGTAGTGCTGCTCCATCCGGGCAAGTCGAGCGCGGCGCGTGAATCGGCTGCTACGCACACCGGCGCGATGGCAGGTGACTACAAGCTGATGCGTGCGATGGTCGCGCGCGCAGGCGTGATCTTTGCCGAGACGCTCGAGGAACTGGGCGACATTGCCGAGATCGCGGTGCGCTGCTCCGCGGTGCCTTCGGGCAAGACGGCGGTGCTGGGCGAATCCGGCGCGTTCAAGGCGCTGACGCTCGACCTTGCCGAAGAGCTCGACCTGCCGCTCGCTGATCTGCACGACGAGGATTCGCCGCTGCTGCGGGCCGCATTGCCGCCTTTCGTCCCGGTCTCGAACCCGCTCGACATCACCGCGCAGGGCCTTTCCGAACCGGCGATCTACACGCGCTGCATCGAGGCGCTGCTGGATGACGGGCGGGTCGGCACGGTCATCGCGGGTATCATCCAGGCAGAGCCGATCACCTGTGCGATCAAGTTCCCGGCGATCCTGGCGGCCGTCGAGGGCAAGGTCCTGGCCAAGCCGGTGATCTTCGCGGGCCTCGACGAGGGGGCGGAGGTTCCGGCCGAACGGATCGCGGCGTTGCGCGCGGCTGGCGTTCCGTGGTTTCCCACGACCGAACGCGCCCTGCGTGCCGTGACGCGACTGACCCACTGGGCGGCGCAGGACCTTTCCACCACCGATCTTCCGGCAACACCGCTGCCGGGGCTTGCTGACGTGCATGGCGTGATTCCCGAATACAAGTCCAAGGAACTGCTCGGCCCGCTGGGGGTGAGCTTCCCCAAGGGTGGCTTTGCCGACAGCGCCGATGCGGCGGTCGCGGCGGCTGACGCGGTCGGCTATCCGGTGGCGATGAAAGCGCAGGCTGCGGCGCTGGGCCACAAGAGCGATGCCGGGGGCGTGATCCTCAACCTTGCCGATGCCGATGCCGTGCGTGAGGCGTGGGGCCGCATCCACGCCAACGTCGCGGCCTATTCCGCGTCGATCCGTCTCGACGGCGTGCTGATCGAGGCCATGGGCAAGCGCGGCATGGAAATGATCGTCGGCGCGAAGAACGATCCCGAATGGGGGCCGGTGGTGCTGGCGGGCTTCGGCGGGGTCACCGCAGAAATCCTGCAGGACGTGCGCCTGCTGACGGCTGACCTGACGCAAGGTGCGGTCGAGGCGGAGCTGATGAAGCTCAAGAGCGCCGCGCTGCTCAGCGGCTATCGCGGCTCGCCCGCACTCGACGTTCCCGCGCTGGCTGCGCTGATCGTCAAGGTTGGCCAGGTCCTCCGCGCCGAACCCTCGATTCGCGAGATCGACCTCAACCCGGTGATTCTGCATCCTGCGGGTGAGGGCGTGGTCGCTCTTGATGCGCTGATGCTGGTGGATTGATGCAAGGTCATCGTATGGGTGCGAATGGGGCGGTCCGGAGGGCCGCCCTTTTTCGTTCAATGCCCCGGGAAGTCCATCAGAGCTTCGACCGTCAGCCCGGCTTCGCGCAGCCGGGCAGCGCCGTGGAGGTCGGGGAGGTCGATCACGAAGAGGGCATGGGTCACGCTCGCGCCGCCTGTCCGCAGCAGTTCGGCGGCGGCCAGCGCTGTGCCGCCGGTGGCGATGAGGTCGTCGATCATCACGACGCGTTGGCCGGGTGGAATTGCGGTGGGGTCGATCTCGAGCCGGTCGCGGCCGTATTCGAGAGCGTAGTCGATGCCGATGGTCTTGACCGGAAGCTTGCCCGGCTTGCGCACTGGAATGAAGCCGAGGCCCATTGCTGCGGCCACCGCTG
>JBKBUD010000018.1:0-39229 GCA_046290865.1 Novosphingobium sp. | reverse complement strand
GATGAAATGACGAGGTATCCCGCAACCATTGCCCCGGCCGCAATCTGCGCTTTCGCCTTCAAAGCGGCGGCCTGAACTGAAACTTCCCGCACAGGCATTGCGCACGCCCTCCGTAACGACGACAAGTTGCGTGGCTTAACGCAGCAAGGGCTCGTGACGTACGGGGGATGCTGCCGATCTGGCGGGGTTTCCCGGCAGGTTTCGATCCGGGGATATCAGCGCAGGGCGGTCCCTCTCGGTCCGCCCTGCACTTTATCTGATCAGGCGAGCTTCTTCTTCAGCAGTTCGTTGACGACGCCGGGGTTGGCCTTGCCCTGCATGGCCTTCATCGTCTGGCCGACGAAGAAGCCGAACAGGGCTTCCTTGCCCGCCTTGTACTGCTCGACCTTGTCGGCGTTGGCGGCGAGGATGCCGTCGATTGCGGCTTCGATCGCGCCGGTGTCGGAGGTCTGCTTGAGGCCTTCGCGCTCGACGATGGCTGCCGCGCCATCGCCGGTTTCGAGCATCTTTTCCAGCACCTGCTTGGCGATCGAGCCCGAGATCGTGCCGTCGGCGATCAGGGCGAGGAGTTCCGCGCCTGCGGCCGGGCTGACCGGAGAGTTGTCGAGGCCCTTGCCGAGCTTGTTCAGCGCGCCGAACAGTTCGGAGATCAGCCAGTTGGCGGCCTGCTTTGCGACCTCGGCTTCCGGCTTCTTCGCCTTGGCCGCGGTTTCGGCGAGGAGCGCCTCGAACCAGCGTGCGGTCTCGACGTCCGCCGTCAGCACGCCCGCATTGTAGGCCGAGAGGCCCAGCGCGGTCTCGTAGCGGTGACGCTTGGCATCGGGCAGTTCGGGCAGCGAGGCGCGGCATGCCTCGAGGAAGGCATCGTCAAGCTCGAGCGGCAGCAGGTCGGGGTCGGGGAAGTAGCGGTAATCGTGCGCGTCTTCCTTCGAGCGCATCGAGCGGGTCTCGTTGCGGTCGGGATCGTAGAGCCGCGTTTCCTGGACCACGGTGCCGCCGTCCTCGATCAGGGCGACCTGGCGCTTGGCCTCCTGCTCGACCACGGCCATGACGAAGCGGACCGAGTTGACGTTCTTGGTCTCGGTGCGGGTGCCGAACGGCTCTCCGGGGCGGCGGACCGAGACGTTGACGTCGGCGCGCATCGAGCCCTGGTCCATGTTGCCATCGCACGAGCCGACATAGCGCAGGATCGTGCGCAGCTTCGACAGGTAGGCCCCGGCTTCGGCGGGCGAGCGCATGTCCGGGCGGCTGACGATTTCCATCAGCGCCACGCCCGAGCGGTTGAGATCAACGTAGGACATCGTCGGATGCTGATCGTGCATCAGCTTGCCGGCGTCCTGCTCGACGTGGATGCGCTCGATCCCGATGGTCTTGAGGCTCTCGGGGTTCTTGTCGTCGAGCTGGATCTCGATCGAACCCTCGCCCACGATGGGGTGGTAGAGCTGGCTGATCTGGTAGCCCTGCGGAAGATCGGCGTAGAAGTAGTTCTTGCGATCGAACCGCGACCACTTGTTGATCTGCGCATTGATCGCCATGCCGGTGCGCACCGCCTGGCGGATGCACTCCATGTTCGGCACCGGGAGCATGCCGGGCATCGCCGCGTCGACAAGGCTGACCTGCGTGTTCGGCTCGGCACCGAACGCGGTGGCCGCGCCCGAGAACAGCTTGGCGTTGGAAGTGACCTGCGCGTGGACTTCGAGGCCGATCACGACCTCCCATTCGCCGGTTGCGCCCTGGATACGATATTCGCTCATGATCCGCCCGATAAGGTGTGAGGGATGGGTTGGAAAGGGGTCAATTGGCTGGTTTCGGCATGGGTTGCCCGGCGACGCGCCGCGACCACGCCCGCGCGGGTTGCTCGATCAGTCTGGCAAAGGGCACGGAAACGATCAGGCACAACGCCATGATGAGAAGCTTCATCGTATCGGCCTGCAAGCCGGGGCCGACCAGCGCGTCCTGACCGCCGACCACGGTATCCGCGATCAAGATACCGAAGCGCGGCTGGAGGACGGCGAGCAGATCGAACACCCGGCCGATCACGAAGACGTGAACGATGTAGAGCGCATAGGACATCGCACCGAGCCACTGGAACGGCGCGGCGCAGAGCAGGCGCGAGATGAGGCCCTGCTGCAGCGCCGCCAGCGCGACGAGAGCGGTGGCGGCAAGGTCGAAGGCCGCAATGCTGCCGCTGCCCCACAGCACCGCGCCGAGCGCCGCGAAGGCGGCAAGCTCGAGCATCGTGGCGAGACCGGTGCCCAGTGCGGGTGGCCCGCTGCGCTCCATCACGCGATGCAGGGTCAGGCCCAGCCCGAAACCGGCAAGGCCGCGCGCGATGTTCGAGGCGAGGCCATCGAAGCCGGGCCCCAACGCCATGAAGGTCAGCAGGGCGGTGGCCAGTACGAGCCAGGGCATCCATGCCCGCCCGCGCAGGGTTCGCCAGCCGAGCGCCGCGACGATGTAGAGCAACATCTCGACCGAGACGGACCAACTGGGGTGGTTCCAGGTGGGGCCGAGCGAGGGCACTATGCCCTGAAGCAGCAGGAAGGCGATCGGCAGGTCTGCCGGATCGTTGCGCCCGGCCATGAAGCCATGGGTGCGCAGTTCCGGGCGCATCAGGCCCAGCGCCAGCATCGACAGCGCAAAGACCGTCAACATCGCGGCGTGAAGTGGCCAGACGCGGCCCCAGCGCAGCCAGATGAAGCGCGAGAACGAGAAGCCGGAGCTCAGCTTCTTCCCGTAGGACGCGGCGATGACGAAGCCCGAAAGGACGAAGAACAGATCGACCATGCGACCGAAGTTCGCGTCGAATCCGGCAGCGGAAATACCGGCCACGGCGGGGATGTGGTGGAACACCACGCCCACCGCCGCAAGGCCGCGCAGGGAATCGAGGACGGGATAGCGCAAGGGCTTGCCCGCGCTTCTCCCGCCGGTCGACTGGCTTACCACCACTTCTCCGGACGTGCCGAGAACTGCGCACGCTGTTCAAGCGCGAGACTGGCGTTGAGGACGCCCTGCTCGTCGAACGCCTTGCCGATGACCTGGAGGCCCAGCGGCAGCCCGTTGCGGTCGAGCCCGGCAGGCACCGACATTGCCGGGAGCCCGGCGAGGCTGGCGGGCACCGAGAACACGTCGTTCAGGTACATCTCCAGCGGGTCGGCGCTCTTTTCGCCGAGGGCAAAGGCCGAGGACGGCGCGGTGGGGACGAGGATCACGTCGACGTCCATGAACGCGTTGGTGAAGTCCCGCGCGATGAGCGTGCGGACCTTCTGCGCCTGGGTGTAGTAGGCATCGTAGAAGCCCGCCGAGAGCACGTAGGTGCCGATCATGATGCGGCGCTTCACTTCCGGGCCGAAGCCGGCGGCGCGGGTCGCGGCGTACATGTCCTGCAGGCCGGCGCCATCGGGCAGATCCCGCAGACCATAGCGCACGCCATCGTAGCGGGCGAGGTTCGACGAGGCTTCGGCAGGCGCGATGATGTAGTAGGTCGGCAGCGCGTACTTGGTATGCGGCAGCGAGATCTCGACGATCTCTGCGCCCGCATCCTTCAGCCAGGCAATGCCATCGTCCCAGCTCTTCGCGACGTCCGGGTCCATGCCGTCGAGGCGGTATTCGCGCGGGATGCCCACCTTCTTGCCCCGCATGTCGGCATTGAGGCCTGCGGTCCATTCGGGGACGGGCAGGTTGAGGCTGGTCGAGTCCTTCGGGTCGAACCCGGCCATGGCTTCGAGCATGATCGCGCAATCGGTCACGTCATGGGCCATTGCGCCCGCCTGATCGAGCGACGAGGCGAAGGCAACGACGCCCCAGCGCGAGCAGCGGCCGTAGGTCGGCTTGATGCCCGAGATACCGGTGAAGGCGGCGGGCTGGCGGATCGAGCCGCCAGTGTCGGTGCCGGTGGCGGCAGGTGCGATGCGCGCGGCAACGGCAGCGGACGAACCGCCCGATGAACCGCCGGGTGCAAGCGGTGCGGTGTCGTTCGGACGGCGCCACGGCGAGATCACGTTGCCGAACGCGCTGGTCTCGTTCGAGGAGCCCATCGCGAACTGGTCGAGGTTGAGCTTGCCGAGCATGCCCGCGCCCGCGTCCCACAGCTTCTGCGAAACGGTCGATTCATACTGCGGCTTGAAGCCTTCGAGGATCTTCGACGCAGCGGTGGTCTGCGTGCCCTTGGTGGCAAACAGGTCCTTCATGCCGATGGGGACGCCCGCCATGGTGCCGAGCGGCTCGCCGGCGGCGCGTGCCTCGTCGACCTTCGCGGCGGCATCGAGCGCCTTTTCCGGCGTGGTGACGATGAAGGCGTTCAGGGCGGGCTGCGCCGCTTCGACTGCCGCGTTGAACGCGGTGGCGACTTCGGTGGCGGAAAACGCGCCCTTGGCCACGCCATCGCGGATGGCGGCAATGCCGAGATCTGTAAGGTCTGTCATTTCCGGAATTCCTGCGTCCCCGCGAAGGCGGGGACCTCGTGGGGTCGTGCACTGCGGATGGAGGCCCCCGCCTGCGCGGGGGCGCAGCCGGGGCGAACCATCACTCGATCACCTTGGGCACGCCGAAGAAGCCATGTTCGGGCGCGGGCGCATTGGCCAGCACCGCATCGCGCATATCGCCGCCGGTCAGCGGATCGGCATTGACGACGTCATCGCGCAGGCGCTGGTGGTTGGGGATCACGGCGGTCATCGGCTCGATCCCGGTCACGTCGACTTCGCCGAGCTGTTCGACCCAGGCGAGGATGCCGTTCAGCTCGGGCACCATCGCGTCAAGTTCGGCCTCGGTCACCTTGATGCGGGCCAGCGAGGCGATCTTCGCCACCGTGGCGGTATCTACGGACATGGCGGATACTCTTGTCGTAAAGAAAAAAGGAACGCCGCGCGCTACCAGAGCGCGCGGCGTGCTTCAAGCCGAGGCGGGACCGCGAAAGCCCCCTGCCCGGCTGGTATCAGGGTTGCGGAGCCGCTCCGGGCATCGGCGGCATCGGCATGGGCATGCCCTGCGCACCACCGGCACCGCCCTGCATCTTCCGCATCTGCTCAAGCATCATGCGCTGCTGTTCCAGTTCGGCTGCGCTCTTGAAGTCGATCAGTTCGACTTCGAAGACGAGGTCCGAATTGGCGGGGATCACCACTTCGCCGGTCTGCGGATTGCGCTTTTCATCGGCGCCATAGGCCTTCTCGGCCGGGATCTCGAGGACGTACTTGCCGCCCTTCTGCATCTTCGACAGGCCTTCGGAGAAGCCCGGGATGACGGTTTCGAGCGGCAGCACAGCCTGCTGGCCGCGGTCGAATTCCTTGCCGCTGGCGAGACGGCCGACATAGTTGATCAGCGCAACGTCCGACTTGGTCGGCGAAGCGCCGGTGCCGGCCTTCACCGTTTCAAGCGAGACGCCCTTGTAGCGCGTGGCATAGGCAGCGCCCGAGCCGATCAGCACGGCGACGATCACGCCAAGCCAGATCTTGCCGATGGAGCCCTTGGCGACGGGCTGGAGCGGAACGCGGGTGATTTCCGACATGCTTTCCCCCTCAAGCGCGATTCGCCCGAATCGCGCTGGATGATTCGATGGACCAGAGTTTACTCAACTGGCCCCGGCGCACGAAAAAGGGCGCCGGAGTGCGGCGCCCTCTTGGCCCATCAGGGCACAAACGGCAAGTAGCCAGATGGGGCGTTTCCGCCCCGATCCTGCTTACTTCGCGCCGTCGCGCTCCTGGCGCTTGCGCTCGAGCTTGCGAGCGCGGCGAACGGCGGCAGCCTTCTCGCGAGCGCGCTTTTCCGAGGGCTTCTCGAAGTGGCGACGCAGCTTCATTTCGCGATACACGCCTTCACGCTGCAGCTTCTTCTTGAGTGCACGAAGAGCCTGGTCGACGTTGTTATCGCGAACGAGAATCTGCATAAACCGCTACACCTCAATCTGACGGCGAGAGCCCGCGAAACCGGCGGGAGTCACCTCGAATCTGGAAACACAAAACCAGCCGAATCCGTACAGGACCGGCCCGAACGGGAGCGCCATTAGTCAAAACGGCCCGCAAAGGCAAGCAATGTCGTGCATTTTGCAGGCCATGCGGCTAAGGGCGGCGGATGAACTCTCCAAGTACCCTGACGGCAACCGCCATCGTGGCTATCGGCGGTGGCATCGGTGCCATGCTGCGATACCATGCGGGCCGCGCCGTGACCGCCTTTGCCGGTCCCAACATCGTGTTCCCATGGGGAACCTTTCTCATCAATGTCAGCGGCAGCCTGCTGATGGGCCTGCTGGCCGGATGGCTGGCACGGCAGGACGGCAGCGAATCGCTGCGCCTGCTGCTCGGCGTCGGCGTGCTCGGCGGCTTCACCACCTTCTCCGCCTTCAGCCTTGAAACCGCCATGCTGATGCAGCGCGGGCTCTATGGCATGGCCGGGACTTACGCGCTCGGCTCGCTCCTGGGCGGCGTGGCCGGACTGTTCATCGGCCTTTCGCTGACGCGGGGTGCAGCATGAGCAGGGGCAAGATTCCGGACGACAACGTCCGCCAGTTCACCGTTGGCCGCGACGATGCCGGCGCTCGGCTCGACCGCTGGTTCAAGCGCCACCTGCCGCAAGTCGGCTTTGCCACGGTTTCGCGCTGGGCCCGCACCGGGCAGATCCGCGTCGACGGCAAGCGCGCCGATGTCGATACGCGCCTCGAGGCGGGGCAGACCTTGCGCGTGCCACCGGGCAACGCCACACCGGTGGGCGCGGGGATCAAGGGCCAGCGCGTGCGCAAGCCGCTGACCGAGGAGCAGATCCAGCTCGCCGAATCGATGGTCCTCGAAAAGGACCGCGCCGCAATCGTGCTCAACAAGCCGCCGGGCCTTGCCACGCAGGGCGGCAGCGGCACGCATGAACACGTCGACGGGCTGCTCGATGCCTATGCCGCCGATGGCGAGCCGCGCCCGCGCCTCGTCCACCGGCTGGACAAGGACACCTCGGGCGTCCTGCTGATCGCGCGTACGCCGGGCAGCGCCGCGTTCTTTTCGAAGCACTTCTCCGGCCGCTCGGCGCGCAAGATCTACTGGGCGCTGATCGTCGGCGTGCCGGAAGTGAAGGACGGGCTGATCGAACTGCCGCTGGCCAAGCAGCCGGGCACCGGCGGTGAAAAGATGATGGTCGACGAGAGCGGCCAGGGCCAGTCTGCCCGCAGCCGCTATCGCGTGATCAGCCGCGCGGGCAATTCGGCCTCGTGGGTCGAACTGCAGCCGCTGACCGGGCGCACCCACCAGTTGCGCGTGCACATGGCGGCCATCGGCCACCCGATCGTCGGCGACGGCAAGTATGGCGGGCAGGCTGCGTTCCTGACCGGCACGATCAGCCGCAAGATGCACCTCCACGCACGCCGCCTGCGCATCGAGCATCCCGAAGGCGACCTGATCGACGTGACCGCGCCGCTTCCGGCCCACTTCGCGGCGAGCATGGCCAGCCTCGGCTTCTACGAGGAAGACGGCGATCTTCCGCTCGAAGCGCCCAAGCTGCTTGACGAGAAGACCTTCCAGAAGCGCGCGGCCAAGCAGCACGCCAAGGAATACCGCAAGGAGCGTCGTGGCGAACGCCGCAAGCGTGCCGACAGCGAAAAGGGTGCGGGCAGCGCCGGTCGCAAGCCCACGGGCAAGCGCGCTGGTCCGACCAAGGGCGCGCCGCCGAAGAAAGGCCCTGCCCAAAAAAGCGCAGCAAAGCCCGCCGGAAAGCCCGCCGCGCCGCGTAAAGCGCCATCCGGCAAGCCTGCCCCGAGGGCGCGGAAGGATTGATGCACCCCACCCCGTCCTTCCGGCATGACGACCGCGACCTGCTCGAGGCGCTGATTGCCGAGATCGGGTTCGGGATGGTCTTTGCCACAGTGCCGGACGGCCCGCGCGTGGCGCACGTGCCGCTGCACTCCACCGGCGACGGCGCGGTGCAGTTCCACCTTGCGCGCGGCAATGCGCTGACGAAGCACCTCGACGGGATGATGGCGCTGGCTGTGGTCAACGGGCCGGACGGCTATGTCTCGCCCCGCTGGTATGCCGATCCCGCGCAAGTGCCGACGTGGAACTACGTTGCGCTCGAGCTGGAAGGCCGGGTGCGGCGGATGGATCAGGATGGCCTGCGCGGGTTGCTCGAGACCGTTTCCGATGCGCATGAGGCGCGGGTTTCCGAGGGCATGCCCTGGACCATGGACAAGATGCCCGAGGACAAGCTGCGCGCGATGATGGGCGGCATCGTCGGCTTCGAGATGGAAGTGCTGGCATGGCGCCCCACCTTCAAGCTATCGCAGAACAAGAGCGCCGATGAGCGTGCGCGCGTGGCGGCGGGGCTGGAAGCCGAGGGCTCACCAGCTATTGCCGAACTGATGCGGAGGCTGGTGCCGTGAGATTGGCGATCTTCGATTGCGACGGCACGCTGGTCGACAGCCAGGCGGACATCTGCGCGGCCATGGACGCGGCGTTCAAGGCTGCGGGCCTGATCCCGCCCGAGCGCCAGCTCACCCGCCGCGTCGTCGGCCTTTCGCTGCACGAGGCGATGCGCCAGTTGCACCCTGAGGGCGAGCATCACGAACACGCCAGCCTCACCGAACTCTACAAGGACGCCTTCCGTGCCCGCCGCGCGGCAGGGGCGGTGGCCGAGCCGCTTTACGAAGGCATCGCCACGTTGATCGAGGAATTGGCCGGACAAGGCTGGCAACTCGCGGTCGCCACCGGCAAGTCCGACCGCGGCCTTGCCCACTGCCTTGCCGCACACGGCCTGACCGGGCACTTCGTCTCGTTGCAGACTGCGGACCGGCACCCTTCAAAGCCCGATCCCTCGATGATCGAGCAATGCATCGCCGATGCCGGGGCCGACCGCGCGCGGACGGCGATGATCGGCGACACCGTCTATGACATCCACATGGGCGTGAACGCGGGCGTGCGGTCGTTCGGAGTCGATTGGGGCTATCACGAGACCGAGGAACTGCTCGAAGCTGGCGCCGAGGCGGTGGCGACGAGCATCGAGGACCTGCGCGCGTTGCTGGGGAGGATTGCGTGAGCGATCCTGCAATGGGCCGTTTTTTCGCGTTGCAAGCCGTGCGCGCTTCGGGCGCGGTGCTGGTGCTGCTCGGCGTGCTGGTGCAGGCGGGCAAGGGGCCGGGACCGCTGGCTGCGCTCCCGCCGCTTGCCGGCATCGTCCTGGCCCTGGCCGGGCTGTGGGACTTCTTCTTCCTGCCGCGCATCGTGGCGCGGCGGTGGCGTACTCCGGAATAGATATGAAGCGTTTCTACAAGGCAGTGACAGTCGAGGCGGCAGAAGGCGGCTTCGGGGTGAGGCTCGATGGCCGGGCGATCAAGACCGTGGGCGGCAGGCCGCAACAGGTGCCGACGCAAGCTCTGGCCGAGGCCATGGCCGCGGAATGGTCTGCGCAAGGACCGGAAATCGACCCCGCGCTGTTCCTGTTCCGCGACATGGCGGACTACGCGATCGACGTGGTGGCGGGAGACCGCGCCTCGGTGATCGGGGAAATCCTGCCCTACGCCGAGACCGACACGCTCTGCTACCGCGCCGAACCGGACGAGGCCTTTGCCGCCCGCCAGCGGCTGATGTGGGAACCGCTGTTGGCCAGTGCCGAAGCGCGGCTGGGCGTGCAGTTCGGGCGCGTGACCGGCATCATCCACAAGCCGCAACCGGTCGAGACGCTCGCCGCCCTGCGCGATGAACTCGAGGCGCTCGACGCCTTCCAGCTGGCCGCCCTGCGCAACACGACCAGTCTTGCTGCCTCGCTGGTGATCGGCCTCGCCGCGCTGCAAGCCGAGGCTGACCTCGATGCGCTGTGGGATGCCGCCAACCTCGAGGAGGACTGGCAGGCCGAACTCTGGGGCAAGGACGCCGAGGCGATGGAGCGGCGCGAAAAGCGTTCAGCGGCGTTCGCGGCGGCGGCGCG
This sequence comes from Novosphingobium sp., assembly GCA_046290865.1. Classification (GTDB taxonomy): domain Bacteria; phylum Pseudomonadota; class Alphaproteobacteria; order Sphingomonadales; family Sphingomonadaceae; genus Novosphingobium. Next base: position 29,338 of record JBKBUD010000018.1, on the reverse strand, counting down.
GTTTGCGGGGCTGGCGCGGGGTTAAAAACACTATGCCCCGCTCATGCTACTGTAGAATGGGTAACAACCTCAATGGCACCCTTCGGGATAGCGGATGGCTTCACCGCCGCCTGCCATAAGCCACACTTTTCCCTGCCTCATATAGAAGACGAGTCCCCGATCTTTAGATTCCCAGACGTACTGAATATCCTCGCCATCATAAGGATTCTTCTCTGGTTTCAGTTGATCACCGTATGCCTGCCTGAGGTCCGCTAGGCTGGCCCCGATACTGATGCCCTGGATCGTGCGAACGCCTGGCTCGGTCACATCGATTCTGATGATTGCGTTGTCCACCACCATCGCCTCAAACTTTCCGCTGAGATGGAAGTAAGAGTCGCAGCCTTCGGCGAACTCGTCGTTGCTATAGCCTCCGACCTTTTCGAACGCGCCTGAAACCTCGTTCCACGCTTTTCCTACTTCCGCGCCCGTTATGCCGGCACCGGTCAGCACAAGTTCGCCGACGGGCTGAGGTGATGCGAGGGGCTTGGGTATGGCAGACGATGTGGCATGCGGCTCGCTTGCGACCGCTGCCGGAGCGTCAGATGAACCGTCGTTCTTCGAGCATCCGGCAAGTGCCAGCGCGAGTGCGAACGCGATGGCAGCGCCGCCCGCCTTCACGCGACCCAGTCCGCCACCTGCTTTGCGACGGCGTTCGCGGCCTCGTTCAGCGCCGGGCCGACATACTTGGCCTCGGCCTCGGCTACCGGCACCGTGCTTTCGAAGCGCTTCGTTTCGACGCGGCCGCCGGTTTCCTTGACCGCATCATAGCGGACCACGGCAGAGCCGGTGCGGGCGTCGTAGCCCATGTCGAGCAGGCGGCCCGAGAGGTGCAGACCCGCAGCGCCCGGATCGCTCTCGATCACGAGGCGCGAGCCGCGCGCGCGGATGGTTTCGGCGAGCAGGCGCTGGAACAGGCGCGAAGGACGTTCGACCCACATCGTCTTCTTGAGATAGGCAACGTTGGCATCGTCGATCTGCACCGGCACGCGGGTGACGGCGAGGCGCGCCTCGGCGGAAGGCTCCATCACCACCAGCGCATTGGCGAAGGTGCCGCTGGTGCCGCTGCCTGCGGCGGGCGCGGCGGTTGGAGTGAGCGCGAGCAGCGTGTCGGGTACCTTGGGGCCGAGGCTGACGCAGCCCGAGAGGGCGGCAAGGAGCGCGGGGACAATCAGGGCTTTGCGGATCATCTTCATCGCCTCCTCAGTTCTTGTAGTCGGGCAGCTTGGGGCCGCCGACAAAGCCGCCGACGCCCTGGTCGTTCAGGCGGTCGGTCACTTCACGCAAGGACCGCGTGGTCGCCTGCAGATCGCGGATGGCGGCTTCGGCGGCGGGCAGCGTGCGTTCGTTGAGCTGGCGGGCGGCGGGGCGGGCCTCGCTGAGCGTGCCCTGCAGCTGATCTGCCGCGCCTTGCGCCGACTTCAGCGTCTTGCGCAATTGCTGGGCCAGGCCGTTGCCTTCGTCATTCAATACGGAGTCGGCGGAATTGGTCAGCTTCTCGAAGCTCGCCAGCGTGTAGTTCGCCTGCCGCAGCGTTGCCTGCAGTTCGGCCAGGGTGCGTTTTACGTCCGGCGAAGCATCCGCGAGGTTGCCGGTCAGCCGGTCCGTGTTCGACAGGATGTTCTCGATCGACTTCTGGTTCTTGTCGGACAGCACCATGGTCAGGCGCTCGGTCAGCGTGGCGAGGCGTTCGAGCAGGAGCGGCGCGTTCGAGAGAATCTCGCCGAGCCCTGAGCGCTTGGTCGGGATCACCGGCACGCCTTCGGGGCAGGTCGCCCGCTTGTTTTCCGCAGGGCACTCGATCGCCGGCGCGCCCTTGACCGCGCCGGTCAGCTGGATCGTGGAGACGCCGGTGAAGCTGCCAAGCAGGCTGGCGGTGGTGCCCTGCAGGATTGGCACCTTCTTGTCGACCGCGATGCGCACGCGCACGAACTCGGGATCGCGCTCCCACAGCTCGATGTCCTTGACCTGGCCCGAAGGCACGCCCGAGAACGAGACTTCCGAGCCCTTGGCCAAGCCATCGACCGACTGCTTGAAGAAGATGTCGTATTCGTTGAGATCGCCCTGGTTGAGGCGCGCGATCCAGACGGTCAGCATGGCGGTCGCCGCCAGCAGTGCCAGCGTGACGAGCCCGACCCAGATATGGTTTGCGCGCGTTTCCATGGCTAGTCCTTATGCCCCATCACGATCAGGCGAAGAACGCCCGTCGTCCGAAATCGTCGCAGCCACGGCATCGTGCCGCGCTTGCGCATCCTGCGCCGCGCGTCCGCGCGGGCCATTGAAGTATTCCTGTATCCACGGATGGTCGAGCGCGAGCAGTTCCGGGATCGTACCGACCGCGATCACCTTCTTGTCGGCGATCACCGCCACCCGGTCGCAAATCTCGTACAAGGTATCGAGATCGTGGGTGATCAGGAAAACGGTGAGGTCGAGCGTCTGCTGCAGCTTGAGGATCAGCTGGTCGAACGCGGCTGCACCGATCGGATCGAGCCCGGCGGTAGGCTCGTCGAGGAACAGCAGTTCGGGATCGAGCGCGAGGGCGCGGGCGAGGCCGGCGCGCTTCTTCATGCCGCCCGACAGCTCGGCCGGGTACTTGCTCGTCGCCTCGGCGGGGAGGCCGGAGAGCAGCACCTTGTAGCGCGCGATCTCGTGGCGGAGTTCGTCGCTGATCTCGGGGTAGAATTCGCGCAAGGGGACTTCGACGTTCTCGGCCACGGTCAGCGTCGAGAACAGCGCGCCGCCCTGGAACAGCACGCCCCAGCGGCTGCGGATGTCGATGTCGTCATCGTCGCGGGCATCGGTGATCGAACTGCCCAGTACGTCGACTTCGCCCGCATCGGGGATCTGCAAGCCGATGATCGTGCGCATCAGCACCGACTTGCCGGTGCCCGAACCGCCGACCACGCCGAGAATCTCCCCGCGCCGCACGTCGAGATCGAGACCATCGTGGATCACATGGCTGCCGAAGACGTTGCGCACCCCGCGCACGCGGATCGGGTACTTGCCCTCGAACGGATCGGGCAGGTCGGCAAGAGCTTCGGGAGCGGTGACAGTCTCGTCCATCAGCCCCACCCGATGTTGGTGAAGAACACCGCGAAGAACGCGTCGAGCACGATCACCATGAAGATCGCCATGACCACGGCAGCGGTGGTGCGCGTGCCCACTTCCTCGGCGTTGTTCCGGACGTTGATGCCTTGGTAGCAGCCGGCCACGGCGACGATCAGGCCGAACACCGGAGCCTTGGTCAGCCCGACCCAGACGTCGTGCAGCGGCACCACTTCCTGGATGCGGGCGAGGAAGGTGAAGAACGGGATGCCGAGCGACACGCTCGACAGAAAGGCGCCGCCGATGATGCCGAGGAAGGCCGAATAGAAGCCGAGCAGCGGCATCATGATCATCGTGGCCAGGATGCGCGGCACCACCAGCGCTTCCATCGGCGAGACGCCGATCGTGCGCATGGCATCGACCTCCTCGGTCAGCTTCATCGTGCCAAGCTGCGCCGCAAAGGCCGAGCCCGAGCGGCCCGCAACCATGATCGCGGTCATCAGCACGCCCAGTTCGCGCAAAGTCAGGCGGCCGACGAGATTGACGGTGTAGATCTCCGCGCCAAACTGGCGCAGCTGCACCGCGCCCTGCTGGGCAATGACGATGCCGACGAGGAAGCTCATCAAGCCGATGATGGCGAGCGCGTTGACGCCGACCAGTTCCATCTGGTGAACCAGCGCCTTCATGCGGAAGCGCGAAGGATGGCGCAGCAGCGTGCCCACCGAAAGGATCACCTGCCCCAGGAAGCCGAGGACCTGCAGGGCACCATGCCCCAGCCCGGCCATGACCATGCCGACATGGGCGGGCACGCGTTCGAGCAGCGGCAGGCGATGGGCGGTGACCGAATGGTCGTTCGAATCGGCCTTGCGGATCGCATCGACCAGCTTCTGCGCTTCCTCGCTGCAGCCGGTGATCTTCGCATCGTTGTCGCGCGAGAGACGCCAGACGGTCCACGCGCCGACCGTGTCCATCCGGGTGACGCCGGTGAGGTCGATTTCGCTGATCGAATCGCTGATAGAGCGCAGCCGCTGGTCGGTCAGGCCGAGCGAGGACACGGTCATCGGCCCGCGAAACGCGAGCGTCGCGCCCTCCCCTTGCGCGGGGGCCTCAATCTGGAAATCGGTCAGTTCCCGCATCTTGCCCGCTTCATGGGGGAAATCGGACAGGGCGACAAGTGCAACACAAGCGCCGTAACGTTGTAACGACGTCGCAGGTTCCCCGGAATGCTTGCAGGGGAGCCGTGGGAATGGCAAGGCGCGCCGCATGACCGAGACGAATTCAGCGCAGACTTCCGGCGAACTGGCCAAGACTTTCGAACCCGCAGGGATCGAGGCCAAGTGGTATGCCCATTGGGAACAGAACGGCCTGTTCCGGCCCGAGCGGCCTGACGCTGCGCCCTATACCATCGTCAACCCGCCGCCGAACGTGACCGGGTCGCTCCACATCGGCCACGCGCTCGACAACACGCTGCAGGACGTGGCGATCCGCTATGAACGCCTGCGCGGCAAGGATGCGCTGTGGGTGGTGGGCATGGACCACGCCGGCATCGCCACGCAGATGGTGGTGGAGCGCCAGATGGAGGCGCGCCAGGACAAGCGCACCAATTACACCCGCGAGCAGTTCGTGGACAAGGTGTGGGAGTGGAAGGCGGAAAGCGGCGGCGCGATCACCGGCCAGCTGCGCCGCCTCGGCTGCTCGATGGACTGGTCCAGAGAGCAGTTCACGATGGACCCGCACTTCACCCGCGCGGTGGTGAAGGTCTTCGTCGACCTCTACAACCAGGGCCTGATCTACCGCGACAAGCGGCTGGTGAACTGGGACCCCAAGCTCAAGACCGCGATCTCCGACCTCGAGGTCGAGACGCGCGAGACGCAAGGCGGCTTCTGGCACTTCAAGTACCCGCTGGCCGATGGCGTGAAGCGTGACGACGGGCTGGACTACATCGAGGTTGCGACGACGCGCCCCGAAACCATGTTGGCCGACATGGCGGTAGCGGTCCATCCCGAAGACGAGCGCTACAAGTCTGTCATCGGCAAGGAGATCCTCCAGCCGCTGACCGGGCGCCGCTTCAAGGTCGTGGCCGATGAGCACGCCGATCCCGAACTGGGTTCGGGCGCGGTGAAAATCACGCCGGGGCATGACTTCAACGACTTCGAAGTGGGCAAGCGCGCCGGGATCAAGGCCGCCGACATGCTCAACATGTTCGATGCCGAGGCGAAGGTAGTGCAGACCGCCGATGGTCTGGTGCCTGCCGAGTTCATCGGCCTCGACCGCTTCGATGCGCGCAAGCTCGTGGTCGAGCGGATGAAGGAACAGGGTTTCCTGATCCCGCACGTGACCAAGGACAAGGAAGGCAACGAGGTTCAGCACGATGCCGAACCGCGCACGATCCAGACCCCGTTCGGCGACCGTGGCGGCGTGGTGATCGAACCGTGGCTAACCGACCAGTGGTACGTCGATGCCGAAACGCTGGCCAAGGCGCCGATGGAAGCGGTGCGCTCGGGCGCCATCGAGATCGTGCCGAAGACGTGGGAAAAGACCTTCTTCAACTGGATGGAGAACATCCAGCCGTGGTGCGTTTCCCGCCAGCTGTGGTGGGGGCACCGGATTCCGGCGTGGTATGGCTCGGATGGCCAGTGCTACGTGGCCGAGACCGAAGAGCAGGCGCAGGCCAAGGCAGGCGCAGGCGTGACGCTGAGCCGCGACGAAGACGTGCTCGACACCTGGTTCTCCTCGGCGCTGTGGCCCTTCGCCACTCTCGGCTGGCCGGATGAAGACGCGCCGCTGCTGAAGAAGCACTATCCTAACGACCTGCTCGTCTCGGGCTTCGACATCCTGTTCTTCTGGGATGCGCGCATGGCGATGCAGGGGCTGCACTTCATGAAGCCAGCGGACGAAGTCCGACCAATGTCAGACTACGTGCCGTGGAAGAAGCTTTACCTGCACGGCCTCGTCCGCGCTGCCGATGGCGCTAAGATGAGCAAGTCGAAGGGCAACGTGGTCGATCCGCTCGGCCTGATCGACAAGTACGGCGCCGATGCGCTGCGCTTCTTCATGTGCGCGATGGAGAGCCAGGGCCGCGACGTGAAAATGGATGAGAAGCGCGTCGAGGGTTACCGCAACTTCGCCACGAAGCTGTGGAACGCCGCCCGTTTCTGCCAGAGCAACGGCATTACCGGCAGCACCTCGGTTGCGGCGCCTGCGGCAACCTCGGCGGTCAACAAGTGGATCATCGGCGAGGTGGTGGAAACCGTCGCCGCGCTCGATCAGGCGATGGCCGACCTGCGCTTCGATGCGGCGGCGAACACGGTCTATCACTTCGTGTGGGACCAGTTCTGCGACTGGTACATCGAACTGATCAAGGGCAACTTCGACGCCGAGACCAAGGCGGTCGCGGGTTGGGTGCTCGACCAGATCCTCGTCATGCTCCACCCGTTCATGCCCTTCGTCACCGAAGAGCTGTGGCATGCGCTTGGGAGCCGTGACGTCGAGCTGATCGTGGCGGCTTGGCCGAAGCCGGAAGCGGCTGTGGATGCAGCAGCGAAGCGCGAGGTCGAATGGCTGATTGCGCTGGTTTCGAACCTGCGCACCGCCAAGAACGAACTGGGCATCGCGCCGGGGGCGAAGCTTGACGCCTACCTGCCCGAGCCTTCGGCGCTGACGCGTGGGATCATCGAGGCCAACCCGGCCGCGATCGAGCGCCTCGCCCGCCTCAACGGCATCCGCTTCGAGAGCGCACCTGCGGGCGCAGCGATGCAGGTTGGAGCTGGCGATGCCAACATCATCGTGCCGCTCGAAGGCGTGATCGACATCGCGGCGGAGAAGGCGCGTCTCGAGAAGGCGCTCGCCGTCTCGCAGAAGGAGGCCAAGTCGCTCGAAGGGCGTCTGGGCAATCCCTCGTTCGTCGAGAAGGCCAAGCCCGAGGCGGTCGAAAAGGCCCGCGCCGACCACGCGATGCATGCCGCCGAGGCCGAGCGCCTTGCGGCGGCGCTGCAGCGGTTGGGGTAAGTTCCCCTCCCCCTTGATGGGGGAGGGTTACGTAGACTTGGCAGCTTGCTGCCTAGTCGAAGTTGGGCGGGGGTGAACGCGCTGTGCCCGAAACACCCCCTTCCAGCTGCGGCTAGGCGGCACGCCGCCAAGCCTTCGCATCCTTCCCCCATCAAGGGGGAAGAAGTAAGGGGCCTGAGATGTCGATCGTATTGGCCACCGTGAACCCCGGAGAGCCGGAGGTTTTCTCCTCGCTTCAGGGCGAAGGGCCGGGCATGGGGCGGCCTTCGGTGTTTGTGCGGCTTTCGCGCTGCAACCTTGCCTGCCGCTGGTGCGACACGGCCTATACGTGGCGCTTTACCGGCGACAACCGCCCGCACCGCGACGAGGTGGCGTTCGAGAAGGTCGAGAACCAGATCGCAATGAGCGAGGCCGAAGCGGCTGCGCTGATCCTGTCGCATCCGGAGGACCGGCTGGTGATTACCGGCGGCGAGCCGCTGTTGCAGGGGGCTGCGCTGGCGCGGCTGGTGGCCTTGCTGAAAGCGGAGCGCCCTTCCCTCCATGTCGAGGTCGAGACGAACGGCACGGTGGCGGTGCATTCTGAACTCGATCCGCTGATCGGCCAGTTCAACGTCAGCCCCAAGCTGGCGCATTCCGGCAACCCGCCGGAACTGGCGCTGGTGCCGGAGCGGCTGGACGCGTGGGCGCGCGACCCGCGCGCATGGTTCAAGTTCGTGGTGGCAAGCGCTTCCGACCTTGCCGAGATCGCCGCGCTGCAGGAATGCCATGGCATTGCCAGCGATCACCTGTTCGTGATGCCTGAGGGCACGGCGAGTTCGGTGCTGCGCGAACGCTCGCGCTGGCTGGCCGAGGAAGCGCTGGAACGCGGCTGGCGCTTTACCGACCGGCTGCACATCCACCTCTACGGGGACACGCGGGGGACGTAAGCCCGGGACAAACAAAAGCGCCGCGAGGCTTGAGCCTGCGGCGCCTTGTCATTCTTGCGTGAAGCAATCCGACGATCAGAACGGGATATCGTCGTCCAGATCGTCGCCGAAGCCGCCGCCGCCCTGGTTCCAGCCACCGCCAGCGCTGCCGCCTGACGAGCCACCACCGCGCGAGGAACCGCCGCCGAAGCCGCCCGAACCGCCTGAAGAGCCGCCGTCATTCCAGCCACCGCCGGACGAGCGACCACCGCCGCCACCGCCCATGCCGCCGCCGCCAGCACCGCCCGAACCATCGAGCATGGTCAGCACGCCGCCCATGCCACCGACGGAGATTTCAGTGGTGTAGCGGTCATTGCCCGACTGATCCTGCCACTTGCGGGTGCGCAGCTGGCCTTCGATGTAGACCTTCGAACCCTTGCGCAGGAAGCGTTCGACCACACCCACAAGACCGTCGGAGTTGATCACGACGGAGTGCCACTCGGTGCGCTCCTTCTTCTCGCCAGTGGCGCGGTCCTTCCAGCTTTCCGAGGTCGCGATGCGCAGGTTGGCAATGCGGCCACCGTTCTGGAAGCTCTTGATTTCGGGGTCTGCCCCGAGGTTCCCGACAAGGATCACCTTGTTGACGCTGCCTGCCATCGAATCACGTTCCTTCTGATCTGGCGGATTGCCTAGCGCATGGCTTTGGTCAGGTGCGAGTCTAGGCCCGTGAGTTTTCCAGAAGGAAGATTGGTTCACGCAGAGACGCAGAGAAGAAAGGGAGACGCAGAGGGGTAGTCTGGGCCGTAAGGCCCTAAACTTCGCTGGCTACGCAACGTCGGAATTGGAGAGCGGCTGCGCCGCGAGCGCGAGGCCTCCGCGCCTCCACTTCTTCTCTGCGCCTCTGCGTGAAACCCTTCTAACCCAGCCCCGCAGCAATTGCCGTCCAGTAGGTGATCCCGGCCGCCGCGTAGGCCAGAGCGAACAGGTAGGCGAGCATGAAGGCGGGCCACTTCCAGCCATTGGTCTCGCGCCGGGCCACGGCAATGGTCGAGAGGCACTGCGGGGCGAACACGAACCAGGCGAGGAAGGCGAGCGCCATCGGCAGGGTCCAGCGCGACTTGAGCTGGTCGCCCAGCGCCATGGCGGCCTGATCCTCGTCGTCGCTGGCACTTACGGCATAAGTCGTGGCCAGCGAACTGACGGCGACTTCGCGCGCGGCCATCGCGGGGATGATCGCCAGGCTCATGTCACGGTTGAAGCCGATCGGTTCGAGCACGACCGACAGGCCATTGGCGAGAGTACCGGCGACCGAGGCGTTGACCTGGTCCTGTCCCGGTTCGGCGCGGGGGAAGTTGAGCAGGATCCACAGCGCGATGGTGACGGTGAAGATCATCGTACCGGCGCGGCGCAGGAAGATCCATGCGCGCTGCCACAGGCCGAGCGCGAGGTCCTTGACCGTGGGCAGCTGATACTTGGGCAGCTCCATGATGAAGCCCGAAGCGGCGCCCTTGGTGACAGAACGGCGCAGGACGAGCGCCACGACCATCGCGCCGATGATCCCGGCCACGTAGAGGCAGAACAGGACAAGACCCTGAAGCCCAACGCCTGGGCCCACTTTCGTGTTGGGAATGAACGCGGCGATGATCACCGCATAGACCGGCAGGCGCGCCGAGCAGGTCATCATCGGGGCGATCAGGATCGTGGTCAGGCGGTCCTTGGGATCGGTGATGCTGCGCGTGGCCATGATGCCGGGGATGGCGCAGGCAAAGCTCGACAGCAGCGGGATGAAGCTGCGCCCCGAAAGGCCAACGCCTGCCATCATGCGGTCCATCAGGAAGGCGGCGCGGGCCATGTAGCCGGTCGCCTCCATCGTCAGAATGAAGAAGAACAGGATGATGATTTGCGGCAGGAACACCAGCACCGAGCCGACGCCGGCGATCACGCCATCGGTGAGCAGATCGCGCAACAGGCTGGGCGGGATGGTCGCCTTGGCGAGATCGCCCAAGGCCGAAACACCGCCGTCTATCGCGTCGGCGAAGGGGGTGGCCCAGCTGAACACGGCCTGGAAAACGATGAACAGGAACGCGAAGAGGATCGGCGGGCCTGCCCATGGATGAAGCAGCACCTTGTCCATGCGCGCGTGGATGCGGTGCTTGGCCGTCTCCGAAAGGATCGCCGCGGTTGCCATCTGGTGGGCGAGCATGCGGCGTTCGGGAAGGGTGACGTGCGGGCGCGCGGCATCATGCGCGCGCTCGGGCTTGTCGCGCGCTTCGGCGATTGCGGCTGCGAGTTCGGTGAGGCCGCGGCGGCGGACGGCGACGGTCGGGATGACTGGTACACCGAGCGCAGCTTCCAGAGCGGCGGGGTCGAGCGTCAGGCCATCGCGCTCGGCCAGATCGACCATGTTGAGTGCAACCACGGTGGGGCGGCGGAGTTCGAGCACTTCCTGCGCGAAGACGAGGTGCTGTTCGAGGTTGGAGCTGTCGAGCACCAGCACGATGACATCGGGCCGGGCCTGGCCTTCCTGCTCGCCCATGATGACCTTGCGGGTCACTTCCTCGTCGGGGCTGGTGGTTTCGAGCCCGTAGGAGCCGGGCAGGTCGACCAGCTCGACCGGCTCGCCCGAAGGCAGCAGCAGGCGCCCTGCCTTGCGCTCGACCGTGACGCCGGGATAATTGGCGATCTTCTGGCGCGCGCCGGTCAACGCGTTGAACAGCGCGCTCTTGCCCGCGTTGGGATTGCCGACCAGAGCGGCAACAGTGGGCATCTTGCTCATGCTGCGGCTTGCGCGATCGGTTCGACCGTCATGGCCAGCGCGTGGACCCGGCGGATGGCGACGGTCATGCGGCCGATCTCCACCGCCAGCGGATCGCGCCCCATGAACACGCCGCGATACGCAAGCGTCACCCGCGCCCCTTCATCGAGACCGAGCGCGCGCAGGCGCTGCGCCTCTTCCGCGACGAGCGCGGACCAATCTACCGAGGCGATTCGGGCGGGCGTGCCGATAGGGAGCTGATCGAGCGTCACAAGTTCCCGCTGCCATAGCGGGCAGGCATTTGCAAGTCATTCGCAATAGAATTGCGCTGGATCAAAAAAGGAGGTTGGCGCCACCCTTCAATCGTCATCCCGGCGAAGGCCGGGATCCATTACGCCGGTGACTTGCACGGCTTCAAGGCCATGGACCCCGGCCTTCGCCGGGGGGACGTGAAAGCGGGGTGGCGCTATCCGTTACCCGTCACGCCGCCGGATAGCGCAGGCGGCCGAGCATCCGGGTCAACGAGAAGGTTTCCTCGCGCGGCTTGAGCAGCTTGGCCTTGGTCTTCTCGAACTGCATCACGTTCTCGATGCGGCGATCGAGGAAGGTGCGCGTGTCCTCGTGGCCGTCGCTGGTGTCCTGCGCGAAGTAGGTTAGCGTCGCCGCGTAGATCGAGCCGAGAGTCAGGCGCTTGGTGTAGTGGTTGTAGTCGGTCGCCGTGTCGCCAGCGAGGCGCCACATCGCGTCGGCACTGGACCAGCCCAAGCGGGTCGCACGGCCCACGTTCTGCGGCATGGCCATGATCGCGAGCGCGCGGCGCAACGCCTCTTCCTTGCCGACCAGCGCATGGAGGCGGAACTGGACGAGGCGGCGGATGCGCTCGCGGATCGGCAGGTTGCCGAGTTGCGTGCTCGGGAGCGCCTCGGCCATGTCGGCATCGATGCGCGCGATCCAGGCGGAGATCATCTGCATCGGCCCGTCCTGGAACGCGAACGCGGCCAGCGCCGGATCGACGCCTTCCATTGCGGCAGCCGCAGCAACCGCCGCAGGTTTCCAGCCATCAAATGCCGCCGCCTCAGCAATCGCCGGGGCGAGACGGAGGCGCAGGTCATCAAGGCTCTGGTCGGTCATCGTCACAGGTCCGTCAGAACGAGGGGCCGTAGGTCTTCTTGGGGCCGCTGGCCTTGGCTTCCTTCGAGGCCTTTTCCAGTTCGCCCAGCACCGGGCTGCCCTTGTCGAGCGCGGCATAGTCGCGGGCCGAGCGACCGGAATTGTCAGGACGATCGGGATTGGCCCCGGCCTTGATCAGCATGCGCACCAGCGCGAGGTCCTTGCGATGGACCGCGCTGACCAGCGGGGTTTCGCCGGTGTTGTTGGCCTCGTCCACCCGGGCGCCGGACTTGATCAGTTCGTCAACGCCTTCGAGGAAGCCCATCTCGCAGGCAAGGACGAGGGGCGTCACGCCGCGATTGTCGCGCGCGTTGACGTTGGCGCCCTTGGCAATGAGAAACTGGACCCAGACGAGATCGCGGCGTGCGACAACGATGTGCAGGCCGGTCTGTCCGGTGGTGTAGTCCTTGGTGTTGACGATCTGCGTGCCGGGCTCGTTCAGGGCCTCGGTCACCTTGTCGCCTTCCTTCTTGCGGACGGCTTCGAGGAACTTGTAGCTGTCGGAAAACTGGGCCTGCGCCGGGGTGACCATTGCGGCAGCGAGCAGCATGGCCATGACGGTAAGCGGCCTGCGCTTGTTCGACAGCATTCGATCCTCCTGTTGCGTGCCCCATCAGACAGTTGCGCCTGACGGACTCGCCTCTTGCAAGGACACGGTTAGCAGAGCATGAACCGCCGCGCCATGGCCCACACCTTCAGATCCATCCTCGCTGCGCTTGCCGCAACCTGCACTTTCGCGCTTGGCGGCTGCAACTTCGCGCCTGCCGAAAAGCCCCCGCTGGAAGGCGCGGCGATCGGCGGCGACTTCACGCTGACCGGTAAGGACGGCCAGGCGGTGAAGTGGAGCGACTTTGCCGGCAAGTACCGGGTGGTCTACTTCGGCTACACCTTCTGCCCGGACGTGTGCCCGCTCGACATGCAGAACATTGCGCAAGGCTTGCGGCTGTTCCGCAAGGAGCATGCCGACGCCAAGCCGATCGTGCCGATCTTCATCACCATCGACCCCGAGCGAGACACCGCCGCCGTCGTCGGCAAGTACGCCTCGAACTTCGGCAAGGACGTGGTCGGGCTGACCGGTACGCCGTCGCAAATTGCCGACGTCGCCAGGAAGTGGGCAGTGTTCTATCAGCGGCGCGACGAGGGCAAGCCGGATGCCTACCTCATGGACCACAGCCGCGCCGCCTACCTGATGGGGCCGGATGGTTCGGCGATTGCGCTGCTTCCCGCCGAGCAGGACGGCAAGGCCGTGGCTGCCGAACTCGCCAAGTGGGTGAATTGACCGAAGACCGCTTCTGGGAACGGCCGGTGGCAACACTCAGCCGCGAGCAGTGGGAAGCGCTGTGCGACGGCTGCGGCAAATGCTGCCTGCACAAGCTGGAGGACGAGGACACCGGCGAGGTGGTCCACACCAATGTCGCCTGCAAGCTGCTGGATCTCAGGACCGCACGGTGCAGCGACTACAAGCACCGCCGCGCCTATGTGCCCGATTGCCTGCGCCTGACGCCCAAGCTGGCGCGCGAACTGCCGTGGCTGCCAGACACTTGCGCCTATCGCCTGCGGGCCGAGAACAAGCCGCTGCCCGAATGGCACTATCTGGTTTCGGGCGACCGCGATGCCGTGCACCGTGTCGGCCAGTCCGTAGTCGGCAAGGTGGTGAGCGAGACGCTTGCCGGGCCGATCGAGGACCATATCGTGCCTTCGGACTACTTCGATGGCTAAGGGCGTGCTCGACTGGTTGCGGCGGGCCGATACCAAGGCCAAGCAGACGCCTGCTCCCCGCTCCATCTCGCGCCGCACGATCGAGGTGGGCGGACGCGAACTGCCGCTGGTGATCCGCAAACTCGGCCATGCCCGGCGCATGACGTTGCGGCTGGCACCCGACGGCAGCGAGGCGCGAGTCTCCATTCCGGCCTGGGGCCGCGTCGGCGATGCCGAGGCCTTTGCGCGGGATCGGGCGGACTGGCTGGCCGGCCAGCTGGCAAGGATGCCCGAGGCGCGGACGATTGCGCCGGACGCAAGCCTGACATTTCGGGGCGAGACGCTGCAGATCGAGTGGTCGGCAGGTGCTCGACGCAAACCGACGATAGCCGATGGACGCCTTGTCGTCGGCGGGCCCGTCGAAGGATTGGCAACGCGCCTGCAGCGCTGGCTGGAAGCCGAGGCGCTTGCACAGTGCGCGCAGGACCTCGCCCACTATTGCGCTCGCGCTGGAGAAGCGGTGCCTCGCCTCTCCCTGTCGCGTGCGCAGCGGCGCTGGGGCAGTTGCGCTGCGGACGGGTCGATTCGCATGAACTGGCGGCTGATCATGGCGCCGGATTTCGTACGCCGCTCGGTCGTCGCGCATGAAGTCGCGCACATGAAGCACTTCGATCACAGCCCGGCATTCCACGCCCATCTCGGCCTGCTTTACGAAGGCGAGATCGACGCCGCCAACCGTTGGCTGAAGCGACACGGACGAAGCCTCTATGCGCTGTTCGGTTGACGGCCGGAAGCATGGGTAGCGCAATGGGGCTGCACCCCCTATCTAGGCGCGCATGAGAGCCTTTTTCCGCAATGTCTCCCCACGGCGGGCCATCGTCGATTTCTGGCAGGTGTTTACCGCGCCCAGCGATTATCGCCGCGTCGGGCTGCTGATGGCGGCGGCGGTGACGGGCACGTTGTTCACCGCGATGGCGATGGAGGGCGGCACTGCCCTGCCCCGCCCGCCCGAGATCATCTATTTCCCGAGCTTCATCGAGGGCCGCAGCGACGCCGAGATCCTTGCCGAAAACAAGGCGGCAAGCGCCAAGGCCCGCGCCGAGGAAGCCGAGGAAGAAGCCCGGCAGGAGCGCATTCGCCAGATGTACAAGGCAGTGGGCGATGCCACAGGCGTCGAGACCAAGCGCGCCTATGAGGAAGGCAAGGCCGAGCGCGAGGCGTACCGCAAGAAGGTGGAAGCCGCGCGCAAGGAAGTGCTCGACAAGCATCTGGTCGACAATCCGGTCTATGATGCCGAGATGAAGAAGGCGCAGACCGAAAAGCCATGAGCCGTGCAGAGGACCTGCGCTGGCTGGATGCGGCGGCGGCGCTGGCCGCGCGCGGGCGTCCCTTGAGCAGGCCCAATCCTGCGGTGGGCGCGGTGATCGTGCGTGACGGCAAGGTCGTCGGGCGCAGCTGGACGCAGGCGGGGGGGCGGCCTCATGCCGAGGCCGGAGCGCTGGCCATGGCGGACGATGCGGCGCAAGGCGCGACGCTTTACGTGACGCTGGAACCTTGCGCCCATGCCAGCGCGCGCGGGCCTTCGTGCACTTCGCTGGTGCTGGAAAGCGGTCTTGCGCGGGTTGTGATTGGCGTCGAGGACCCGGACCCTCGAACGGCGGGGAATGGCATCGCGGCGATGCGCGAGGCTGGCATCATGGCGGAACTCGTGCCGTCCACCGCTGCGCGGCAGTCACTTGAAGGCTATCTGACGCGCACCGCTCTCGGGCGTCCCCACGTGACTCTGAAGCTCGCCACATCGCTCGATGGCCGGATCGCGCTTGCCGATGGCAGCAGCAAATGGATCACCGGACCGGAGGCGCGGGCGCATTGCCATGTCGAACGGGCGCGAGCCGATGCCATACTGGTCGGTGGCGGCACGCTGCGCGCCGATGCGCCCAGGCTCGACGTGCGCTTGCCGGGGCTAGAGCAGCGCAGCCCGCAACGCATGGTGTTGACGCGCCGGACGGCGCCGGAAGGCTGGGTGGCAGTTGCCGACATCGCGGCTCCGGGCGCGTTCGGCGACGCGCAGTATCTTTTCGTGGAAGGCGGCGCGCAGGCGGCGGCGGCATTTCTGGCCGCAGATATGGTCGACCGGCTGCTGCTATACCGCGCCCCGATCATCGTGGGCGACGGCCTGCCCTGCATCGGCGACATCGGCCTTGCATCGCTGGCCGAAGCACACGGCCGCTGGCGCAATGTGGACCGGCGGACGCTTGGCAGCGATGCGCTCGACGTCTACGAGCGGGTCCGCTGAAGGAGATTTCTTATGTTCAC
Organism: Novosphingobium sp.; assembly: GCA_046290865.1. Lineage (GTDB taxonomy): Bacteria > Pseudomonadota > Alphaproteobacteria > Sphingomonadales > Sphingomonadaceae > Novosphingobium. The sequence goes on along the minus strand of JBKBUD010000018.1, from coordinate 13,405 downwards.
CGGGATCGTCACCGAAATCGGCAACATCCTCGCCATCGAGGACAAGGGCGACCGCCACATCACGATCTCGTGCGCGATGGACCCGGCGAAGATCGCCATCGGTGCCTCGATCGCCTGCTCGGGCGTATGCCTGACCGTGGTCGACAAGGGCGGCGTTGCGGGCGAAGGCTGGTTCGCGGTGGACGTCTCGGGCGAGACGGTCAGCCGCACCGCGCCGGAACAGTGGACGGTCGGCGCGCCCTTGAACCTCGAACCCGCGCTCAAGCTGGGCGATGAACTGGGCGGCCATATCGTGACCGGCCATGTCGATGCCGTGGGCGAAGTCGTCGGCATCTGCCCGGAAGGCGCATCGCTGAAGTTCGGCATTTCGGCGCCGCAGGAGCTGGCGCCGTACATCGCGGCCAAGGGCTCCATCACCGTCAACGGCGTGTCGCTGACGGTCAACGAGGTGGCCGACCAGCCCGATGGCTCGTGCCATTTCGCGCTCAATATCATCCCTCACACCGCGCAGGTGACGACAATGGGGACGCTCAAGCCCGGATCGAAGGTCAACCTCGAGATTGACGTGCTGGCGCGCTACCTCAAGCGGATGCAGAGCCTGGCGCAGCAGGGCTAGTGCCCACCCCGCTGCGACTAAGCTCGCCTGCGGCTCGCCAAGTCTCGCGGCCCTCCCGCCTGCGGGAGGGCTGGAACAGGTCTTTCAACTCCCCTCCCGCAGGCGGGAGGGGTTGGGGGTGGGCCTAGGCGCAGCCCAGTACGATTTCGAGCAACTGCTCGGGCTGATCGCCCATTACGTTGTGGCTGGCTTCGGCCTCGTGATACTCCCACGCCGGATCGTCCTGCACGGCATCGGCGAACTTGCCGAAGGGTGACGGGCTCCAGCCATTGGCGAAGATGTAGACATGGCGCGGAATCTTCGCTTCCTCGCCGGTAAACCGCACTGCCTCGAGCAGCGTCAGCAGCGGATGGTCCGACAGTACCGGGCTTTCGAGGCCGGGAAGCGGCGATACCGCGCCGGGTTTGTGCTTCTGGCTGCCGATGTAGTGATCATGCTCCCACTGCCCGGTCAGGTCCCACAGCGACTGGCCGTCCTTCGGCAGGAACGCGTCGACATAGACGATAGCATCGATCTGAGCCCCTAAACGCGTGGCGACGCCGGTAATCACCATGCCGCCCCAGGAATGGCCGACCAGCACGAAGCGGTCGAAACCGGCTTCGGCGATCTGGGCGCAGACATCATCGATGTGGGTGGTCAGCGTGATGCCGGGGTGGAACTCGGCCTTGCGACGGCCGAGGCCGGTGAGGTCGGCGGCGAGGACGCGGTGGCCCGCCGCGATGAGATCGGCCTTGAGCCGATCCCACGCAAAGCTGCCGCCCCACGCGCCGTGCACGAGGACGAAGTCGGTCATCGCGTCAGGCTCCGATGCCGTGCTTCTTGTTGTAGCCGTGAATCCACTCGAGCGTCTTGGTCAGGCCGCCGAAGGGATAGAAGTGCAGGCGGACCTTGCCGTGCTCGGGGCCAAGACCGCGGGCAAAGGCATCGACCAGCTTGTCCGGCCCTGCCGTGCCAAGCAGGTTCGTGACCGAGATGCCGTACTTCCTGAGCACCGAAGTCGACGCGCCGACGCCACAGCGGGCAGCGAAGGCGAGCAGGCGCTTGATCCCGGCAGGCCCGGGCACGCCGATGCGCACCGGCGCATCGATGCCGCGCGCGCGCAGTTCCTTGAGCCAGGCGAGGAAGGCATCGGGATCGAAGCCGAACTGGGTGACGATGAGCGGGGCCATGCCGCGCCGCTCGATCTCGGCGACCTTCTTTTCGAGAACCGCCCAGCATTCGGCCTCGGTCATGTTGGGGTGCCCTTCGGGGTGACCGCCGATGCCGATCGCCTTGATGCCCGAGCGCTCGAAAGCGCCGGTCGCGATCAGGGCGGAGGTGTCGAAATAGGGGCCGACCGGTTCGGGCGGATCGCCTGCGACGATGAAGCAGCGCGTCACGCCAGCCTGTTCGACCACGGCGCGAAGGTAGCCTTCGAAATCGTCCTCGGAAGTGATCCGGCGGGCGGAGAAATGGGGCATCGGCTCGAAGCCGAGCTGGCGCACCGCGACAGTGGCGGCGACGCGGGCTGCGACGTCCTCGCCGGGGAGGAAGGTCACGGCGACTGGGGTTTCTGCGGGGATGAGCGGGGCGGCGTCGCGCAGCGAGGCCTCGTCCTTCGCGGTCATCTCGAGGCTGAAGCCATCGGTGATCCCGTCGGGCGCCTTGTCCCAGTTGGGATGGATAAGCGGTGCTGCCATGTGCGGGATCCTCTCAATCGTTCAAGGCAGTCCGCCCGGTTGCCTTTGCAGCAATCCGGGCGGTGCCATTCTGGTTGGGCTCAGCGAGCGGTACGCCAGCCTTCGGCGTAGTTTTCGCGAGCGACGCGGCTGTAGGGGACCGGCGAGACGATCGCGCGGACCTCGATCTGCTTGTGCGGCTCGACGGTGGTCTTGCGGGTGCCACCGTTCTCTTCGCCCCACACCACGCGCAGCTCGGTGCCGACCGGGATTTCCGGATCGATCGTGGCGAGGCTGAGCGCCTGCTTCTCGTTGTAGGAGTAGCCGGTGAACATCGAGAAGCCGACGGTCTTGCCGCCCGCATCGACGACGCGGTCGTAGTTCGACGAGGCGTAGTTCGCGAGCGGGGTGTCGAAGAACTTGTACTGGTCGCCATCGGGGTTGAACAGCGAGGCCATGATCTTGGCCATGTCCTCGGGGTTCCAGGCGAGCGTCACCTTCTTGCGCTGCTCGGCGGGGTTCAGCGCTTCGAGCGCTTCGCGGCCATGGAAGTCATGGTCGAACTTGACGAAGTTGCCGTAACCCAGCTCCCACGGGTTGAGGTAGTAGTCCTCGATGTTGTCCGAGACGAACGAACCGCCGATCGAACCGGTCGCTTCGTAGCTGTCGGCAGCGAGCCATTCGCGGAAGCCCTTGAGCTTTTCGCCGGTGTAGATGGCGGGCAGCGGCGAGGGGATCCAGCCGGATTCGAGCGTGTTCGAAGGATAGGCGCGGCTGCCGCAGGCGATCAGGCCGAATTCCTTGCCAGCTTCCAGAATGGCGGCGCGGATTTCTTCCTGCTCGGCATAGGGACCCCAGATTTCGAGGCCCGGGGCGCCCGACATGCCGTGGCGCAGCGTGCGCACGGTCTTGCCGGCGATGTTCATGGTGCTCATGTTGAAGAACTTGAGCTGCTCCAGCGGACCGCCATGCAGCTTCTCGATCACGGCCCAGGCGTTCGGGCCCTGGATCTGGAAGCGCCATTCCTTGCGCGAGACGGGCTTGCCCATCGGGCGCATCGGCGAGCGGTCGTCGAGCTCGATCTCGCAATCGTAGCCGCCGGTTGCGGCGTGGTAGCGCAGCCAGTTCGAAGCAGGCGCGCGGCCGACGTAGGTGAACGATTCTTCTTCTTCCCAGAAGATGATGCCGTCACCGATGACGTGGCCGTAAGGCGTGGTCGGGACGTACTGCTTGGCCTTGTTGACCGTCCAGCCCTTGGAGCTGTTGATCATCGTGTCGGACAGCAGCTTATGGGCGTCCTTACCGCGAATGTAGAGGTTCACCATGTGGTGCGACTGGTCGAACAGCACGGCGCTGTGCTGCCACGCCCACTGTTCGCTGCGCCAGTTCGAGAATTCCGGTGCGACGACCGGATAGACATAGGCACCGAGCTGCGAGTTGCGCAGCATTTCGACGACGTTGCCGTTCTGCTGGATTACCTCTTCGAGGTTCTTGGCTGCCATCATAACTCTCCCGACTTGAAATGGCCTTTGGTGAAAGGGATTGAAAAACTTGTATGCAACACATACAAAATCATCAGAGATTCGCAATGCCAAATGTTGCGCCCTATGAGCGCGGCATCGACGGGAGAGATTTTGATGAGTGCATCGCTGATTTTGACGCTGTCATGCGAGGACAAGCCGGGCATCGTCGCCCGCGTCACCGGCAACCTCTATGAGGCGGGCGGCAACATCCGCGAGGCACAGCAATTCGACGATGCGCTGAGCGGCAAGTTCTTCATGCGCGTGGTTTTCGACCCGGGCGAAACCGGGATCGACGCATTCCGCGCAGCATTCGCACCGGTTGCCGACGATTACGGCATGGAATGGAACATGCGCGATACCGCAGTGAAGCGGAAGGTCGTGCTGATGGTCAGCAAGTTCGACCACTGCCTCGGCGACCTGCTCTACCGGACGCGAATCGGCGAACTGCCGATGGAAGTCGTCGCGATCCTCGGCAATCACCCCAAGGAAGCGCTGTCGATCTCGCTGATCGGCGATGTGCCTTATTATCACCTGCCGATCACCAAGGAGACCAAGCCGCAACAGGAAGCCGAAGTGAAGCGCATCGTCACCGAGACGGGCGCGGAACTGGTGGTGCTGGCGCGCTACATGCAGATCCTGTCCGACGATCTTACGGCCTTCCTTGCCGGCCGCTGCATCAACATCCACCACTCGTTCCTGCCGAGCTTCAAGGGCGCCAAGCCCTATCACCAGGCGCACGCGCGCGGCGTGAAGATGATCGGCGCAACCGGCCACTACGTGACGGCGGACCTCGATGAAGGCCCGATCATCCACCAGGACGTGGAGACCGTGACCCATGCCGACAGCCCCGAGGACCTCGTCCGCAAGGGCCGCGATGTGGAACGGCGCGTGCTCGCCGAAGCGGTGCGCCTCCATCTTGAGGACCGCGCACTGGTCAACGGCAACAAGACCGTCGTCTTCAAGAGCTGACGCTTTGGTCCATTGAGTTCAGACGGCGGCGGGGGCACCATGCCTGCGCCGCCGTTTTGCTGCGGGAGAGAAAAAATGCAGGTCAACGCGCTCGATCACGTCAACATCATCACCGACCGGCTCGACGAGACGGCCGAATTCTACAAGGCGCTGCTCGGGCTGGAACGGCGCGACGGCCCGCCACCTCTCACTCGCGAAAACGCACAGTGGATGTACGACGCCGGGGGCAAAGCCATCGTGCACATCAATGCGCTGGACTGCCCGCGAATGTACGACCGGGAAGTCAAGCCGGGATCGCTCACTGGCGCGATCCATCACGTCGCGCTCAACTGTTCGGGCTACGACGAAACCATGCGACGGATCGGCGCGATGGGCCTCGATTGCCAGACCAACCTCGTCGAAGCCATCGGCCTGCGGCAGATTTTCACCGTAGACCCGAACAACGTGCTGCTGGAGCTTAACTTCTTCGGCGATTAAGCCGGAACTGCCGCTTCCAGCGCGTCCGCCAGTTCTTCGGGCTTCGAGAGGTAGGGGCTGTGATCGGCCTCAAGCGTGACCACGTTCGCGCCGGGCGACATCGCGATCATGCGACGCTGGCTCTCGATCGGAATCGTGCGGTCGAGCGTGCATTCGACGTAAGTGCGCGGCAGGCTGCCCCAGCGCTCCGGGGTCACCACGATCTTTTCCGAACGCGGCGCGTGGGGCTCCGCCATCAACCGCGCCATGGCCGCTGCGACCAGATCGGGGGGCGACACTTGTGCAAAGACGGGTGCAGCATTGGCCGTGTCGATCACCGTCGCCACGCCACCGTGAACCTTCGAAATGATTGCATCGAATGCCGGGTTGGGGCCTTCAAGTTCCTTGAACTCGGCGCGGCTCATGCCTGTTGGCAGCATCATTGCGCAGATGTAGACGATGGCGTCCATTGCAGAGGGATCGCGCTCTGCCGCAGTGGACACGACGAGGCCTCCGCGCGAGTGTCCGGCAAGCACAACCGGGCCGACTCCCTGCGCCTTCAGGTTGCGACAATGCTGCGCAGCAAACTCGCCCCATCCGGCGAGCGTGACGGCGGCCATTTCCTCTGCCGTGCCGCCCATTGCAGGCAACGTCGGGGCGACGACAGTGTGCCCCCGCGCTCGCAGGATTTCAGCGACAGGGTCAAAGCACCAGCCACCATGCCACGAACCGTGAATCAGAACGAAGCCAGCCATCAGCGCACGTGCCCCGACCAGGTGCGCAGGCCGGGCGCGGTGCGGTCTTCACTCTTCAACGCTTCGGCCACGGCGGGGCGGGCGGTGACGCGATCGCGCCAGTCGCACAGACGGGGGAAGCGGCTTGCCACTTCCATCTCGGGGAACATACGCTCGACCATCATGCCGCAGTGCGAATAAAAGTTGATATCGGCAAGGGTGTAGGTGTCACCAGCCAACCACTTTGTTTGCCCGAGCTGCGTCTCGACCTTGGCGAGGGCATATTCGATCTTGGCGGTAGCGTTGGCGAGGTCCGCGTCGGAGAAGCCGGAGCGTGCTGTTGCCCACTTCTTGCGCTGGTCGGGCAGCGGGATGCTCTCGAGCAGCTTCTCGAAATCGCCGCTTTCGATGTTGCGCGCGATAACGCCGACCATGCGATGCCAGCCGTGCATCGAGACGAAGTTCATTACGTGCTCGTCGATGAACTTGTTCCAGTAGCGCATCCGCGCCGCGCCGACCGCATCGCGCGGACGCAGCGGGGCGTCGGCGGGCTGGGCATCGGGGAAGACGTCCTCGAGATATTCGTTGATCACCGTGGTGTGGGTGATGATCGTGCCGTCATGGTCGAGTACTGGCACCTGGCCTTCCGGATTGATCGCGGTGAACCACGGCTGGTGCTGTTCGAACTTGTGCAGATCGACGTAGATGCTCTCGTAGGCGAGGCCCTTCTCCTTGAGCGGGACCATGGACTTCAGGGAATTCGCCAGCGGTTCGGCGTGGTAGTACTTGAGGGCCATCGTTTCAGACTCGCATTGTGCCGAGCATGCCGCCGTCGACGGCCCAGCTCTGGGCGGTGACGTGGCTCGCAGCGTCGGAAAGGAGGAAGGCGGCGACATTGGCCAGCTCTTCCGGTTGACCCGTGCGCCCTTGAGGGACGGCCTTGGCCATCTGCGATGCGGCTTCGGGCGGCAGGCCATCGAGCATCGGCGTCTCGATCAGGCCCGGGACGATGCAGTTGCAGCGCACGCCGAACTCCGCGGCCTCGTTGGCGACCGCGCGCGACAGGCCGAGGGCGGCGTGCTTGCTGGCGACATAGCCCGCGTTCATCGGCAACCCGCGCTCGCTGGCGAGGCTGCCGGTGACGAGGATCGATCCGGCCCCGCGCTCCTTCATGGCAGGCAACACGTGCTGGATTGCCCAGAACACGCCCTTGAGATTCACCGCCATCACGGCATCGAACGCCTCGTCGGTATAGCGCTCGACCGGGGCGAACATGCCGCCGATGCCGGCGTTGAGAAACAGGCCGTCTATCGGGCCATTGGCGGCGACGGCATGATCGAGCGCAGCCTGAAGCGCGGCCTTGTCGGCAACGTCGGCTGCTGCGAAGGCGGTACTGCCGCCCAGATCGCGAGCAGCCTGTTCGAGCAGGTCGGCGCGACGGGCAATGAGTGTGACGCGCGCGCCCGCAGCGGCGCAGACCGTCGCCGTGGCGCGGCCGATGCCGGTGGAGGCTCCGGTGATGACGATGTGCTTGCCCGAAAGGTCGGTCACTCGGGTGTCCTTGCGATGAATTCAGCCCACACGCGGGCTTCCTTGCTGTCGTGGCCTTCGGGCGACCACTGGCGCTCCATGAGCTTGCGCGCCTCTGCCTCGGGCAGCCCGCGAACGTCGCGGTTGTAGCGGTAGAAGAAGGCCGAAACCCGCCAGTTCATGATGCAGTGGACGTGGACCGGCTTGGGTCCCTCCTCCACTGCCTTCACGAAGGCGGCGAAGTGATCGTCGCCGGGCGCGTCGAACGGAACCGGGATATGGGTATAGGCAATGCCCTGCGCCGCCAGCTTTGCTCCCTCACCCGCCAAGGCTTCGGGATGCGTCTCCAGCGCGAGGTTCACGACATGCGCGATGCCGAGATCGGCGAGGCGCGCAACGTCCTTGTCCTCGATCCGGCCCGACGTGGTGATCTGCGCATCGAGCCTTTGCCAGGCACGGATGTCGTCAGGGTCGGTCATCCTCGGGAGGTCAGGCCAGCCCGAGCAGGCGCGCGGCGTTGTCCTTCATGATGCCCGGCAAGACTTCTTCCTTGAAGCCGACCTGCAGCGCAGCGTCGATCCACTTCTGCGGGTGGATCAGCGGGAAGTCGGAACCGAACAGCATCTTCTTGCGCAGCTGCGTGTTGGCATACTGGATGATCTGCGGCTGGAAGTACTTCGGGCTCCAGCCCGACAGGTCGATGAACACGTTGTCCTTGTGCAGCGCCATCGACAGGCTTTCATCCACCCACGGCCACGACGGGTGGGCGAGGATGATCTTCATGTCGGGGAAATCGACCGCGACATCGTCAACCAGCATCGGCTGGCCATACTTGAGGCGCATGCCGCCGCCGCCGCGCATGCCGGTGCCCATGCCGGAGTGGCCGGTGTGGAAGATCGCCGGCAGGCCGTATTCGGCGATCACTTCGTAGATCGGGTAGCCCACGCGATCGGCGGGGTGGCAGTTCTGGACGATGCCGTGGAACTTGAAGCCTTTTACCCCATAGTTCTCGATCAGGTCCCGCGCCTCGCGCGCGCCGAACTTGCCCTTGTGCGGGTCGATCGAGGCGAAGGCGATGCAGATGTCGTCGTTCTTGAGCGCCATTTCGGCGACTTCGTAGTTGGAAACCCGCTTTGCGCCCATGCCGCATTCGGCATCGACCGTGAACATGCAGAAGGCGATCTGCTGTTCGCGGTAGATCTCGACGATCTCGGGCATCTTGGGGCGTTCGCGCGGGGCCTTGAAATAGGCTGAAGCGGCGTCGAAGAACTGGCCCATGACCGGATCTTCCGGATCGTGGCACGAGACCTCGGCATGGACGTGGACGTCGATCGCCTTGATCTTCGAGAGGTCGATGGGCACTGCGCTATTCCTTCATTTGTGCAAGGTCGAGGCGACCCTGCCGCGATACGACAGGGCCGACTTCGACGTTCAGGCGCGGATCAGACCAGCGCGTCCTTCTTGACCGTGATCACCTGGCTGTAGGTGAACTCCTTCAGCCCCTCGATGCCGTATTCCGCGCCGAAGCCCGATTGCTTGTGGCCGCCGAACGGAGCGAAGGGCGAGAGGTGGAGGAACTCGTTGATCCAGACGGTGCCGGTCTCGAGCTGCTCGGCGATCTTCACGCCACGCTCGGTGTCCTTGGTCCAGACCGCGCCGGCGAGGCCATATTCCGAGTTGTTGGCGCGTGCGATCACTTCATCGTCGCTCGAGAACTTCATCAGCGGCATGACCGGGCCGAACTGCTCTTCCGCCACGATGCGGGCATCTTCCGGCGGATTGTCGAGGATGGTGATCGGCACATAGTAGCCGGAACCCGAGGGATCGACATCGCCGCCGACGAGGAACTTGTAGCCGTTGTCCTTGGCATCCTGGATCAGCTCGCAGACGCGTTCGAACTGCTTCTTGTTCTGGATCGGACCGACGCCGGTACCCTGCTCGGACCCGTCACCGACCTTCACGGTCTTGGCGTATTCGGCAATGGCCTTCGACAGGTCGTCGTAGATGTCTTCGTGAATGTAGACGCGCTTGGCGGCAACGCAGATCTGGCCCGCGTTGGTGAAGCTCGACCAGAACAGCTGCTCGGCAACCTTCTCCACGTCGGCATCGGGCAGGACGATCGAGGCGTCGTTGCCGCCGAGTTCGAGCGTGATGCGCTTGAGGTCCTTCGAGGCGCCTTCCATGATGCGCTTGCCGGTGGCGGTCGAACCGGTGAACGTGATCTTGTCGATGTCCGGGTGCGAGGTCATCATCGGGCCGAGAGCGTCTTCGCCGGTGATGATGTTGACGACGCCCGCCGGCACGATGTCCTTGATCAGCTCGGCAAACTTGAGCGTGGTCAGCGGGGTGAACGGCGAAGGCTTGAGCACGATCGTGCAGCCGGTGAGGATCGCGGGCGCGATCTTCTGCACGGCCATCAGCAGCGGGAAGTTCCACGGCACGATCCCGGCGACCACGCCGACGGGCACGCGGCGGGTGCGGCTGAAGCGGGTGTCGCTGTCCTCGTTGACGGTCTCTTCAAGGGTGAGCGTGGACTGAGCGCTGATGATCCCGGCGCAGGCATGGATTTCGCCCTGCGCCTGATGGTGCGGCTTGCCCTGCTCGCTGGTGAGCAGGCGGTAGAGCTCGTCGAAGTTTGCTTCGATCGCTGCTGCCATGTTGCGGATGACAGCGCGGCGATCGTCGACCGGGGTCTTCGACCAAGTCTTGAAGGCCGCGCGCGCAGCGGCAACCGCGCGGTCGAGTTCTGCGGCACCACAGGCCGGCACCCGGCCAATGACCTGCTCGTTCGCGGGGTTCACGACTTCGAGCGAATCTGCGGTGGTGATCAGCTCGCCATTGATCAGATTGGGATAAAGATGCGTCATGAATCTCTCCACTCGGTTATAGTTGCTATATTACATAGCAATCAAGTCAGCGGGCTTCCAGTGCCTTGTCCTCGTTCGCCCGCTTGATCAGGTAGTGGCGGATGTTGTCTGCATCCTCGGGCTTAAGCGCCGACTTGAACGAGACCATGCCGTTGTGCTGCAGCGCGCCGTCGATCACCACCGAACGGATTGCTTCGGGCGCATTGAGCGCGGCAGAGTGTCGCAGGTCCGGGTTCACGCCACCGGCCACTGCGGCGTCGCCATGGCAGACGTTGCAGTAGCGACCATAGAGTTCGCCACCGGCCTTGGCCTGCTCGGGCGTGCCGGTGAAGGGCGGCGGATCGAGCACCATCTTGGCCATGGCCGGGGCTGCAGGCAGGCTGGCCTTGCCGCCAAGCTTGAACACGACGAGACGGCTGATGTTGCGCTGCTTCTTGGCCTTGTGCGCGAGAACGCCAGTGGCCACGTCCCAGACGCCGCCCCAGCCGACCATGACCGCAACGTACTGTTCGCCGTCGATGGCGTACGTCATCGGCGCAGCGATGATGCCGCTCTGTGCGGGGAAGGACCAGAGCTGCTTGCCCTTGTCCGCGCTGTAGGCCACGAAATCGCCGCCGGCCGTGCCCTGAAACACGAGGTTACCCGCAGTCGAGAGGATGCCGCCGTTGGACGGGCTTGGCAGTTCCACCTTCCAGGCCGCCTTGCGCGCGACCGGGTCCCACGCCACCAGCGTGCCGGTGGTTGCACTCATTGCCGCAGCGCGAGCCTTGGCGTCGGCGGGCATCGAGGTGACATAGCCGTCAAGACCGGTCTGGAAGCCGATGTCGGTGGCCTTCCAGTCCTTGGCCGCAGCATAGGGGAATGCAGCGTTGTTTACGGGCAGGTAGAGAAGGCCGGTCTTCGGGCTAAAGCTCTGCGGCTGCCACGAGTGCGCACCGACTGCGCCCGGCAGGCTGACAAACGGCGCGCCCTTCTCGTAGCGGGCGGCGGGGTTGACCGTGGCCTTGCCGGTGTTGGGATCGATGCCGGTCGCCCAGTTCACCATCACGAAGGGCGTTGCCGAAATGAACTGTCCGGTCTTGGCGTCGAGCACATAGACGTGGCCGTTCTTGGGCGCGTGCAGCACGACATGGCGCTGCTGACCGCCGATGTTGAGGTCCGCCAGCGTGATCTGCTGGGCGCTGTCGAAATCCCAGCGGTCTTCCGGGGTTTCCTGGAAGTGCCAGGCGTATTCGCCGGTATCGGCATTCACCGCGACGATCGAGGAGGTGTAGAGGCTGTCACCCTCGCGCCCCGAGGCGGCGGGGTTCCACGGCTCGGCATTGCCGGTCCCGAACAGCACGAGATTGGTCGTGGGATCATAGGTGATCGAATCCCACACGGTGCCGCCGCCGCCGAGCTTCCACCATTCGCCGGCCCAGGTCTTGGCGGCGTTTTCCATGGCCTTGTTCTCGAAGCCATCGGCCGGGTTGCCCGGCACGGTGTGGAACTTCCAGACCTCGTTGCCGGTGTTGACGTCGTAGGCGGCGATATAGCCGCGCGCCTTGTATTCGGAACCGCCGCTGCCGATCAGGACCTTGCCCTTCACCACGCGAGGCGCGCCGGTGATCGTATAGTCCTGCTGGTTCGGCACGACGACCTTCGACCACACCGGCCTGCCGGTCTTCTGATCCAGCGCGACGAGGCGACCGTCGAGTGTGCCTACAAAGACCTTGTCGCCATAGAGCGCAACGCCGCGGTTGACGGCATCGCAGCAGGCGCGGACCAGCGTCTCGCGCGGCACTTCGGGATCGTAGGACCACTTGAGTGCGCCGGTCTTGGCATCGAACGCCTTCACCATCGACCATGCGGTCGAGATGTAGAGCGTGCCGTCGTGCATCAGCGGCGTGGCTTCCTGCCCGCGTGCAGTCTCAAGGTCATGGAACCAGGCGAGGCCGAGCTGGCCGACATTGCTGTCGTTGACCTGGGTCAGGGGCGAGAAGCGTTGCTCGCCATAGTCACGGCCATAGCTCAGCCACTCGCCATCCGGCACTTGCGCGATCATCGCGTCGGTGACGCCCGCCGTGGCGACACCCGCGCCGCCGCCGTCGCTCTTGATGTTGCACGCCGCCAGCGGCAGCAGTGCGGCCATCAGTCCCAGGACCTTGAAACGCATATCCAGCTCTCTCCCGACTGTCCGTTTTGCGGATCAGTTGACCATACGATCGGCGTTGCCCCAATAGGGAACCCGCAGCGCCTTCTTGTCCATCTTGCCCGCAGCGGTGCGCGGAATCGAGTCGATAAACGTGACAGATTTCGGCGCCTTGACCCCGCCGAGGCGGTCCTTCGCGTATGCGATGATTTCGGCCTCGGTTATGTCGTCTGCAACAACGACAGCGTGGACCTGTTCCCCCCACTTCTCGTGCGGGATGCCGAACACGCAGGCCTCGCGCACTTGCGCCAGTTCGGTCACGGCAGCCTCGACCTCGGCGGTGAAGACGTTGAAGCCGCCAGAGACGACCATGTCCTTCTTGCGGTCGACGATGTAGAGGTAGCCGTCCTTGTCGAACTTGCCGACGTCGCCGGTATGGTGCCAGCCGAACTTGCGGATCTCGGCGGTTTCCTCGGGCTTCTCGAAGTAGGAATGGGTGACCAGCGCGCCGCGAACGCAGATCTCGCCGGCCTCGCCCAGCGGCACTTCGTTGCCGTCGTCATCGAGCAGCTTGACCTTGATCGAGCGCGTCGGCTTGCCGCAGGCGGCCAGCTTCTCGGGCGCGGAAGTGGCGAACTTCGCCACGTCCTCGGGCGGGAACCACGCGACGATCATCGGGCATTCTACCTGGCCATAGGACTGGCACATCGCCGGGCCGAACACTTCGACAGCCTGACGCAGCTTCTCCGGGCTGCACGGCGAGCCGACGAGGATGAAGATGCGCAAGGACGAGTAGTCGTGATCGCCAAGTTCCGGCGAGGCCAGCAACTGGTAGAGCGCCGTTGGCGGCAGGTACATGTGGGTGACCTTGTACTCCGCAATGGTGCTCAGCACGCGCTCGGCATCGAAACCGGGCAGGAT
>JBKBUD010000139.1:0-4537 GCA_046290865.1 Novosphingobium sp. | reverse complement strand
TCGCGGATCGCCTCGCGGTCCTCCAGCGCCTGAAGCCGCGCGGCGAGCGTTGCGATATCGTGCTCCAAACCAAGTCTCCCCACGCGAAAGGCCAGACCAGATGACCGATCCCCAAGCCGATGTCGGTACACTCGATCACGTGTGGCGCAAGTTCTGCGCGCAACTGGCCGAAGCTGGCGATGTGCTGGCCCGCCCTTCATCGCCCACCACCGCGCTCGACCAGGCCGAGGGCCTGCGCTACCTCAGCCGCCTTGCCCGCACCGCGCTCAACATGCTGGTCGACAGTGCCGACCCCGATTTCCCCCGCCTGTTCCTGCTCTGCGATGACAAGATCAAGATCGGCGCGGACAATCCCGACAACCTCTACCAGCAGTGCGTCGTGCGCGGTGACCGCACCTATCGCATCACCGGCAAGCGCAATTCGGTCCCCTATTTCTCGATCGGCAGCAAGGCCAACCGCTACGCCATCGATGGCACCATGGCCTCGACCGGCGAGATCGAATTCGCCCACATGGAATTCGGCCCCGACGGCACCTTCGAAATCATCGTGAGCAAGGAGCAGCAGCCCGGCAACTGGCTGCCGATGGCCGATGACACCACCCTGCTGATCGTCCGCCAGACCTTTGACGACAAGCACACGCAAGTCCCCGCCGACATCAAGGTCGAACGGATCAGCGAGGGTCCTGCCGCCCCGGCTCTGCTCACGCCCGAACTGATCGAACAGCAGCTCATGGCCTCCGCCGCCTGGGCCAAGGGCACGGCCAACACGTTCGCCAATTGGTCGGAATGGTTCAAGGCCCACCCCAACCAGTTCTACGACGCCCCGCAGGAGATCTTCTGGAAGGCGGGCGGCGATCCCAACATCTGGTACGGGCACTTCTACTTCGACCTCCAGCCCGGCGAGGCGCTGGTTATCGAGAGTCCGGTGCCCGATTGCCGCATGTGGAACCTGCAGATCGACAACTGGTGGATGGAATCGCTCGATCACGTCCACCAGAAGGTCTGGCTGAACAATTCCATGGCCAAGCTCGAAGCCGATGGCAGCGTGGTCGTCGTCTGCGCCGATCGCGATCCCGGCTTCGGCAACTGGGTCGACCTTGCCGGACACCGCTCCGGCACCGGCCTGTGGCGCTGGTTCAACGCCGCCGAGAACGTCGCGCCGAAAATGCGTGTGGTAAAGCTCTGACGCTCTTGCCCCCGGGTGTCGCAGATCCCATTTCAGTCCCCGAACAACACGCCGGGACGCCACTTGAACACCAGCGCCAGCCGCCTGCCGACGTTCTTCCTCAACCATGGCGGCGGTCCGTGGCCTTGGATGGATGGCCCGATGCGCCGGGGCTATGACCAGCTCGAAGCCTCGCTTCAGGCGGTCATCCCCTCGCTGGGCCAGACCCCGAAGGCCATTCTCGTCGTGTCGGCGCACTGGGAAGAAGCCGTGCCGCATGTGTCGACGCATCCGGCGCCGCCGATGCTCTACGATTACTACGGCTTTCCCGAGCACACCTACCATATCCGCTATGCCGCACCGGGCAGCCCTGACCTCGCCATGCGGGTGCGCGATCTGCTCCGCGCGAGCGGCATGGATTGCCGCGAGCACGCGCAGCGCGGCTTCGATCACGGCACCTTCTCGATGATGCAGCCGATCCGGCCCGGGGCCGACATCCGGATCGTGCAGCTGTCGGTGCTCACCAGCTTCGATGCCGCCGCGCACATCGCCATGGGGCGGCTGCTGCAACCCTTGCGCGATGAGGGTGTGCTCGTGCTCGGCTCCGGCCTGTCGTACCACAACCTCCGCGCATTCGGGGCGCAAGGGCACACTGCCTCGCACGCTTTCGACCGCTGGCTACGCGAGAATCTCGCCGGGGTCGAAGCGGCACCGCGCCTTGCCGCGCTCGAACGGTGGACCGCAGCGCCGGCAGCGCTGCAGGCTCATCCCCGGCCCGAACACCTCCTGCCACTCATGGTCGTCGCCGGTGCTGCAGGGCAGGACCCATGCAGCATCCAGTTCCATCAGGACGATTTCTTCGGCGGTCTTGCCGTGACCAGCTTCCGCTTCGGCTAGGTCCCGAACCTAGAGGTTCGGCAGACCCACGAAAGCCGCCCACGCCACCAGCGGCCCGATGCCCACCACGATCGTGGCGTAGACGAGCAGCTTGCGCAGCATGGCAGGCCGCTCGTCCTCGGCCACATTGCCGACGATTAACGCGCCGTTGGTTGAGAACGGGGAGGTATCGACGATGGTGTTGGCAATGCAGATCGCCGCAACCACCGGCATGACGGCAAGGTGCCCGCCGGCAAGGATCGGCAGGCTGAGCGGAATGATCACGCCAAGCAGCGCGGTCGACGAGGCGAAGGCCGAGACCACGCCTGCCAGGTAGCACAGAAGCAGCACCGCCAGGGTGGCCGAGCCGACCTGCCCGATCATCGCGCTGATCGCATCGAGCGTGCCGATCTTGTCGAGCAAGGTCACATAGATGACGATGCCCGAGATCAGCAGGATCGTCGACCAGTCGACCTGCTTGAGCGCACCGTCCTGCGTGCGCGGGACGACGATGGCGAGGGCGAGGATCACCATCAGCGCCATGAACCCGATGTCGACCTTGAACAGCAGCGCACCTGCGGCCAGCGCAAGCAGCCCTGCCAGGGTGCAGGCACCTTCGCGGCCCAGCACCGGCACTTCGACCCGGCCATCGTGCCCGGCACCTGCGGCGGCCCGCCGGGCGTAGAAGGCCCAGACCAGCAGCGCGATGGCCGCGTTGAAGGCGGCGCTCGCCAGGAACAGGTACTGCGCATCGGGTACGATGCCGCTACCCGAAAGGACCTTGGCGGTGATCCCGCCATAGATCGAGATGGGCGAGAAGCTCCCCGCCTGCGCTCCGTGGACCACGAAGAGGCCCATCATCAGCGGCGAGAAGCCGTGGCTGCGCGAAAAGCGCATCGCGATCGGCGCGACGATGGCCACTGCCGCCGGCCCCACCGCCCCAAGCGCGGTCAGCACCGCCGCAACCATGAACACCAGCAGCGGCAGGAACGCGGTATGGCTGCCGAGCAGCCCGGCAGCGCGCGCCACCAGCCAGTCGATCGCGCCGTTGCGGCTGGCAATGCCGAACAGGTAGGTGATGCCGAGCAGGGTCAGGAACAGGTCGGCGGGAAAGCCTGCCAGCACCTCCTTCACCGGCAGGCCCGCCCCGAACACGCCGAGCGCGAGCGCGGCGGCAAAGCCGATCAGCCCCATGTTCACCGGCAGCCACACCGCCGCCACGAAGATCGCGACAAGGATCGCGATCGAAACGATGATCATTCCATTCCCCTCCCGCAGTCCGTTCCAGCTGGCACTCTCTTTTGCGCTCTAGCTGGCGAACAGTCCGGCATGTTCCTGTCGTAGCAGCGCTTTCTGCACCTTGCCCATGGTGTTGCGCGGCAATTCCTCCACGAACACCACCGCGCGCGGCTGCTTGAAGCGGGCGAGGCGGTCGGCCAATGCGGCAATCACCCCTTCGGCATCGAGCGGCGGATCGGCCACCTTGACCACCGCCACCACTGCTTCGCCCATGTCCGCGTGCGGCACGCCGATCACTGCGCTTTCGGCAATGCCGGGTATCTCGTCGAGCGCCGCCTCCACTTCGGCCGGGTAGATGTTGAAGCCGCCGGCAATGATCAGGTCCTTGGCCCGTCCGACGATGTGAACGTAGCCGTCTCCATCGATGAACCCGAGATCGCCGGTGATGAAGAACCCGTCGGCGCGAAATTCCTCGGCGGTCTTCTCCGGCATCTTCCAGTAGCCGCCGAACACGTTGGGGCCCTTGACCTCGATCCCCCCGATCTCGCCCTGCGGCAGGACCATTCCGCTCTCCGGATCGGCAATGCGCAAGTCCACCCCCGGCAGCGGGAACCCGACGCTGCCCGGCTTGCGCAAGCCGTCATAGGGATTCGAAGTGTTCATGTTGGTCTCGGTCATGCCATAGCGTTCGAGGATGGCTTGGCCGGTCAGGGCGCTGAAATCCTTGTGAACTTCGGCGGAAAGCGGGGCCGATCCGGAAACGAACAGCCGCATGTGGGCGGCAAGCTCCCGGGTGAAGCCGGCATGGCCCAGCAGGCGCGAGTAGAAGGTCGGCACCCCCATCAGCACGCTCGCCTGCGGCATCAGCCGCACAAGTTCCTCGGCATCGAACTTCGGCAGGAAGATCATCGCCGATCCTGCTGCGATCGTCACGTTGGTTGCGACGAACAGCCCGTGCGTATGGAAGACCGGCAGGGCATGGAGCAGACGGTCGGCGCTGGTGAAGCGCCAGTAGTCGAGCAGGGTCAGCGCATTCGAGGCAAGGTTGCCGTGGCTCAGCATCGCCCCCTTGCTGCGCCCGGTGGTGCCCGAGGTATAGAGGATCGCGGCAAGGTCCTGCGGCGAAACCGCTGTGCGCTCGATGCTTTCGGGCTGGCCCTCTGCGGCCGCAACCAGCGAACCGCCGGTTCCAGCAACATCCAGCGTCAGCAGCGAAGGCACGCCGATTTCGGCGCACAAGGCGGCCATCGCGGCCTC
>JBKBUD010000138.1:0-4575 GCA_046290865.1 Novosphingobium sp. | reverse complement strand
ACGGCGACTTATGTCGATGCGCGGCGCGGGGATGGGCGCGATGTCGACCGGGCGGCCTGCGTGGCGGCGCTCAGGAAAGCTCCGTAACCGCGCAGGACGGGGCTGCGGGAATCGCGGCCCATGGGGCAAAAGCGGCGACACCTTCGCGCGAGACATCGGCCAGCGTGTAGCGATCGAGCACGGCGAGGAAGGCTTCCAGCGCCTCGGCCAGAACGCTGCTGAGCGCGCAGTTGTTTCGCAGGGCGCAGGTCGCGCAATCGGCGAGGCGCATGCCCTTTTCGAGCTTACGGACCGCTTCGCCGACGGTGATCTCTTCGGCCGGGCGGGCGAGGGTTATGCCGCCGCTGCGGCCGCGCTGCGATTGCGCCAGCCCTGCCTGCACCAGCCCTTGCGCGACCTTGGCGACGTGGTGGTAGCTCAGCCCCTGCTCGGCCGAGAAGGCAGGCAGGCTTACCGCCGCACCCTTGCGCGCGAGCACGATCAGCAGGCGCAGGCCGAAGTCGGTGTGCTGGGTCAATTGCATGTCAGGACGATCGTTTTTCCGCTTGCCTAAATCAAGCAGATAAAATACCGGTATTTTCAATACCTGATTGGAGATCCCTGATGCGCACTGCTTCCGAACATGCAAAGACCATC
The DNA here is from genome assembly GCA_046290865.1 of Novosphingobium sp. Taxonomy (GTDB): domain Bacteria; phylum Pseudomonadota; class Alphaproteobacteria; order Sphingomonadales; family Sphingomonadaceae; genus Novosphingobium. The sequence continues at coordinate 3,939 of JBKBUD010000138.1, read as the reverse complement.
GTCAAGGCCACCGCTCCGGTGATCGAGAAGCACGGCGTGGACATCACCACCGCCATGTACAAGCGCCTGTTCCAGAACGAAGATGTGAAGGAAATGTTCGACGCCGCCGCGCAGGAAAGCGGCGAGCAGCCGCGCCGTCTGGCCAATGCGATCCTTGCCTATTCGAAGAACATCGACAAGCTCGAGAACCTCGGGCCAGCGGTGACGCGGATGGTGCAGCGCCATGTCGAGACGGGCGTGAAGGCCGAGCATTACCCCTATGTCGCCGAGGCGCTGCTGCCGGCGATTCGCGATGTGCTGGGTGCCGAGGTTGCGACCGACGAAGTGCTGGCAGCGTGGGGCGAGGCCTACTGGATGCTCGCCGACATCCTGATCGCCGCCGAAGCGGACGCTTACGCCGCAGCAGCCTGAGGCCCACCTATCGGGCTGTTGCTGCAACGAGCCCGCCTGCCACGGATCCCCTCCGTAGTGGCAGGCGGGCTTTGTTGTGTCTGGGCTACTCTGCCGCGAAGCTGATTTCGGCGTGGGCGCGCAGGCGTTCGACCAGCGCTTCGCCGAGGATCGCGCCCGGGGTGCCGACCACGCCTGCGGCCTTGCTCGAGAGCAGGGCGATGCCGGTTTCGGCGATCATCCGGCTGGTCGAGCCATAGCCCGGATCGTAGCGGCCCTTGACCCCGTAACGGATGGTCTGGCCATCGGGCATCTCGCCCAGGAACAGGACGTCGTAGTAGCCGCTCTCGCGCTGTTCCTTCGAGGGTCCTTCGCCGGGCTTGGGATCGTCGGGACGGCCGATGCTGGGTGTCTTCGCCATGTGTTCGGCGGCGGCCTTGCCCTGATCGCCCGGGCCGGTGAGGATCATCTCGTCATAGACGAAGTCCTCGCCCCAGGCATGGCCAAGCAAGGCATTGGTGCGATGGACGTTCTTGACGTTGATGGCGGCCATGACGAACGGCGTTTCCCAACTGCCGATGGCGTCATCGTACTGGACCTTGTCGCCTCGCGGTTGCGCGGGCCCTTCGAAGCCGGGCGTTAGGCAGAAGGCGCTCTGCATCAGGGGAACGAGCGATGGGTCGCGTCCCAGAGCCTGCAGCGTGGCGCCGAGGCTGGCGGCAGTGCCACCCGAGACGCCGCCCTTGAAGCCGCGCACGCGGCCCTTGACGCGCGGGGCAGGGCGGCCGAACCGCGCCACCGCTTCCTTCTGCAGCATCAGCACGCCGAGATCGAACGGGATCGAATCGAAGCCCGAGGAGAAGCAGATGCGCGCGCCGCTGCGCTTGGCGTCCTCGCCGTACTTGTCGATCATCTGGCGCATCCACACCGGTTCGCCGCACAAGTCGGCATAGTCCGTCCCCGCCGCCACGCAGGCCGCCAGCAGCGGTTCGCCATAGAGCTGGTAGGGGCCAACCGTGGTGACGATGACCTTGGCCTGTTCGACCATGGCCTTGAGGCTGGCCGGATCGGCCGCGTCGGCGACGATCAGCGGGGTGTTCTTGGGCGCCTCGATCAGGGCGCGGATCTCGGCGAGCTTCGCGGCAGAACGCCCGGCCATGGCCCAGCGCGGACCTTCCTGTCCGTAGTGCCGCGCCAGGTATTCCGCGACCAGTCGCCCGGTGAACCCTGTCGCCCCATAGACGACCACATCATAGGGCCTTTCCGACTTCTCCATCAGCCTCTCCGCCTGTTGTGTTTATAGCGGCCAAGCTTGGCGAGTTCGGTGGCGATTGCAACCGGATTTAAGCGGGGGGTTAAAGGCGCTGTGCGAGCATCCTTCGACAGGCTCGGGATGATGCTTCGACAGGCTCAGCATGAGCGGGGTGGGGACCGGCAAGTCTTTCAGGTCTGGTCCCGGCGAGAGGTTTTGGGCCCCGGCCTGCGCCGGGGTGACGGAGGCTTGGGTAATTCGCGCACTGCTCCGGCCACAAACCTTGTCGTCATCCCGGCGGAAGCCGGGATCCATGGCGCTGGTTGCTAGGTGCCGGACCGGAAGGTTCAGCGCGAGGCTTTCAGGTCTGGTTTCGGCGCGAGGGTGTGGACCCCGGCCTGCGCCGGGGGGATGGGGCGTCAGAGCCGTGGCAGCGTTACCCCGCGCTGGCCCATGTATTTGCCGGCGCGGTCGGCATAGCTCACCTCGCACGGTTCGTTGCCCTGCAGGAACAGGAACTGGCAGGCGCCTTCGTTGGCGTAGATCTTGGCAGGGAGCGGCGTGGTGTTCGAGAATTCGAGCGTGACGTGGCCTTCCCAGCCGGGTTCGAGCGGAGTGACGTTCACGATGATGCCGCAGCGCGCGTAGGTGCTCTTGCCGAGGCAGATCACCAGCACGTCGCGCGGCACGCGGAAGTATTCGACCGTGCGGGCGAGGGCGAAGGAATTGGGCGGGATCACGCAGACGTCGGTCTGACGGTCGACCAGGCTGGCGCCGTCGAAGTTCTTGGGATCGACCACGGCAGAATCGACGTTGGTGAAGATCTTGAACTCGGGCGCGACGCGGGCGTCATAGCCGTAGGACGAGAGGCCATAGCTGATGCAGCCATCGCGGCGCTGGTTCTCGACGAAGGGCTCGATCATGCCCTCGTTCAGCGCCTTGTCGCGGATCCACTTGTCGGAAAGAATGGCCAACTGGCTCTCCCATGTAAGGCTTGTGCGGGAATGCCCACCCCCAGCCCCTCCCGCTGGCGGGAGGGGGGAAATGGCCCGGAATTGCTAGGCGAGATTGGCTGGGCCGAAGGCGTTGGGCAAGAGCACCGAGAGGCGCATTTCCACGGTTTCCTGCGCGCCGACACAGATCACCAGCGGATCGGTGCCGCCGAGCGCGGCGAGTTCGTTCAGCACCTGACGGCAGCGGCCGCAGGGACTGATCGCCGCTTCGACTGCTCCGCCCAACCCGCCGAGCACTGCCACGGCGATCAGGCCGACGCGCCGTCCGGCGTGGGAGGCGATCGAGGCGGCAACAGTTTCGGCGCAGAGCGAGAGGCCGTAGCTGGCATTCTCGAAGTTCGCGCCGGTGACGATGGAGCCATCATCGAACAGCAGCGCCGCGCCGACGTGGAAGCCGGAGTAGGGGGCATAAGCCGTGTCCATCGCGCGCCGTGCGGCGGCGATGAGGTCTTCGCGAAAGTTGCTCAGAACGTCGGTCACACCGGAATCCTCACGGTTGCACCACTACCCAATGCAGCGGCTTCGTGCTGGCATCCAGCCGCAAGCGGTCGGTGGCGGTCCACATCACCCACGGTCTGCCGGCATAAGTCGGCGCGAGGAAATCCTGCGCCAGCCAGATGTTGCGGTCGATCCGCGCGGCGAGGTGGTATTCCTTCTCGAGGCTGCGCGAAACCATCAGGATCACCGGCTTTTCGGCGTGCTTTTCCACCTGGTTGAGGAAAGTGGTCAGTTCGCTCTGCATCTGCGCTTCGCCGGGGACCTGCGGGCAGGTGCGCGAATCGATGTCGAGCCGGATCGCGGGCGGAAGCAGATCCTTGTCACGCGGGACGACGGTGACGAAGTTTGCCGCCTGCGCATCGGCGGGCGCGCAGAGGTCATAGACGTGGAGCGCCCCGACCTGCATCCCGCGCTGGCGTGCGGCGATGACGCCATCGGCAAAGGCGGTATCACGGGTCGAGGTGCCCTCGCTGGCGGTGAGATAGGCGAAATCGGCCCCGGCAGCGCGCAGCAGGCGCCAGTCGATCGGGCCATCGTCGTCACTGAGCCAGACGCCCTGCACTGCATAGTCGCGCCGGTCGGGCATCCAGGTGCGCGCTTTCCACCATGCGACGCCGCCCGCGATCAGCGCAACGAGCAGCAGGACGCCGAGAATGCGCCTTCGTGCCGCGCCGGGGCGGCCAGTATTCCGTTTTTTCGACATTGGAAGAGTTGCGCGCCCCGAGTCTGGATTCAGCCCCTGATATGCAGCACGCAGATCAGGGTAAAGAGGCGGCGGGCCGTGGG
>JBKBUD010000137.1:0-4614 GCA_046290865.1 Novosphingobium sp. | reverse complement strand
GCCCGACCGGCCGCCCCCGCCGCCGCTCAATTTCGCCGCCAACTTCGGCGGCGGCGGCATGGCGCTGGTAACAGGCATCCTCGCCGCACTGGTCGAACGCGGCACCAGCGGGCGCGGCCAGATGATCGATGCCGCCATGATCGACGGCGCATCGCTGCTGATGACGCAAATCTTCGCATGGACCCGCATGGGCATCTGGCGCGAAGGGCGCGGCGGCAACCTGCTCGATGGCAGCGCCTATTTCTACCGCTGCTACGAAACCTCGGACGGCCGCTACATGGCCGTGGGCGCGCTCGAACCGCAGTTTCATGCGCTGTTCGTCCAGGCTCTCGGGCTCAATCCGGCAGAATTTCTGGATCATCTGAACCCAACGCACTGGCAAGCCCGCGCAGGCCGCATCGACGCGATCTTCCGCACCCGCACCCAGGCTGAATGGACCGCGCTGTTCGAAGGCATCGACGCCTGCGTCACCCCGGTCCTAACGCCGCAAGAGGCGCAGAAGCACCCGGCGAACCTCGCGCGCGGCGTTCATGTCGGCCCGCAGGACGCGCGCCAGCCCGCCCCTGCACCTCGCCTGTCGCGCACGCCGGGCGCAATGCGCTCAATGCCCTCGTTTCCGGGCGAACATGGTGCCGAAGCTCTGGCAAATTGGGGCTTTGCCCCCGCCGAAATCGCGAATCTGGCCTCTGCAGGCGTGCTGGTGGCTGATTAAAGCGGGTTCAGCACCGGCCTGAAGCCGCTGCCCTCGCGCAGCACCCGGGCCATGTGGCTGCCGCCAAAGTGCGCCGGCACCAGCAGCGCTTCGCGTGACGCTGCAAGCTCCAGAACCTTGCGCCGCGTTTCGCGCGCCAGTTCCGGATCTTCGCAAAAGATGCTGTTCCATTCCGGGCGGTAGATCTGCGCCGGGTGGTGGACCACGTCGCCCACGAACATCGCTGTCTCATCGCCGCCCAGCACTTCGAGCATCATGCTGCCCGGCGTGTGTCCGGGACAGGAGCGCAAAGTGAGGCCCTCGGCCACCTCGAAGCCGTCCTCGGCCCATTCGGCGCGGCCTGCCGCGATGATCGGGCGCACACTGTCGTCGAACATGCCGGCATTCACCGCCGCGCCGATGCCGCCCGGCCCTGAAGCCGCATCCTGCGGGTCCCAATAGGCGCGGTCGGCCAGCGGCAGGACGTAGCGGGCGTTGTGGAAGGTCGGCTCCCACCGCCCCTCCACCAGCCGCGTGTTCCAGCCAACGTGATCAACATGGATGTGCGAGCAGACCACCACGTCGATGTCCTCGGGGCAGAACCCGGCCCGCGCCAGATTGCCAAGGAAATCGGTCTGCAGGTTGCCGAAGATCGGCAGGTTGGGACGATCCTTGTCGTTCCCTGCCCCGGTATCGAACAGGATGCGTTGTGTGCCGGTATCCAGCACCCAGCTTTGCAGGAAAGCAAAGAGCTTGCCGCTTGCCGGGTCGTAGTATTCCGGCGCGAATTCCTCGGCATGGGGGTCCCACCCCTCGGGCGTGAACCCGGCAAACAGCTCGGCCGGAGGCGAGAAGGTTCCGCGCCATTCCTCGATGCGATGAACCTTCACGGTTCCGAGGTTGAAGCGGTCCATCAGGCCTCCGGCTTATGCTGGGTCAGAAGTTGCCAGATCTAGAAGTTGAACGCTGCCGTCACCCCGTAAGTGCGCGGCGGCATGACCGAGCCGACGCGGACATAGGCGAAGGTCGCCGCGGTGATGATGTTGTTCGAAATGACGAATTCGTTGGTGAGGTTCTTCACCCAGGCGCCGATCGAATAGCGGTCACCGGGCGCATGCCAGGTCAGGCCGGCATTGGCCATGGCATAGGAGCCCTGTTCCGCATCGCGGTTGTTGAACTCGGTGAAGTAGACCTTTGACTGCCACTTCAGGTCGCCGTTGACCGAAAGGTGGCTGTCGCTGCCGGTGGCGATATCCCAGTTGAACCCGCCGCCGAAAGTGAAGCGTGGTGCATTGGGCAGGCGCTTGCCGCTCAGGTCGACCAGGCCCGGATCGGTCGGGCAGGCGTTGTAGGAAATGCCCGGACGCGCCGGGAAGGCGGCACCATAGTAGGCATTGCAGAACTTGGTGAACTTGGCATTGAGGTACGATGCCGAAAGGTTGATGCGCAAGCTGTCGGTGACCTTGCCTTCCAGTTCAAGCTCGCCGCCATAGTTGCGGGCGGTTGCCGCGTTGATCGTCTGCACGATCGAGTTGGCATTGACGAAACTGACCTGCAGATCCTTATAGTCGTAGTAGAACACCGCACCGCTCAGCAGCAGGCGATTGCCGACCAGCTTCTGCTTGAAGCCCGCTTCGTAGCTCCACACCGTTTCGGGATTGATCGCCGCATCGAGGCTGCCGATGTTGATCACGCCCGATTTGAAGCCCTTGGTCACGCTGGCATAGAGCAGCGAGGCGTCGCTCGGCTTGAACTCGATCAGCACCTTTGGCGTCACCGAAGACCAGCCCTTCGACTTGTCGGTCGGGATGTTCACACCCAGCGCATCGAAACGGAAATAACCGTCACCGCTGCGGTGTTCGTAGTTGTAACGCGCACCCGCCGTCAGCTTGACCGTCGGGCTGAGGTCCACAGCGCCCTGCAGATAGACGCCAACCGCGTCGATCTTGACGAGGCCGTTCTGCTCATACGCGCCATTGTCGAAAGTGTTGGCCGGCAGGCCGAACAGCACGCCGAGGTTGACGGTCGGCACCAGCACCTGTCCGGTCAGCTTCTCGTGCAGGTACATAGCGCCGCCGAGGAGGGTGAAGCCCTCGCCCTGGTAGTTGACGGTCACTTCCTGGCTGAACGCGCGGCTCTTCTCGACGTAGTTGTTCTGGCCGGCGAGGTTCTTGTCCGAGACGTCGAGGTCATCGCGCTGGAAGCGGTCGAAGGTGCGGTAGGCTGTGATCGACTTGACCGTGGCAGCGCCCAGATCCCAATCGAGCGTACCGGTGAAGCCATAGCCCTTGCGCTTGTTGATCGCCTCCTCGTCGGAGTAGATGTTGCGCAGGTTGGGCTTCTCGTTCCGCGCGGCATAGTAATCGAAGATCGACTTGCCACCGATGAACTTGTGGAAGATCCCCGCCTCGGGAATGACCGAGGGACCGAAGTAGTGGAAGGCGTAGTTGTTGTCGTCTTCCTTGAAGTGATCGCCGACCAGCGTTGCCTTGAACGTGTCACTCAGCTTGGCAACCATGGTTGCGCGCAGCGCATAGGCATCGCGATCGTCGACCGGAGCTCCGGTGAACAGGTTCTTGCCGTAACCGTCGCGCTTCTCGTACTTGCCGGCCAGGCGCACCATCAACTGGTCGCCCGAGATCGGACCGCCCACAGCCGCTTCGATCTGGCGGGAATCGTAGTTGCCGTAAGTCGCGCGCAGATAGCCGTCGAGCTCGTCGGTCGGGGTTGCCGTAACAAGGTTGATCGCGCCCGCCGTCGCGCCGCGACCGTAGAGGATCGACTGCGGGCCGCGCAGCACTTCGATCTGGCCGAGGTCGAAGAAGCCGCTCAGCTGCTGCGCGGGGCGCGCCAGGATCGCGCCGTTCTGCAGGAACGCCACAGCGCCTTCGCCGCCGACGTCGAAGTTGTTGAGACCGACGCCGCGAATGAAGGTACGGTTGACGCCGAACTGGTCACCGATCGAGACGTTGGGCACCACCACCTGAAGGTCGCCGATGTTCTGCACGCCACCGGGGCCGATGTCGGCCGCGGTCACGGCGCTCACCGCAGCAGCAACCCGACTCAGCGCGGTGTTCTGCTTGGTGGCGGTCACGATGATTTCGGCTGCAGACGGCGCTGCAGCAGGCGGGGCGTCCGTTGCTGCCTGCGCCAACGCCACTGCCGGAAACAGCAGCGCGAGGCCCAGAGGTGCGTGGCAAATCGCTCGAAGACCAGGCTTCATCGGAACTCCCCCATATGCATGTCGCCGTTATCGGCGCTCCATAAGCTACCGACGGGTATATCTTGCATTCTCTTGGTAATCAAGAGTGGTATCGCTTGCGCCGGCAACGCGGAAGCAGCCCACCAATGCAGGCTGAAAACCGTGAATTTGAAGGGTTTTTCAGGGTACCTGGCGGCGCGCGGGTGACCTGGTTCAGCGCGCGGCGAGCTGGCTCAGCGCCTGCGCAAACCGCGATTCCATAGAGCCCACGTCCACAGCCAGCAGCATGCCGGCCTGCCCCTCGTAAAGTCCGAGGCGATAGGCATCATGACAGGTCAGCATGTCGCCATAGGCCGGGCCGAACTGCACATCGAAATCATACCACAGGCGTTGCTGGCGCAAGACCAGCGAAGGAGCGAGCCAGACAACATCGGCAATCTCGTCCCACATCGGAAAGCTTGGCTCCAGCCGCCTGATAATCGCGGCCACAGGTGGGAGCGCCGCCTTGGCCAGCCGTTCGACGAGCGCTGGGGTCAATTGCGTGGCGGTGGAAGGATCGACCGGCACAAATGTCACCATGGGCCAGGCGCATGGGCAAACATGCTCTCCGCTTCTGGATAGAAGCGGATGTTGAACTTGTGGCGAGGCGAATTGACGAACTCGCGCGCAAACTGCGCCGCCGACGGATTGTCGAGCACCTGCTGCGGGATGAGATTCCCGC
>JBKBUD010000136.1:0-4662 GCA_046290865.1 Novosphingobium sp. | reverse complement strand
GGGCCAATCCGCATGCCCTCGCGCGATGAGGCCGAGGAGGCGGGCGAGAAGCTGAGGGCGGGATGGAAGGCGAAGAACCTGGCAGAGCTCCGGTCAATGCCTGCTGATCGGCTCGTCGTCCCCCGCGTGCCTGGCGGGCCAAGCACGGGCCCGTCCGTTGACGGATACGTCCTGCCTTCACCCATTGGCCACATCTTTGCTGCTCGACAGCAAAGCGATGTTCCGCTGATGCTCGGGTTTACAAAGGACGAATCTCTTGGCGGCATCGGCGCCGTTTCGACGATTGAGGAGTTTCGGGCAAAGGCAACGGCGCTGTTCGGAAACGCGGCAAGCCGCTTTTTCGAGCTCTATCCTGGCAGTACCGACGCCGAAGCCCGCACGCAGGCCCGTCTCGCAGATCGCGATGCAACAATGGTGACAGGCATGTTCGGATGGGCAAGCAGGCAGCGCTCGTTCGGCAATGCACCTGTGTATGCGTACGAATTTTCGCGGCCTCATTCCTACGCTGCGCGCGTTACGTTCAGCGATCTCGATCCCGCTACGGCAGGAGCCTATCACACTGCCGAAGTTCCCTTCTGGTTAGGCAATCTCGATGCCTTCAATCGCTTCCGGAAGACCCGGGCTTGGACTGCATCCGATTATGCCATGAGCAAGACGCTGGTCCAGACACTGCTGACTTTTGCACGCACAGGTCGGCCAGAAACGCCTGGCATCGATTGGCCGGAATTCTCGCCTGACCAATCACGCCTGGTAGAAATCGGCAATGCACTGGAGGTTCACAGTTGGCCGGAGCGCGAAAAGCTTGAATTTTTCAGAAGTATCTATGGCGCCGCGGGGAACGATGGAGAGTAACATCCGCCATATGGGTCGTTCCTGAAATGAAATTTCACCGGCTCTGGTGAAAGCGTTTCGGACCATTGCTTGCGGCCGACATCTGGCACCGGCGGGTGAATCGCATGCGCGGCTTCAGCCACTGGCGCTGGCACCTCGTGGGCGGCGCAAACCGCGCCCATGTGCCGAGTGACAACGGCGATTGCACGTCCGGTTCGGACGCCGCGGCCTGGGTCGATGCAGGTTGCCTTTCAAGGCGAACTAAGAAGATAACCGGGCTTTCCGGGGACTTCGCCCAAATGTCGCGCCGTGCCAGCGCGTGAATGCCCCGATCGAACTGTACCCCAGCAACTCCGCGACATCCGTTATACGCATGCGCGGGTTGGCCAGATACTGCACGGCGAGATTCATGCGAGCGCTGTTCAGGAGTGTGCTGAAGCTGGTTCCTTCGGCGTCCAGTGCCCGTTGCAGAGTCCGGACCGTCATGCCCAGCGCTGCAGCACAGCCCTGGATGCTGGCGCGGCCGGATGGCATCAAGAGCTGGATCAACTGGCTGACGTCCTGCGCAACCGTGCGGTCGACCGGGCTCATCACCGCTTCGAGCAATTGTCGCGCATGGCGGGCAAGCTGGTCGTCGGCCTTCATGTTGGGCCGGTCAAGATCGGCCAATGGCAGGACGATGCCGTTGAACTCGCTCCCGAATTGCGGCCTGCAGTGAAACACGCGGCTGAAAATCGGCAGTTCCGCCGTCGGTGGAGCATCATGCGTAAAGCAGACCATGCTTGGCGACCACAAATCGCCCAGAACGCTGCTGCAAAGCCGCGCGAGCACGCCGAGCGCCAGGTCATTTGACTGGCGTGATGGTTCCGGACGCCGAAGCTGGAAGTCTTCGCGCAGGATCACGTCCTCCCCGTGCTCCTCGAAATGCAGCACCAGCGTCGAATTGATACGCGAGCGGAATTCGGCCAAGGCTGAAAGGGCCTGCCGCAACGTGGGTTGATGGGCGATCAGCAGGCTCGTCGCGCCAAGGTTGGCGAGCGACCGGCACTCGGCCATGCGCAGACCCAGCGTGACACAGCCGGTCACCGACGCACTGCGTTCAAGCAGGCGTATTGCTGCCTGTGCCGGGATCAACTGTTCCGGATTCACCAGCAGATCGGGCGAGAGTCCCTGTTCGCGCAGTAGAGGTCGCGGATCAACAGCGAACCCGGCCATCGTTTCCATATAGCCGGTCAAGGCCGCCACCCGGACATGCTCTGCCATGGCCGTCTTCCCCCGCATCGCCCGACTTGGCGTCGAATGGGAAAACAATGTCATGAAATGTGAAAAAGGCAAGTGCGAGCCGCACTAACTCAATGGCAACTGCAAAGGGCAGACGCATTGGGGAGAGACATCGCGATGGCCAAAGCTGTCCGCTTTTACGAGACCGGTGGACCCGAGGTCCTCAAGCTTGAGGACGTCCATGTTGGCGAGCCCGGGCCGGGCGAGGTCCGCATCCGCCACGCAGCGGTCGGCTGCAACTTTGCCGATACCTACTTCCGCTCGGGCTACTATCCGGTGCAGCCGCCCTGCGGCATCGGCGTCGAAGGCGCAGGCACGATTGTCGCCCTCGGCCAAGGGGTTACGGGTTTCGCTCTCGGTGATCGCGTGGCCTACAACGGCAGCCCGCTTGGCGCCTACAGCGCCGAACGCGTAATGCCTGCAGCGCCGCTGTTCAAGCTGCCCGACACGATCACCTTCGAGCAGGCCGCGGCCTCGACCATGCGCGGCCTCTCGGCAACCTATTGGCTGGTAAAGGCAAATCCTTCCATCAAGGCGGGCGACACGATCCTGCTCCATGCCGCGGCAGGCGGCGTCGGCCTGCTCGCGGTCCAGCTTGCCAAGCTCCTTGGCCTGCGGGTGATCGGCACCGTCTCAAGCGAGGAAAAGGCCGCGAAGGCCCGCGCCATGGGCTGCGACGAAATCATCTTCTACCGTCGCGAGGACGTGGCCGCGCGGGTCAGGGAACTGACCGACGGCCAGGGCGTCAGCACCGTGTTCGACAGTGTCGGCAAGGACACGTTCGAAGGTTCGCTCAAGTCGCTGAAGCGGCGCGGCGTGCTGGTCGGATGCGGCACGGCTTCGGGCCCCTTCCCGCCGATCGATGCCTTCCAGATGATGCTGCAGGGCTCGGTTTACTTCACCCGCCCGGCCTTCGCCGACTACTACGCCGATCCCGCCGAGCGCGCCGAACTGGCAGCGCTGTGGTTCGGCCACCTCGCCGCCGGGCGGATCAATGTCGAGATCGGCCAGCGCTATGGCCTCGCCGATTGCGTCGAGGCGCACCGCGACCTTGAAGCCGGCCGCACCATCGGCTCGTCGATCTTCGTGGTCTGAGGAGAACATCCGTGCGGATCGAGAAGCTTACCACCCATATCGGTGCCGAACTGGTCGGCGTGAACCTTGCCGACGCGGTCCATGACGACGCCCTGTTCCGCGTGATCCGCGTGGCGCTGCTCGAACACAAGGTACTGTTCCTGCGCGATCAGGACTTCGACCGCGCCACCCACGTCGCCTTTGCGGAGCGTTTCGGGTCGCTCGAAGACCATCCGGTGGCCGGCAGCGATCCCGACCACCCCGGTCTGGTCAGGATCTACAAGGACGAGAACTCGCCGCCTGACTTCTACGAAAACGCCTGGCACTGCGACGCCACCTGGCGCGAAGCCCCGCCCCTGGGCTGCGTGCTGCGCTGCGTTGCCTGCCCGCCCGTAGGTGGCGACACGATGTGGGCGAACATGGCCAAGGCCTATGACGATCTGCCCGCCCACGTGAAGCAGACCATCGCCCCGCTCAAGGCACGCCACTCCATCGAGGCATCCTTCGGCGCGCGCATGACCGAGGACGAGCGCCACGCCCTGAAGGCGCGCTTCCCCGATGCCGAGCACCCGGTGGTCCGTACCCATCCCGAAACGGGCGAGAAGGTGCTGTTCGTCAACGGGTTCACCACCCACTTCACCAATTACCACACGGCGGGGAACGTGCGCTACGGACAGGACTACGCCCCCGGCGGTGCCAACCTGCTGCAGTACTTGATCAGCCGCGCGAGCATCCCGGAATACCAGGTGCGCTGGCGCTGGCAGCCCAATTCGGTCGCGATCTGGGACAACCGTTCGACCCAGCACTACGCAGTAATGGACTATGCGCCCACGGTGCGCCGCATGGAACGCGCCGGGATCATCGGCGACCGCCCCTACTGACCCCCATCAACGACAAGAATTCCAAGGAGAGATCCGATGCAGTTCCTCGACGACTCCCTGCTCCCCCGCAATCAGGAAAAGCTGGTCATCACCGTGGCGCCCTATGGTCCGGAATGGGCGCCCGAGGACTTCCTCGAGGACATTCCGGTGACGATGGACGAGCAGGTCCAGAAGGCCGTCGATTGCTACAATGCCGGTGCCACCGTGCTACACCTGCACTGCCGCGAGCCTGACGGCCACGGCTCGAAGCGCCTCTCGATGTTCAACGAGATGATCGGCAAGATCCGTGATGCCGTGCCCGAGATGATCATCCAGGTCGGCGGATCGATCTCCTTCGCGCCCGAAAGCGAGGAAGATGGTGCCGAGGCCAAGTGGCTGTCGGACGAGGTCCGCCACATGCTCGCCGAACTCACCCCCGCCCCCGAACAGGTCACCATCGCCGTCAACACGACGCAGATGAACATCATGGACCTAATGCACGAGGACGAATACGCGCAGACCTCCATCGCCAATCCGGCGCTCTACCACGCCTATCGCGAGATGGTCGTGCCCGCAGGGCCGCAGTGGGTGGAAGAACACCTGCGCCGCCTGACCG
>JBKBUD010000017.1:0-40311 GCA_046290865.1 Novosphingobium sp. | reverse complement strand
TCGTGACTGCACAGTTCCGCGAACAGCGCCTGCAGGATACCCCGTTGTCGATCACCGCTGTCGACGCCGGCCTGCTGGCTTCGCGCAACCAGACCGACATTGCCCAGATCGCGCAGCAGGCTCCGAACGTTACGCTGAACGCCATGGGCGGCGCCTATGGTTCGTCGCTCGGCGCCTCGATCCGTGGCATCGGCCAGTTCGACTTCAACCCCGCCTATGAACCGGGCGTCGGCATGTACGTCGACGACGTGTACTACGCCACGCTGACCGGCGGCATCTTCGACCTGCTCGATCTCGAGCGCGTGGAAGTCCTGCGCGGCCCGCAGGGCACGCTGACCGGACGCAACGCCATCGGCGGCGCGATCAAGCTGTTCTCGAAGAAGCCGACCGACGAAAATTCGGGCATGGTCGAGGCGGTCTACGGCAGCCGCAACCGCGTCGACGTTCGCGGCAGCGCCAACTTCATCCTCGCGCAGGATCTCTATGCCCGCGTTTCGGGTGTGTACAAGCGCCAGAACGGCTATGTTGATCAGGTCGACTATGGCTGCGCCAAGCCGGGCAACCCGCAGGGCATCAGCGCGCGTCCCGGCACCGGTCAGGACTGCGTGATCGATAAGCTCGGCGAAAAGGGCTATGCCGGTCTGCGCGGCTCGCTGCGCTATAATCCGGGTGACAACTTCGACCTCGTCATCATCGGCGACTATACGCATGAAGAGCGCACCAACGCCGCCGAAGTGATCTCGCTGATCAACCCTGCGAAGATCACTCCGGCCTATGCCTGCGGCCGCTTCTGCACCTACGCCAACTTCTACGCCCCGGCAGGCGGCCAGGTCGGACAGGGCTACAACATGCCCAACCGCCTGAAGTTCGATGGCTATGGCTTCTCGGCCAACATGACCGTGGGCCTGAGCGATTCGCTCAACATCCAGTCGATCACCGCCTATCGCAACTATCGCCAGAAGTGGGGCACCGACGACGACTTCACGCCCGACCTCGCCATTGCCGGCCAGGGCTACAACGACCTCAAGTTCTGGTTCTTCAGCCAGGAACTGCGCGTCAACGCCAAGCTCGGCGACATGATCGACCTGACCGTCGGCGGGTTCTACTCCGACCAGCGCTCGGTCTACTTCACCCGCCAGGACATCCGCTACATCGCTCCGGGCCTGAACTTCCAGTTCCTCGGCAACGACCCGGTCAACGCCGACAGCAAGGCCGTGTTCGGCACGGTCATCGCCCGTCCGATGGAAGGCCTGACGCTGACCGGCGGCCTGCGCTACACCAAGGAAAGCAAGGACTACACCTTCGTCCGCAAGAACTTCGACGGGGTGACCCGCTCGATCTTCCTCGGCGCGCTCGATGGCGTGAAGGCTGTCTATGCGGGCGACAAGGTCGACTGGCGCATGTCGGCCGACTACCGCTTCAGCCCCGAAGTGCTGGCCTACGTGACCGTTGGCACCGGCTTCAAGGGCGGTGGCGTGACCGCGCGTCCGTTCGACGCGGCTCAGGCGCTGAATGGCAGCTTCGATCCGGAAACGGTGACGGCCTATGAAGCAGGCCTCAAGACTGACCTGTTCGACCGCCGCCTGCGCCTCAACCTTGCCGGGTTCATCAACGACTACAACGACATCCAGCTTCCGCTGATCTCGTGTGCGTCGCTGGGTTCGAACGCGCCTTGCGGTGCGCGCCAGAATGCGGGCAACGGCCGGATCAAGGGCTTCGAGCTTGAAATGCAGGCCTCGCCGATCGCTGGCCTGGATATCGATGCCTCGCTCAGCCACCTGACCGGCAACTACAAGAACATCGACCCGCGCGTCGGCAACGCGATCCTGCTGACCGACCCGATCGTCACGCCCAACTGGAAGTACAGCTTCGGCATCCAGTACCGCGCCGATCTCGGTAGCGCCGGTTCGATCACGCCGCGCTTCGACTTTGCCCACACCGGCAAGACCAGCGCCGGACGCATCGCCGCCGGTCAGCCGATCGAGTTCTTCAACGCCTATGACATCGGCAACGCCCGCCTGACCTGGCGCAACGAGGGCGAGGACCTGTCGATCTCGATGGAAGTGCAGAACGTGTTCAACGAATACTACACGCCGTTCCGCTTCGCTTCGGTCTATGCCTTCACCGGCACGGCCTACAGCCAGGTCGGTCGCCCGCGCGAATGGGCGGTCACTGTGCAGAAGCGCTTCTGATCGGCTCCATGCTTCATGGGGGAACGGGGGCGGTCAGCAATGGCCGCCCCTTTTCTTTTCGGTCGACATCCTTCCCGTGGCGAGATCGGAAAAGCGATCCTCAACGCCCGATACTCATACAATCCTTCAGGGCCCATGGCCTTGGTGGAGTGCTTGCCGGCTGCGAAATGGATCCCGGCCTTCGCCGGGACGACGAGATCGACAAGCGTTGCTTGCATCAGGGCCGTCGCCCCGGCGCAGGCCGGGGCCCATTACCTCACCGACTCGTGCCACTCCACCGTAATGGACCCCGGCCTCTCGCCGGGTCGGCCAGATCGAGAAGGGGCTTGGCCTAAACCATATCAAATGTTAGCGTTGTGCCTGCGAGCCGAATCCGGCCGCGACCGGGAGAGATGCCGTGCTGACGCGCGAGGCCTATGACCGCTATGTCGCCGCGTTCAACGCGAAGGACTATGACGCGGTTGCCGATTTCTATGTCGATCCGCCACTGATGACGTTCTTCGGCGTCGAGATCCGCTCGCGCGAGGCGCTGAAGGATTTCTATGGATTCCTTCACGATCACGTGAAGGAAAGCGTGGCCGTGCTGAACTTCGCCGCTTCCGAAACGCTCACCGCGATCGATGCGGTGATCCGCGTCGAAGGGGTGAAAGACCTGACCCGCGAGGCGCTCGATGCGCGCGGCCTGCACGGCTTCTTCCCGATAGCGGTGGGTGAAGTGCAGGAAATGCGGCAATTCATATTCTACACGATCAAGAACGGCCTGATCGAGCGCGTCGAATGCGCGCTCGCGCCGCTGTGAGAGGACAAGCAATGACCCCCGAAGGCGTGAACGTCGCCCATCCCGACAAGCTGTTCATCGGTGGCCGCTGGGTCCCGGCACATTCCGGGCGGATGATCGAACTGGTCTCCCCCAATACCGAGCAGGTCGTCGGCCGCGTGGCCGAGGCCGACGAAGCCGACATGGATGCCGCAGTGGCTGCGGCGCGCGCGGCATTCGACAACGGATCTTGGCCCTCGACACCCCCTGCCGAGCGCATCGCCGCCTTCCGCCGCATGGTCGCGCACCTCGAAACGCGCGTGCCGGAACTGGCCAAGGCGTGGACCGCGCAGATGGGCGGACTCGCTTCGTTTGCAGGGCCTATGCATGGCGGCAGCGTGATGGCGCTCGGCCAGATCGCGGGCTTCGCCGAGAGCTTCGAGTTCGTCGAACGGCGCCCGAGCATGGCCGCCGACACTGCGCTGATCGCTTACGAACCGGTCGGCGTGGTCGCTGCCATCGCGCCGTGGAACGGGCCGTTCGGGATCATGGCCAACAAGGTCGCCTATGCGCTGCTGACCGGCTGCACGGTGATCATGAAGCCTTCGCCGGAGACGCCACTGGAAGCCTATATCATCGCCGAGGCGGCTGAGGCGGCGGGCATTCCGGCAGGCGTGGTCAATCTCGTGACGGGCCATCGCGAGGCGAGCGACCATCTCGTCTGCAACGAGGGCGTCGACAAGGTCAGCTTCACCGGCTCGACCGTGGCGGGCAAGCGCATCGCCAGCGTCTGTGGTGGCCGCATGGCGCGCTGCACGCTGGAACTGGGTGGCAAGTCGGCGGCGATCGTGCGCGACGACTTCCCCATCGAGGCGGCGGCGAAGATGCTCGCGGGCACGATCACGATGATGAGCGGTCAGGTCTGCGCCATGCTCAGCCGCGTCATCGTGCCCCGCCACCGCCACGGCGAACTGGCCGAAGCCATCGCGGCAGAGATGAAGCAGGTCCGGATCGGCCATTCCGACGATCCTGAAACGCAGCTTGGCCCGGTGGCGATGAAGCGCCAGCTTGAACGCATCGAGATGTATATTGCGGAGGGCAAGGCAACAGCCGATCTCGTCACCGGCGGTGGCCGTCCGGCGCACATGAACCAAGGCTACTTCATCGAACCGACGCTGTTCGCCAACGTGAAGAACGACAGCCGGATCGCGCAGGAGGAAATCTTCGGCCCTGTACTCAGCCTGATCCCGGTCGAGGACGAGGAAGACGCGATCCGCACCGCCAATGCCAGCGCCTATGGCCTCAACGGTTCGGTCCTGACCACCGACGCCGACGCCGCCTATCGCATCGCCCGCCGTGTCCGCACCGGCGGCTTCGGCCAGAACGGGCTGCGCATGGACTTTGGCCTGCCCTTCGGCGGCTTCAAGCAATCGGGCATCGGGCGAGAGGGCGGTCCGGAAGGGCTGTTCCCCTACCTCGAACTCAAGACCATCCTGATCGACGGGATGCCGTCGGCGCTTTGAAGGACACAGGCATGAGCGGACATATCGCCGGCAAGTCGATCGTCATCACTGGCGCGGGCGGGGGCTTCGGCAGCCTTGTCGCGCGCAAGGCTGCGGCGCTGGGGGCCAGAGTCACGCTGGGCGACATCGACCTTGCCGCCGCACAGAGTGTGGTGGAGGAGATCGTCGCCGCAGGAGGCAAGGCGCAGGCCGTGGCGGTGGACGTGCGTGACCTGACGCAGGTCAAGGCTTTGGTCGCAGCAGCACTGGATGCGTTCGGCGCGGTCGACGTGATGGTCAACAACGCCGGGATCATGCCGCTGGCGTTCTTTTCCGATCACGAAGCAGCTTATCCGGCGTGGGAGCGCTGCATCGACATCAACATCAAGGGCGTGCTGAACGGCATGGTCGCCGCCTACGATCCAATGATCGCGGCCGGGCGCGGGCAGATCGTCAACATCTCCTCGATCTACGGCAATTTCCCCGTGATCGGCGCGGCAGTCTATGGTGCGTCCAAATCGGCGGTGAACTTCCTGTCGGAATCGCTGCGCGTGGAAAGCCGGGGCCGGATCAAGGTGACGACAATCAAGCCAACCGGCGTTCCCAGCACTGGCCTGTCCGGCACCGTCGTCAATCAGGCCGCTGGCATCGGCATCGTCGCGCACAACATGCCCGATTTCATGGAGATGGTCGGCCAGATGGCGGAAGGGACGTTCCCGCCTGAGCGGCTCGACCCTGAGGCGATGGACTACGCCAGCCTTGCGCCCGAACATATCGCCGATGCGGTCATCCACGCCATTGACCAGCCCTGGGGCGTCTCGATTGCAGAAGTGACCGTGCGCGCAGCGGGCGACCACTTCGTCCTGTAAAGCGTCGCCCAACCGCCCGGCCGTCCCCCGTCATCCCCCTCGTCATCCCGGCGCAGGCCGGGATCCATATCGGTGAGGCGCGGGAGACGGCGAGGCCATGGGCCCCGGCCTGCGCCGGGGCGACGGAGTTTTCAAGAATGGTCGATGATCCGGCAACCAGCCGCCTGACCCGCCGCTCCCTACGCCCACCTTCGTCATCCCGGCGCAGGCCGGGATCCACATCGGTGAGGTACGGGAGACAGCGAGGCCACGGGCCCCGGCCTGCGCCGGCGCGACGATATCTTGATCAGCCGAGGCGCGATCAGCGGATCGGGCAGTCCGGCGAGAGGCGCATGTCGAGGTAGTTATCTACCGCGCGCATCATGTCGTCCATCTCGTTCTCGAAGAAGTGGTTGGCGCGCGGCACTTCATCGTGATGGATGGTGATGTGCTTCTGCGTGCGCAGCTTGTCGACCAGCTTCTGCACCGCGTTGGGCGTGACGACGGTGTCCGCCGTGCCCTGCACGATGATGCCCGAGGCGGGGCAGGGGGCAAGGAAGCTGAAATCGTACATGTTGGCGGGCGGCGCGACAGAGATGAAGCCGCGGATTTCCGGGCGGCGCATCAGCAGCTGCATGCCGATCAGCGCGCCGAACGAATAGCCCGCGATCCAGGTGGTGCTGGCTTCGGGGTGGATCGACTGCACCCAGTCAAGCGCGGCAGCGGCGTCGGACAGTTCACCGATGCCGTTGTCAAAGCTGCCCTGCGAACGGCCGACGCCCCGGAAGTTGAAGCGCAGCGTGGCAAAGCCGCGGGCGACGAAGGTCTTGTAGAGCGCCTGCGTGATGCGGTCGTTCATCGTGCCGCCCGCCTGCGGGTGCGGATGAAGGATCATCGCAACTGGGGCGCGGGGGCGGGTGGCGGGCTGGAAGCGGCCTTCGAGGCGGCCTTCGGGGCCGGGGAAAATGACTGCGGGCATTGCCTGTCCGGTAATCCTGTGGTCTGGCCCGGTCGGCACGGAATGCCGGGGCTGGGAATTGCGTTGACGGCTATATAGAAACCAACCCTCCGAAAGCAATCTTTCCGCGCATTTCCGGGATTCACGTTGCCACAAGAACCGATCTATCTCGACCACGCCGCGACGACCCCGCTCCTGCCCGAAGCACAGGCAGCGATGCAGGAGGGCTTCCGCATCTGGGCCAACCCTTCGAGCCCGCACGCAGCCGGGCGCGCGGCACGCGCGGCGCTGGAAGATGCCCGCGCCCGTTTAAAGGCAGCGCTGGGCTGGCAGGGCGAGGTGATCTTCACATCGGGCGCGAGCGAGGCGCTGACCATCGGCATAGGACGGGCCAAAGCGGAGCGCGTGCTGGTCTCGGCCGTGGAGCACGATGCCGCCTTGCGCGCGGCGGGAGCCGTAGAGCGCCTGCCGGTCGATGCTGGCGGTTTGCTCGACCCGGTGGCGCTGACTGCAGCGCTTGGCGGCCGGGCACTGGTCGCGGTGCAGCAAGTCAACAGCGAGACAGGCGTGGTGCAGGACATTTCCGGCATTGCGGCCAAGGTGCGCGAAAGCGGCGGGCTGGTGCTCTGCGATGCGGCGCAAGGAGCGGGCAAGCTGGACTTGCCCCAGGCCGACATGATCGTCCTGTCGGCGCACAAGTTCGGCGGGCCGGTGGGCGTGGGCGCCCTGCTGGTGCGCGAGTGGGGACTGCTCGCGCCGACCGGCGGACAGGAGCGCGGCTATCGTGGCGGAACCGAGGCCTTGCCGCTGGTGCTGGGCATGGTGGCTGCGCTGGAGGCTGGAAACCAATGGCTCAAGTGCGCTTCAGGTTTGCGGGAATCACTTGCGAATCAACTGCTTGAAAACGGGGCCGAAATCGTCGCGGCGGATTCGCCACGCAGCCCGACGATTGCCGCCTACCGCATGCCGGGCAAGTCGAGCGCGGCCCAGTTGATCCGCTTCGATGGCGCCGGGATCGCGGTTTCGGCGGGGAGCGCATGCTCGTCCGGTTCGTTGAAGGCCAGTCACGTGCTGACGGCGATGGGCTACCCGCACACCGGCGAGGTGATCCGCGTCTCGATCGGGCGCGAGACGACCGAGACGGAAATCGCGCGGTTCGTGGACGTGTGGAAGGAGATCCGGGGGTGATCTACCTCGATTACCAGGCCACCACCCCGCTCGCCCCCGAAGCGCTGAAGGCGATGATGCCATGGTTGGCTGGCCCCGAGGCCATCGGTTTCGCCAATCCGCACAGCCCGCATCGCGCTGGACGGGCAGCGGCGGCGGCGGTGGAGGTGGCACGTGATCAGGTGGCGGCACTTCTGCCGCCAGGCGGGCGCGTGGTGTTCACTTCCTGCGCGACCGAGGCGATCAATCTGGCGCTGGCCGGGTCGGGTCGGAAGCGGCTCGCCGTCAGCGCCATCGAACACGCAGCAGTGCTCGACACCGCGCGCGTACTCGATCCCGGCGTGACAGTGCTGCCGGTCGATGGGGAAGGGCTGGTCGACCCGGCAGTGGCGATTCCGGACGGCACCGGCCTCGTCGCCGTCATGCAGGTCAACAACGAGATCGGCACGGTGCAGCCCGTCGCGGAACTCGCCCGCCGGGCGCACGACATGGGCGCGCTGTTCCTGTGCGATGCAGTGCAGGGGGCAGGCAAAGTCGCAGCCCCTGAAGGGGCAGACCTCATCGCGCTGTCTTCGCACAAGCTCTACGGCCCCAAGGGCATCGGGGCGCTGTGGGTGCGCGACGGGCTGGAACTCGCGCCGCTGATCCACGGCGGCGGGCAGGAGGGAGGCCTGCGCTCGGGCACGCTCAGCCCTGCGCTCTGTGCAGGCTTCGGTGCCGCCGCGGCCCTGTGCACAAAGCTGTCGGAAACCGACCGGGATCATGTGGAAAAGCTGTGGGCAAAGGCTCTGGCGCTGTTCGAGGGCTGGACGCTCAACGGCAGCGCGGCCGAACGCTGGCGCGGCAATGTCAACCTGCGCTTGCCGGGGCTGGACGTGGCAAGACTGTTGTCGGAATGCCGCAACGTGGCATTTTCTGCGGGCTCTGCCTGCGCCAGCGGGTCTGGCAGGCCAAGCCATGTCTTGCGCGCGCTCGGACTTTCGGACAGGGATAGCAGAACCGCGATCCGCATCGGTTTCGGACGCTATACGGGGGATAAGGAGCTTGAAGAGGCGGCCGGGGCGATCAACGCCGCGGCACGTGCGCAGGGAGTCTTGTAACCATGGTCAGCGTCACATTCGTCACCGCCAAGGGCGAAAAGATCGCCGCGCAGGGCGAAACGGGGACACGGCTGCTGGAACTCGGCCAGGCCAAGGGCATGCCGCTCGAAGGCACCTGTGAAGGCCAGATGGCCTGCTCCACCTGCCACGTCGTGATCGACGCCGAATGGTTCGAGAAGCTGCCTCCCGCCGTGGACGACGAGGAAGACATGCTCGACCTCGCCGCCGGCGTCACCCGCACCAGCCGCCTCTCCTGCCAGATCGAACTGACCGAGGCGCTCGACGGCCTGGTCGTCCACATCCCCGCCGAAGCCCGCGACATGCAGGGCCGCTGAGCCCGGCCGCCAACGACATCATCCCGTCGCAGGCTGGCACCCACGCCGCTTCAGCAGTGCACAACGCCAAGGTGATGGGCCCCGGCCTGCGCCGGGGCGACGGCACCTTGATGCAGTGAGCCCGCCGTCTTCCCTCGCACCTTTCCCACACACGACCTCCGTCATCCCGGCGCAGGCCGGGATCCATCACGCTTCGCCAGAGCGCTGCTCGAACGGCTAAAAGCTCCGATCCCGCCGGGAGCGGCTGCCTTCCGCACGGACGAATGCAGGCAGGCTCTTCTTTTGGTGGCTTGCCCGCGCCTCCATTTTGCGGTCCGATGGCGGTGAAAATCTGAGAGGACCGGAATGGCTGCGATCAATCTTCCCCGAGTTATCCGTGTCGGTGGCGGAGCCCTCGCGGAACTGCCCGCCGCCATGGCGCAGTGCGGCGTTTCACGCCCCTTCGTCGTGACCGACGGGTTTCTCGTCACGTCCGGCATGGTGGCGCGCATGGTGCAGGTGCTGGAAGGCGCGGGAATGCGCGCGACCGTATTTGCCGATACTGTGCCCGATCCGACGGTTGCCGTGGTCGAGGCCGCGCTCGAGGCTCTGCGCGTGGCCGACTGCGATTGCGTGATCGGCTTCGGCGGCGGCAGCCCGATCGACACTGCCAAGGCCATCGCCGCCCTGGCGGTCGAGCCGCGTCCCGTCCAGTCGATGAAGGCTCCGGCGACGACCGACGTGCCCGGCCTGCCGATCATTGCGGTGCCGACCACTGCCGGAACCGGCTCGGAAGCGACGAAGTTCACCATCGTCACCGACGAGGCAAGCAGCGAGAAGATGCTCTGCGCCGGTCTTGCCTTCCTGCCCACCGTGGCCATCGTCGATTTCGAACTCACCATGGGCAAGCCCGCGCGGCTGACCGCCGACACCGGCATCGATTCGCTGACCCATGCGATCGAGGCCTATGTCTCGAAGAAGGCCAATGCCTTCAGCGACGCCATGGCGATCTCGGCGATGAAGCTGATCGCGCCCAATATCCGCACTGCATGTGCCGAGCCGGGCAACCGCGCCGCGCGCGAGGCAATGATGCTAGGCGCACATCACGCCGGCATCGCCTTTTCCAATGCCAGCGTGGCGCTGGTTCATGGCATGAGCCGGCCGGTCGGCGCGTTCTTCCATGTGCCGCATGGGCTTTCCAACGCCATGCTG
This sequence comes from Novosphingobium sp., assembly GCA_046290865.1. Taxonomy (GTDB): domain Bacteria; phylum Pseudomonadota; class Alphaproteobacteria; order Sphingomonadales; family Sphingomonadaceae; genus Novosphingobium. Next base: position 30,261 of record JBKBUD010000017.1, on the reverse strand, counting down.
CTGCCCGCAGTGACGGCGTTTTCCGCGCCCGCTGCACTGTCGCGCTACGCCGATTGCGCGCGGGCCATGGGCGTTGCAGGTGCCGACGAGGGCGACCAGTCGGCGGTGGCGCGTCTGCTCGAGGAACTGGCGGCGCTGAATGCCGACCTGTCGGTGCCGTCGCCCCGCGCGCTCGGCATCAGCGAGGTGCGCTGGTTCGAGGTCGTGCCCGAGATGGCGCGGCAGGCCCTCGCGTCTGGCTCGCCCGGCAACAATCCGCGCGTGCCGGAAGCGGCAGAGATCGAGCGGCTCTATGCCGAGGCCTACGGCTGAGGCGAGACTTTCGCACGATTGCAATGCCCTGCCGGATCATGCATAGGCTTGAACCGTTCCTCCCCAGGTTCATCGGATTCGACGCTGCGCGTGTCTTGCACGGCGTCGCTTATGTGAGCGTATGGACATGGGTGAAATGAACGGACGTATCGATCGCAGCGGCCTCAAGGTCGACGCAAACCTCGCCAGCTTCATCGACAATGACGTGCTCGGCCCGCTCGGGCTGGACCTGGGCGCGTTCTGGCAGGGTTTTGCCGCGCTGGTCGGGCATTTCGCCCCGGTAAACCGCATGCTCCTTGCCAAGCGCGACGCGCTGCAGGCGCTGATCGATTCCTGGCACCGCGAGCGCAAGGGCAAGCCCATCGATGCGAGCGAGTACCGCGCGTTCCTGACCGAGATCGGCTACCTCGTGCCCGAGCCTGCGGATTTCACGATCGGCACGCAGAACGTCGACCGCGAGATCGCCTGCATGGCTGGGCCGCAGCTGGTCGTGCCGGTGCTCAACGACCGCTTCGTCCTCAATGCCGCCAACGCGCGCTGGGGCAGCCTCTATGACGCATGGTACGGCACCGACGCGCTCGATGCCCCGCCCGCGCGTCCCGGCGGCTATGACAAGGATCGCGGGGCAGCAGTAGTCCGGGCGGGCCGTGCCTTCCTCGACCTCACTTTCCCGCTCGACGGTATGAGCTGGGCCGACTGGGACGGCGAAGGCGTGCCGGTGCTGTGCGACGCGACGCAGTTTGCCGGGACCAAGCCGGGCGGCATCCTGCTGTGCAACAATGGCCTGCATGTCGAGATCGTGATCGACCGCAGCCATCAGGTGGGCGCGGATGACAAGGCGGGCATTGCCGATATCGTCATGGAAGCGGCACTGACGGCCATCGTCGACCTTGAGGATTCGGTCGCGGCTGTCGATGCCGAGGACAAGCTGCTGGCCTATCGCAACTGGCTCGGCCTGATGCGCGGCGATCTGGAGGCGAGCTTCAGCAAGGGCGGCAAGACCATGACCCGCGCGCTCGAAGCGGACCGCGAGTGGACTTCGGCCAAGGGCGAGGCGATCACCCTGCCGGGCCGCAGCCTGCTGTTCGTGCGCAATGTCGGCCACCTGATGACCAACCCGGCGATCCTGCTCGAAGACGGCAGCGAGATTCCGGAAGGGATCATGGACGCGGTCATCACCAGCGCCATCGGCTGCCACGACATCAAGGGCCTCGGTCGCCATCGCAACAGCCGCACCGGCAGCATCTACATCGTCAAGCCCAAGATGCACGGGCCCGAAGAGGTCGGCTTTACCAACGATCTGTTCAACGCGGTCGAGGACCTGCTGGGTCTTGAGCGTCACACCGTCAAGGTCGGCGTGATGGACGAGGAGCGCCGTACCTCGGCCAACCTCGCCGCCTGCATCGAGCAGGTGCGCGACCGTATCGTGTTCATCAACACCGGCTTCCTCGATCGTACCGGCGACGAGATCCACACCTCGATGCAGGCCGGAGCGATGATCCGCAAGGGCGCGATCAAGGGATCGGGCTGGATCGCCGCCTACGAGAAGCGCAACGTCTGCATCGGCCTCGCGCATGGCCTCTCCGGCAAGGCGCAGATCGGCAAGGGCATGTGGGCCGCGCCCGACATGATGCACGACATGATGCAGCAGAAGATCGCCCATCCGAAGACCGGCGCGAACACCGCATGGGTGCCTTCGCCGACGGCGGCGACGCTCCATGCCATGCACTACCACCAGGTCGACGTGTTCGAAGTGCAGGAAGGCGTCGCGCAGGAGCGCACGCCCGGCCTCGATGCGCTGCTGGCGATCCCGCTGGCCGACGGCGCGAACTGGTCGGAAGAGGAAGTGCGCGAGGAACTCGACAACAACGCGCAAGGCCTGCTCGGCTACGTCGTCCGCTGGATCGATCAGGGCGTCGGCTGTTCGAAGGTGCCCGACATCAACGACGTGGGTCTGATGGAAGACCGCGCGACCTTGCGTATCTCCAGCCAGCACATGGCCAACTGGCTGCTGCACGGCGTGGCCACGAACGCGCAGGTAATGGACAGCCTCAAGCGCATGGCCGTCAAGGTCGATGCGCAGAACGCAGGCGATCCGCTTTACGAACCTATGGCCGGATACTGGGAGGAAAGCTTCGCCTTCCGCGCCGCGTGCGATCTGGTGTTCAACGGGGTGGAGCAGCCCAACGGCTATACCGAGCCGCTGCTCCACGCCTGGCGGCTGAAGAAGAAGGCGGCTGTGGCGAGGGTCGCCGAACCGGCGTGAGAGTGAAGGGGCGGGCCTGCTGGTCCGCCCTTACTTCGTCAGTACCCGCGCAATCGAGACGAATTCCTCGACGCTCAACGTCTCGGCGCGTCGCTGGGCGTCTATCCCAAGCGTTTCCAGCGCATCGAGCGCACCCGGCAGGCCCTTCAAGGACTGGCGAAGCATCTTGCGGCGCTGGCCGAAGGCGGCTTCCGTCACCCGCTCCAGCATCCGCGCCGAGACGCCTTCTGGCATCGTGCCCGGCTCGACATGGATGATCGCCGACATCACCTTGGGTGGCGGCGTGAAGGCGCTGCGGTGCACCTTCATCGCGATGCGCGGGCTCGCGCGCCACTGCGCCAGCACGGCAAGGCGGCCATAGGCGTCGGTGCCTGGCGCGGCGACAATGCGCTCGGCCACTTCGAACTGGAACATCAGCGTCAGCGACTTCCACTGCGGCGGCCAGTCCTGCCCACTCAGCCAGCCGGTGAACAGTTGGGTGCCGACATTGTAGGGCAGGTTTGCCGCGACGTGCCACGGCCCGTCGAACAGCGTGGCCGGATCGATCTTGGTGGCGTCGCCGCCGATCACGGTCAGCTGGCCCGGGAAGGCGTCGGACACTTCGGCGAGCGCGGGCAGGCAGCGCTTGTCCATCTCGATCGCGGTGACGTTCGCGCCCGCGCGCAGGAGGGCGCGAGTCAACCCGCCGGGGCCAGGGCCGACCTCAAGCACGTTCTCGCCCTTGAGCTTGCCGGGCACGCGAGCGATGCGATCGAGCAACTGCTCGTCAAACAGGAAGTTCTGCCCCAGCGCTTTTGTGGCGAACAGGCCATGGCGATTGATGACATCTCGAAGCGGGGGAAGATCAGTCATGCCAAGGCCCTCCGCGCCGCACACTCGCCTGCCATGCGTAGCGCCGCTATGGTCGGCCCGACGCGCGCCTTGCCGGTTCCGGCAATGCCGAAAGCCGTGCCGTGATCGGGCGAGGTGCGGATGATCGGCAGGCCGAGCGTGACGTTGACCCCGGCATCGAAATCCAGGGCCTTCATCGGGATCAGCGCCTGATCGTGGTACATGCAGATGGCAACGTCATAGCCTTCGCGCGCCTCGGCGTGGAACATGGTGTCGGGCGGCAGCGGGCCGAAAGCGTCGATCCCGGCCTCGCGCAGCATGGCGACAGCTGGCGCGACAATCTCGGCATCTTCGGTGCCCATGCGCCCATCCTCGCCAGCGTGCGGATTGAGGCCGGCAACGGCGAGGCGTGGATTTGCAATCCCGTAATCGCGCACCAGCGCCGCAGCGGTGATCGCCGCGCGGTTGCGGATCAGTTCGGCATTGAGCAGGTCTGGCACCGATCGCAGCGAGACGTGCACGGTGATCGGCACGACCCTGAGGCTCGGCCCCGCCAGCATCATCACCGCGTTCTCGGGCGCGATGCCGCAGGCCTCGGCCACGAATTCGGTCTGTCCCGGATGATCGAAGCCGACGCGGGCAAGGCGGCTCTTGGCAATCGGACCGGTCACCAGCGCCGCGGCCGCGCCCGAGCGGACCAGCCCGGTGGCAGTCGCCAGCGCATTCAGCGCAAGGCTGGCGCCTGCATCGTCAGGCTCGCCCGGAGTGTAGGGCAGATCGCCAAGGTCCAGCACTGGCAGAGCCCCTGCAAAGCAGTCGGCCACTTCGTCCGGCGTCTTCACCGTGCAGATCGGTACCGTGATCCCGCGCCGCTGCGCCGCTGCCTCGACCACACGCGCCGAGCCGACCACGAAGAACGGCATCAGGGCCTCGGTATCGCTCAGCGCCCACGCGGCAGCGGCAAGTTCGGGGCCAACGCCGGCCGGATCGCCGATGGTCAGGGCAAGAGGAGCGGTCATGCGCGTGAGCCTAGACGCTCTGTGCGGCCGTGGCGAGGCGCTCCAGCGTCGGCACCAGTTCATCATAGTGGTCGATCACCGCGTCGGCGCCCAGTTCGTCGGCAGGCATGTCGTTGAAGCCGAAGCGCACCGCGACGACGGGCATCTGCGCTGCCTTTGCCGCACCCACATCAAACGTCGTATCGCCCACGAAAGCGGCACGTCCGCCGCCGCAGCGCGCGACCATCTCGTGCAGCATGTCGGGCTTTGGCTTGGCACGGTGGCGGCCCAGCGTGTCGCCGCCGATCACGCAGGCGAAGCGGTGGAGAATCCCCAGTTCCTCGAACAGCTTGACGGCGAGGCCCTCCGCCTTGTTGGTGGCAATCGCGATCTTCACGCCGCGCGCATCCAAAGCGTCCATCATCGCCGCCCCACCGGGGAACAGCGAGGTATGGTGCGCGATGTTCTCGCCGTAGAATTCGACCAGCCGCGCCTGAAGGCCGGGAAAGGCATCCTCGTCCACCCCGCCCGATTCCGTCAGCGCCGAACGCAGCATCTGCGCTGCGCCGCCGCCGATGTGGCGCTTGGTTTCATCCAGCGGCACCGGCGGCCGCCCGGCCAGCGCCAGCGCGTGGTTCAGCGCCACGCCAAGATCGCGACTGGTGTCGAGCAGCGTGCCGTCGAGATCGAATCCGACGATGTCGTAAGGAAAATCCACCATGGTGTGGGCCAAGTGCCGTCCTGTTCTGGAAAGCGCAAGGTTTGTCTGGCAAGGGTGCGCGCATGACCGACCACACCCCTCTCGCCACTATCGTCCTTGCCGCCGGAAAAGGCACCCGCATGAAGAGCGACCTGCACAAGGTCCTCCATCCCATCGCCGGCAGGCCGATGGTGGGGCACCTGATGGCCAGTGCGGCGGAACTGAACCCTGAGCGTCAGGTAGTGGTCGCGGGCCATGGTCGCGAGCAACTCGAGAAGGCCTTGCGCGGCTCTGCGACCATCGCCGTGCAGGACCCGCAGCTCGGCACGGCGCACGCGGTGCAGCAGGCGGAAGAGGCGCTCGCCGGTTTCGAAGGCGACGTGCTGATCCTCTACGGCGACGTGCCGTTCGTCCGTGCAGAGACGATGCGCGCAATGATCGCGCGGCTGCACGAGGCCGATGCTCCGGCGGCGGTCGTTCTCGGCTTCGAGCCCGCCGATGCGCTGCAATACGGGCGGGTGATTGCCGAGAATGGCCGCATCGTGAAGATGGTCGAACACAAGGACGCGACCGAGGCCGAGCGCCAGTGCCGCGTGTGCAACTCCGGCCTGATGGCCGTGCGTAGCGCCGACCTGTTCGGCCTGCTCGCCCGCGTCGGCAACGACAACGCCCAGGGCGAATACTACCTGCCCGACGTGGTCAACATCGCCATTGCCGATGGCCGGACCTGCGCCGTTGTCGTCACCGACGATGCCGACGAGGTCGCCGGGATCAACAGCCGCGCCGAACTCGCCCAAGCCGAAGGCCGCTGGCAGCAGCGCCGCCGGGCGCAGGCCATGGCCGACGGCGCCACGCTGATCGCGCCCGAGACGGTGTGGTTCTCCTGGGACACCGTGCTCGGCCGCGACGTGACGGTCGAGCCCAACGTATTCTTCGGTCCCGGCGTGACCGTGGCCGACGGCGTCACGATCCACGCCTTCTGCCACCTCGAGGGCGCCACGCTGTCGCCGGGCGTCCACATCGGCCCCTATGCCCGCCTGCGCCCCGGCGCGAAGCTGGAAGAGGACGTGAAGGTCGGCAACTTCGTCGAGGTCAAGAACACCGTCATGCACCGTGGCGCCAAGGCCAGCCACCTGACCTACCTCGGCGATGCCGAAGTGGGTGCGGAAGCCAACATCGGCGCCGGCACGATTACCTGCAACTACGACGGCTACTTCAAGTACAAGACCACCATCGGCGAACGCGCCTTCATCGGCTCGAACTCGGCCCTGATCGCGCCGGTAAAGATCGGCGCGGACGCCATTGTCGCGGCAGGCAGCGCCGTCTCGCGAGACGTCGCCGACGGCGAACTGCGCATGGTCCGCGCCGAACAACTCGTAAAACCCGGCTGGGCCGACCGCTTCCACGACGCAATGAAGCGGAAGAAGGCGGAGAAGAAGGGGTAGGCTTCCCGGTTTGTCACCGCTGACTGGCGAACGGGCCTAACGCAGTCGCTCGTTTAGTCTGATCATCAAGTCCATTTGTTCATGCAGGATGGCGACGATCAACGCAGGCGCGTTTTTCCGCGTCAGGCAGAAGATGAAATGATGTTCGCATCGGGCAGCGCGCAGGTCGTCATGGATGTCACCAAGCATCCGAAAGTGCCCATCGCCTGTAGCAAGACGCCTCATGCCACGCTCAAGCGCGCCGACGTACTTGCGTGTCTGAGCGTCACCCCAACGGCTGCGTGTATAGCGGATGAGCGAACGCAGGTCGGCTTCCGCTGCCGCGGTCAGGACGTAGTCGCGGCTCAAGCCTCTTGGCCGGCTGCCATTTCCTCATCGAGGATATTGCCAACGCTTTTCTCGGAAACTGCACCGGTTAGCCCGTCGTTTATGCGTTGCTGCAGAATTCCTGTGAGCTCCCGCCATGCCTCATCTTCATCTGGAGACGCGGGAAACAGCCGTTCGAGCGCGAATTGCCGGATCGTCTTGCCCTGCAGGGCGGCCATAGCCTTCAGCCTTTGATGCTGCTGATCGCTGATGTCGATGGTGAGTCGGCTCATGCTTGGAACTCCGGTGCGCAAACCACATTACCACAAATGTGGGTCCTTCCAAACCATCCAGCAACCCTCAGCCCTTCCGCTTCCGCAAGTCCGCGATGTACTGCAGTTCGCTTTTCGCGCCCGGGTGGTCGGGGATGATCTTCAGTGATTTCCGGAAGCTTTCCTCGGCCTTGTCGAGATCGCCCATCTCGATCTCGACGAAGCCCATGCCGCGCAGGGCGCGGGCCTGGTTGAATTTCTTGGCGTTTTCGTCGCTTTCCCATTGGCCGAGGTCATAGGCTTCAGCGAACACATCGTGCGCCTTCTGCCACTGCTTCATCGCCTTGAACCATTCGGCATATTCGTTGCGGTACTGGGCGTTGAGCGGGGCGGATTCGCTGGCGAGGCGCAGCATCGGTTCGGCATCGTCCCAGCGCTGCAGGTCGATCAGGGCAAAGCCCTTGAGGAACGGCGCAAGGCAGAAGGCGCTGTCGATCACCACAGCAGTTTCCCCCGTTTGCTGCTTCCCTGCCTCGCCCTCCTTCTTCATGGCCGCGGCCTGCATTGCCGAAAGCAGGATCGCCTGGGCCATGTCATCGGCGCACTGGCTGACCTGCTTGCCCTGCTGCTCCTGCAAGGTGGCGACCACCGGCTCGACCAGCGGCAGTACGCCTGCAGGGTTCTGCTTGCGCAATTCCCCCATCGCCTTGCCCACCGCCTCGCGCGCGGCTTCGGGTGTCATCGGCTCAGCGTGGGCCGTGACCGAAGTTGCAAGAAAGACAAGAGCCGCAAGGCAACGGGTTGAGGGCATTCGTGAACATCTCCGTTCAAGTCGACAATCGACGCGATATTGGTCGATTACTTGCGGAGCATTGTCAAACCGGAAAGGGCGTCGGCAAGCGAACTTCCTCCGAACAGGATCAATCCAGCATCGACGCCGGCACTTTTCCGCCGTTCTCCGCCAGCTTGCGCATCGTCGCCTTGTGGAGCCAGATGTTCATCTCGGCCGAGCCATCCAGCGCGCCGGTGTAGCCGAGTTCCTGGGCGAGCTCCTTGCGGTTGGCGAGGCTGGAATCGATGCCCAGCAGCTTCATCAGGTCGACGATCGAGGTGCGCCAGTTGAGGTCCTTGCCCTGCGCCATTTCGCTGAGGTTGGCTTCGACATCGAATTGCGAGGCTGGTGCCGGTGCTTGGGCCGGTGCTGGGGCTGCTGCCGGAGTCGGTGTTGGCGCTGCCGGAGCAGGCGCCGTTGTCGGCCTTGGCGTCTGGCCGGTTTGCGTCGGGCGCGTGCCCTTCCACGAGATGGCGTCCATGATCTTGCTGAAAATGCTCATCGATCAGCTCCTGCAAATGGGTTTGCAGAGGCAACCGGAGCGAAGGCATTGCGTTCCGCCGAGGAGCGGTCAGCCGGACAGATCCTCGGCTGCGTGCGGCGAAACCGTTGTAGTCCGCTGCGGGGGCGAGATAGCCGAGAGGATGACTTGACGATATCGCGATATCATACCATGATATCATCATGGCTCGCATTCTCGCCGACCTTCCCGAAGCCGACATCGATTGGCTCGACGCCCGCGCGGCCGAGGAGGGCAAGTCGCGTGCGGCAGTACTGCGCGATGCGGTCAGCGCTTACAAGGCCAGTCTGCCGCTGCCCGGTCGGTCGGACTGGATCGTGCGCGGCGCAGGCTACTGGAAGGACCGGCGCGACATCGGCGACGGACTCGACTGCCAACGCGAACTTCGCGCCAGTGGTCGCGGCACCCTGGTGGAAGGCTGACGCTTGTCCGACCCCTTCTTCGATACCTGCATTCTGGCCGACTGGCTGCGGGACGTGCCCCAGGCGCGAGCCGAGCTGTCGCGCTATCGCCGCCATCGCATCAGCCGGCTCGTCTGGGCCGAGATACTCGCCTGCGAGCCTCTCGAGACGCGCGATCATGTCCGCGATTTAATCTTGCCGTTTGAAATCGTAGAGGTCGACGGGCGCATAGCAATAGCCGCCGCCGACCAGCATCATCGCCACGGTATGCCCCTTCCTGATGCGATGGTGCTGGCGACGGCACAGATCAACGGCAGCATTCTCGTTACACGAAATACCAAGGATTTCCCGGCTAACCTGCCCGGCATCCGCGTGCCCTATAGTCTCTAAGCGCCCTATACTCTCTAAGCGCCCTAAACCCTCTAAGCGAAGGCCCAGGACCCTCATGTGCGGAATTATCGGAATCGTCGGCAAGGAACAGGTGGCGGACCGGCTGGTCGATGGCCTGCGCCGGATGGAGTACCGCGGCTATGACTCCGCCGGCATCTGTACGGTCGAAGACAACCAGCTCGTCCGGCGCCGCGCCGAGGGCAAGCTCAACAATCTCGTGCTGGAACTGGCGCGCAATCCGGCCTCGGGCCTGATCGGCATCGCCCACACCCGCTGGGCCACCCACGGCGCGCCGACCACCAGCAACGCGCATCCGCACGCGACAGGTGAAGTGGCGCTGGTCCACAACGGCATCATCGAGAACTTCAAGGTGCTGCGCGATGCGCTGATCGCGCGCGGCCGCAAGTTCGAAAGCGAGACCGACACCGAAGTCGTCGCCCACCTCGTCTCCGAGCAGGTCGAGGCAGGCTTGTCGCCGCAGGACGCCGTCAAGGCAGTGCTGCCCACCTTGCGCGGCGCCTTCGCGCTGGCCATCGCCTTCCGCACCCATGACGACATGCTGATCGGCGCGCGGCTCGGTTCACCGCTCGTCGTCGGCTATGGCGACGGCGAGACCTACCTCGGCTCCGACGCGCTTGCACTCGCCCCGCTCACCCAGCGGATCACCTATCTCGAAGAGGGCGACTGGGTGGTGATCACCCGCGAAGGCGCGCAGATCTTCGACGCCGACAACAATCCGGTCGAGCGCCCCATCGTCGCCTCGGGCGCCACCGCCGCCGCGATCGAGAAGGGCAACTATCGCCACTTCATGCAGAAGGAGATCTTCGAGCAGCCGGTCGTCGTCGCCCAGACGCTGCGCTCCTACCTGCGCCGGGTCGAGCAGACCGTTGCGCTGCCGCAGATCGACTTCGATCTCGCGAGCATCAACCGCGTGACCATCGTGGCGTGCGGCACGAGTTTCTATGCCGGCATGGTCGCCAAGTACTGGTTCGAACAGTTTGCCCGCCTCCCGGTCGACATCGATGTGGCGTCCGAGTTCCGCTATCGCGACCCCGTGCTGGAGCCGGGTGGCCTCGCCCTGTTCATCTCGCAGAGCGGCGAGACGGCGGATACGCTGGCGGCGCTCCGGCACTGCAAGGCGGCGGGGCAGACCATCGCTGTCGTCGTCAACGTGCCGACCAGTTCCATGGCGCGCGAGGCCGACCTGCTCCTGCCGACCCATGCCGGGCCGGAAATCGGCGTGGCCTCGACCAAGGCCTTCACCTGCCAGCTCGCCGTGCTTGCCGCGCTCGCAGCCCACCTTGCAGTCAAGCGCGGTCGCCTGACGCGTGACGAAGAAGCCGAGATCGTCGAGCAACTCGTCGAAACGCCCGCCTGCCTCAATGCCGCGCTGGCTCATGACGAGGAAATCGCCGGAATGGCCCACCTGATCGCGCCCGCACGCGACGTGCTCTACCTCGGGCGCGGCCCGGACTATCCGCTGGCGTTGGAAGGCGCGCTCAAGCTCAAGGAAATCAGCTACATCCACGCCGAGGGCTATGCCAGTGGCGAGATGAAGCACGGCCCCATCGCGCTGATCGACGAGGCCGTGCCGGTCATCGTGCTCGCCCCCTCCGGCCCGCTGTTTGAGAAGACCGTCAGCAACATGCAGGAAGTGCGTGCGCGCGGCGGCAAGGTCGTGCTGATCTCCGACGCCGAAGGCATTGCCGAAGCGGGCGAGGGCTGCCTCGCCACGATCGAGATGCCAAAGGTCCACCCCTTGATCGCCCCGCTGGTCTACGCCGTGCCGGTGCAGTTGCTCGCCTACCACGTCGCTGTCGCAAAGGGCACCGACGTCGACCAGCCGCGCAACCTCGCCAAGTCTGTGACGGTGGAGTAAGCCCCCTCACAACAAAAATTGTGTCAATGATCGCAAGGTCTTAGGCTCAAATTGCCAAGGCCTTGCGCTTGCCAGTCGCGCGCCCCTTGCGTCACTCATCCGCGCAGGAGGGCAATTCCATGCGCAAGATGATGCTGATGCTGGCGGTTGGCCTGTGTGCGAGCGTATCCGCACAGGCCTCGACCGTTGTGACGGGCGCCACGGTGATCGACGGTACCGGCGCGCCGGCACGCGCGGTTTCAGTGCGGATCGACGGAGACCGCATCGTCGCGGTCGGCCCGCTCAAGCCCCGCAAGGGCGAGACGCTGATCGACGGGCGCGGCCTCGTCCTCGCCCCCGGCTTCATCGATGCGCACAGCCACCACGATCGCGGTGACTATGCCGACCCGGCGATGCCGCCCGTGGTGGCCCAGGGCGTCACGACCATCGTCATCGGACAGGACGGCGACAGCGACGCACCTTTTGCCGAAGTCGCCGCGAAGTTCAGGACGCATCCCGCCGCGATCAACGTCGCCAGCTACACCGGCCACGGCCTGCTGCGCGAACGGGTCATGGGCACCGACTACAAGCGCGTGGCCACCCCTGCCGAAGTAACGGCGATGCAGAAGCTGCTCGCAGCGGACATGGCGGCAGGTTCGCTCGGCCTGTCGACCGGCCTTGAGTACGACCCCGGCATCTATTCGGCGCACGACGAGGTCGTGGCGCTCGCCCGCACCGCGGCGGCTGGCGGCGGTCGCTACATCAGCCACATGCGCAACGAGGACGTCACTTTCGACGCCGCACTCGACGAACTGCTCGACATCGGCCGCCAGACCGGCATCCCGGTGCAGGTTTCGCACATCAAGCTCGGGGTCGTCGACAAGTGGGGCACCGCAAAGGCCGTCCTCGCCAAGCTCGATGCGGCCCGTGCGGCGGGCATCAAGGTCACCGCCGATGTCTATCCTTACGAATACTGGCAATCGACGCTGACCGTCCTGTTCCCCAAGCGCGACTTTACCGACATCGAGGCCGCGCGCTTCGCCCTGACGCACCTGACCACGCCGCAGGGCATGCTGCTCGGCTTCTATGCGCCCGACCCCTCGCTCGTCGGCAAGACCATCGCCGACGTGGCAGCCATGCGCGGCGAGGAACCGGCGAGGACCTACCTCTGGCTGATCCAGACCGCCGAGGCCTGGCGCGCGGCCCATCCCGAGGGGGGTCGCGCCGAAGCGGTCATCGGCACGGCCATGGACCCGCGCGACGTTGCCGATTTCATCGCCTGGGACCACAGCGTGATCTGCTCGGACGGCGCAATCGGCTCGCGTCACCCTCGCGGCGCCGGTGCCTTCGCCAAGATCCTGCGGCTTTACGTGCGCGAACAGCAGCGGCTGACGCTGGCGCAGGCGGTCCACAAGATGACCGGGCAGACCGCCGAGCAACTTGGCATCGCCGGGCGCGGGCTGGTCAAGCCCGGCTACAAGGCCGATCTCGTGCTGTTCGATCCCGATCGGGTGATGGACAACGCCACGGTCGAGAACCCCGCTGCGCTGGCCGAAGGCGTGGCGCTGGTCATCGTCAACGGCACCGTCGTCGCGCGCGATGGCAAGCCCACCGGCGCCAGCCCCGGCCAGTTCCTCCAGCGCGGCGTGCGCTGAGCGATGCAGCGCCGCGCCTTCCTGCAGGCGAGCGGCGGCGCGCTAGGCCTGATCGCCGCGCAAGCCGCTGCTGCACCTGTCCTGTCGCCAGCCAATTTCGGCCTCACGCCGGCAGCGGCCGCGCGCCGCAATGGCTGGATCGAGGTAGATGCGCAGGCCTTCGAGGCCAACATCGGCACCTTGCGCCAGTTGCTCGGCCCCGTCCGCCTCTGCGCGGTGATGAAGGCCGACGCCTATGGCAACGGCATCGCCTTGCTGATGCCGTCGATCCGCAGGCTTGGCATTACCGATGTGGCCATCACTGCCAATGACGAGGCGCGCGTGGCTAGGGCCTTGGGCTATCGCGGTCGCCTCCTGCGCATCCGCGCCGCGCCGCCCGAGGAAATGGAAGACGGTCTCGCCTTGGGGATCGAGGAACTGATCGCCAACCCGCCGGCAGCACAGCGCCTTGCCGCTTCGTGGCGCAGGCGCGGCAGCGGCAAGGCGCTGCCGGTGCAACACGCGCTCAAATACGGCGGCATGTCGCGCAACGGGCTGGAACTGTCGAGCCCCTGGGGCAAGGCTGACGCCCGCGCACTGCTCGGAATTGAAGGCCTCGCGGTGCACGGCGCGATGACCCACTACCCGAGCGAAACCGCCGATGACATCCTCGCCCAGCTCGCGCACTTCGAGGCGGACCTCGCCTGGCTGCAGGGGGAAGGGCTGATCCGCAAGGGCGTCGTCCGCCACACCGCCAATTCCTTCGCCACGCTCGAACACCCGGCAACCCGGCTCGACATGGTGCGCGTCGGCGGTCTGCTCTACGGCGATCCTGGCAGCGTGCGAACCGACCGCTTCGCCCCGACGATGACGATCAAGTCGCGCGTGGCTGCCGTGAACCACTTCCCCGCCGGACAGACCGTCGCCTACGACCGCACCTACCGGCTCGAGCGCGAGTCCTGGCTAGCCAACATCCCGCTCGGCTATTCCGACGGCTACCGCCGCGCCTTCAGCCACGCCAACCGCCCCGAATTCGCCAGCGAGACCGCCAACCGCACCGAAGTGCTGATCGGCGGACGCCGCTTTCCGCTGGTCGGCAGGGTGACGATGAACACGCTCATGGCCGACGTCACCGGTTTCCAGGACACGATTGCCTTGGGCGAAGAGGTCGTCCTGTTCGGCGCGCAGGGGTCCGAGCGGATCACCCAGGCCGAATTCGAGCGCAACAGCGCGTCCTACGGCCCCGAAATGCTCGCCGTCCTCGGCGCCACACTACCGCGCGTGCTCGCATCGCGAGGGATGAGGCGGCAGTGAGGGCTGCCGCCCCTGCCGACCCTCAGGCCGGCTGGTATTCGGTGGCCTTCTCCTTGCGCACGGTGCGGCTGGCGCGGCCGTCGATGCCGACCGGCACTTCGCCCGCAATTGTCGCGCGGCGCAGGGTGCGGCGTTGCAGGCCGAAGTCGGCGACCGCGCGGTGCTGGGTCGACTGGTTGTCCCAGAACGCCACGTCGCCCGGCTGCCAGCGCCAGCGCACGACATTTTCGGGCCGGGTGATGTGATCCTGCAGGATCTGGAACAGGCGTGAGGAATCCGCCTGGTTCAGCCCGACGAACTGCTTGACGAAGTGCCCCAGCAGCAGGCTGCGCTGACCCGAGACGGGGTGGACGCGAACCACCGGATGCTCGGTCTCATAGACGGTCGAGGCGAAGACGCTCTTGTGGTAGTTGGTCCGCTCGCGCTCGGCGTCGGTGCCCTTGGGCGCATTCAATACCGCCGCGTAGTCATAGAGGTTGGTGTGCACCGCCCAGAGGTTGTTCACCAGCTGGCGCAGCGTTTCGGGCAGGCTTTCGTAGGCCGTCTCGCCATTGGCCCAGACGGTATCGCCGCCGGCTTCCGGGATGGTGATCGCGCGCAGGATCGAGCCCTTGGGATAGGCATCGACGAAGGTCACGTCGGTGTGCCAGCTCGAGGCCGCGTAGCCTTCCTTGCTGTCGAGTTCGAGCAGGTAGCGCGAACCTTCGGCGACAGGCACGGTCGGGTGCGCCACCGGATCGCCGAACAGCGAGGCGAAGCCTTCGTGGCGCGCGTCATCCAGTTCCTTCTGGCCCCGGAAGAACACGACCTTGTGACGCACGACCGCGTCCTTGATCGCCTGCACGGTGGTCGCATCGAGTTCGCCCGAGAGCGTCACGCCCCGGATTTCGGCCCCGATCGTGCCGGTGATCGGCACGATCTCGAGCGGGGAGTTCGGGTCCTTGGCGTTGGCATAAGTGGTGATGGCATTCATGTGGGTTACTCCTGCGTGAGGTTGGGCTTGGGGGTGTTATTCGGCCGGCTGGAGCGCGGGGTCGGCGGCGGTGTCCAGATGGCGGCGAATGGCGTTGTGTTGCTCGGCATCGAGCGCGAAGCCCGAGATGACGGCAGCGGAAATGGCGTGTGCGAGCGCGGGGCCGATCGAGAAGACCAGCAGCAATCCATCCAGCGCTTGCGGGGTATTGGTTGCGGTCTTCGGATCGAAGCCGAACCAGGCGATCAGTGGCAGGGCGATCCCGGCGGCGAGCGCACCCCCGATCTTGTCGGCAAGGGCAAAGACTGAATAGTAGAGCCCCGCCCGCTCCTCGCCGGTGTCGGCGCGGTGCTTGTCGGCCACATCGGCGACCATCGAGCGCAGCATGATGTTGCCCGAACCCTGCGTCAGCCCCTGGGCAAGGGCGAGTGCAAGGACCAGCCAGAACCGGTCGGGCGTGGTCAGCACCAGCGCGAGGTTGATCAGCGCCTGCAGCACTTCGGCGAGAATGGCAGCCCGGCGCTTTCCGAGAGCAACGCCGATGCGCTGCCATATCGGCGCCGACAGCATGCCGAACGCGTACTGGAACAGGAACAGCCCTGCGCCCCATTCCGGCCGTCCGAGGTAGAACGTCACGTAGAACAGCAACAGCGTGGTGCGGATGCCCTGGCCTGCGCGCACGGCGGCATCGGAAGCAAGGACGCGCAGCAGCAGCGGATTGCCGAACACGGCACGCGCAGCCGCCAGCGGCGAGAGCGGCACCGCCAGCAAGGGCGGCGCACTGTCATCGCGGTTGGAGAGCGTCAGCCACAGCGCCGGGATGGCGGCGGCAAGCACGAGCGAGCCGAACAGCGTCAGTTGCAACTGACCGTCGCCGGGCCGCAGATGCTGCGCCAGTGCGGCCAGTGCCAGCGCGCCGACCAGCGCGTTTGACTGCCACAGCGTGAAGGTCGAAGCCGCGCGGGTGCGCTCGTGATAGCCGGTGGCGATCTCGCCGCTCCACGCCAGTAGCGGTGTCGAGAGGAGGGCAAGGCCGACATAGTAGGCCCCCAGCGCGGCGACCAGCCAGCCGAGGCCGAGACTTGCCGGCGGGAAGAACAGCATCGCGCTGCCAGCGACGAACAACGATCCTCCGCCCGCTACCCACGGCCGCCGCCTGCCGAAGCGGCTCTGCGTGCGGTCGCTCAGGGCGCCAACCACAGGGTCGAGCGCGCAGTTGAGCAACTGACCGGCCAGATAAAGCGTGCCGACAAGCGTCAGCGGTACGCCGTAGTCACGTGCAAGAATGGCGGGGAGCCAGGCCGCGACCGGCTGCGCGGCGGCGGTGACCGGCACATAGATCGCAGCAAGGCGGTGATAGCTGCCCGAAGGCGAAGCGGCGGAGGATCGCGTGGTCATGAGACCGGCCTCACAGTCGCGTCCGCAGCGTCACACCGTAAGTGCGCGGCTCGCCGACCTGAGCGGTGACCACGCCGGTGTTGGCGGCGGAGAGGTTGAGGAAGTAGTCTTCGTTCAGCAGGTTGCGCGCCCAGACCGACAGGTCCCACAGGCCCTCGGCGGTCTTCAGCCCGATGCGCGCATTGGCGATCCCGAAGCCCGGCACCTGCGCCCATGCCGAATTGGTGGCGGAAGTGTTGAAGCTCGAGCGGTGGGCGTAATCGGCATGGGCATAGAGGCTCAGTTCCCACCCACCGAATTCGCCCAGCGGCACCTTGCCGTCTGCCCCGACCGACCATGCAAACTTGGGCACCCCGGACAGCGGCTTGCCCGAAAGGTCCTGGATGCCGCCGAGGTTGAGGTTCTCCACCGCCTGCGGCGCGTTGGCATATTCGACGTATTTTGCATCGGTGTAGCTGGCCGATGCCGTGAACGAGAGGTTGTCGTTCGCCTCGAAGGCCAGATCGCTTTCCACCCCGCGCGAGCGCACCTTGGGGATGTTGGCGATGTATTGCCGCACGTTGACGGTGTTGGGCACCTGCTCGGTGATCGCGGTCTGATAGTCGCGGATCTCGGTCCAGAACGCAGCGGCGTTGAACGTGGCGCGACGGTTCAGGAACTGCGACTTGAAGCCCAGCTCGAAGGCATCGACCTTTTCCGGCGCAACTTCGGGCTGAATGCCTGCGGGCAGGGCGGTGAGGTTGAGGCCGCCCGACTTGTTGCCCCGCGAATAGCTGCCGTAAATGCTGGCATCGGCTGCAACCTTCCAGTTCAGCGTGACCAGCCCCGAGAGACTGTTGTCGCTGAACTTCGTCGAAAAGCTGGTAACTGGATTGAACTGCGTGCGGATCGCGTTGATTGCCGTGACCTGTGCCGGGGTGAACCCGGAAAGATCGGCACCATCCACCCAGAACTGGCTGAACGCGCCCGACTTCTTTTCATGCGTCCAGCGCAGCCCGGTGGTCAGCGTGAGGGCATCGGACAGGTGCCAGTCGGTCTGGCCGAACAAGGCAAAGGTGCGCGTCTCGGGCGTCGAGGTGGAGTTGGCCTCGAAACCGCTCAGCGCGGCATTGGCGATGGTCTGGTTGGCTGCCGGCAGGTTCCACAGCGCCGCCGCCGAGCCATAGCGTGTGGCGCCATAGCCCTTGACGATCTGCCAGAAGTAGTAGGCGCCGATCACGTAATCGACCGTGCGATTGCCCTTCGAGGCGAGCCGCAGCTCCTGGCTGAACTGGCGCTGGCGATTGGCCTGCTGGGCCTTGGTGGTGATCGGCAGCGAGGTGCTGTCGCCATCATTGGCCGGGTTCCAGTCCCACCAGCGATAGGCGGTGATCGAGGTCAGTGCCGCGCTGCCGAAGTCCCAGTTGACCTCGCCCGAGACGCCATAGCCTTCCATGTTCGACTGATAGTGGCTGTCCGCCTCGCCGATGCGGTCGAACGGCTTGAAGGCGGGCAGCGTGTAGCCTGGGAAGCGCGCCGCGCGCTGCGCGAAGTTGTTCGCGATCGTCGCGCCGTTGAGATAGGTCGTGTGCAGGTCGGCGAAGACCGAGAGGACGTGGTCCTGCTCCTGTTTTGCGTAGTCGCCGATGATCCGCACTTCGAAGTCCGGGTCGGGCGTGAACAGCAACTGGCCGCGCACGCTCTCGTTGCGGTAGTTCTGGGCGCGGGTGTTCGTGGTCTTGTTGAACAGGAAGCCGTCGTTGCCGCTGATCGCACCCGAGATGCGCACCGCCAGCAGATCTGGTGCGATACCCGCCGAAGCCGAAGCTCGGACCTGTCGGAACCCGTAGTTGCCGATGCTCGCCTCGCCCGAGAACTCCGGCTCGAAGCTCGGCTTGCGCGAGGTGATGTTGATCACGCCCGAGGTGGTGTTCTTGCCGAACAGCGTGCCCTGCGGCCCGCGCAGCACCTCGATGCTCTGCAAATCCACCAGGTCGAACTGCGAAAGGCCGACACGCCCGTAGTAGACGTTGTCGATGTAGAACCCGACGCCGTTCTCCAGCCCGTCGTTGGTCAGTGCGACGTTGGAGCCGAGGCCGCGGATGTTGATGTTGGTGTTGCGAGGATTGAAGCTGAACACCTGCAGGCTCGGCACCTGCTGCTGGATCTGGCCGAGCGTGAAGTCGCCCCGCTTCTCCAGCGCATCGGCACTGATCACGCTGATCGCCACCGGCACGTCCTGGACGTCCTCGTCGCGACGGCGCGAGGCGGTGACGACGATGGCCTCACCGGCCTCTTCGGCAGCGGCTGCCGGAGCCTCGACGTCGGCAGGCTGCTCGGCGGCGAAAGCCGGAGCCGCGCCCAGCAGCGAGCCCAGCGCTACGCCAGCGAGGATCAACTGGCGCTGCTTGAAACAAAGAACCCTGTTCATCGTGTTACTTCCCTGAACCAAAGCGTGCCGCTGCTTCGGAGCGGCGATGGAAGGTGGCGGGAACGGGCACGGCTTCGCGTGCAGTGTCGCTTAGGGCGACGCCGCAAAGGGCAACGATCGACTGTTGCAGGGACGCGGGATACCGGGCCAGATCCGCAAGGTCGGAGCTGGTTAGCGGTCGCATGACGCATTCCTCCGGGCGACGACCCGCAAAGGCCGCGCCGAACTGGCGTTATGTGGGGGAGTCGGACGCCGCCGCACCGCGCCCGGTCAGGGCGGCAGGTGGGTCAATGGCGTCCGGTGGTTGCGCGCCCTCAGGCGTGCGAGATCATGGTCTGCATCGTATCACCTCTTGGCTGGAGGGGAACACGATGCCTGGCGCCGTCGCCCCAGCATCGCGCGCTTTAGCGGTTGTTTACGCGGAGCAAGCTGCTTCCCATCAAATGCCGCGGATCAGGCCCCTTGCGTGCAGGCCGACCTGATCGTCGGGAGCCCTGCGGGTTAATCTCTACCTATCTAGTCGAGTCTTCACGGTCAACCCGAGCGCCGCCATTTCACCGCAAAAGGAAAACTTCCCGACGGGCAAGTTCAATTGTCTATCGATACAATAGACATTGATCCTGTCGGCGATAGGCTCATGCTGCCTTACGCGACCACGCGCGGGTCCACCTGCCGGCAGCAATCACGGACCGCACCATGACCTCGACCTTCAATCTTACCCGCCGCGCCACCCTTGGCGGAGCCGCCGCGACTGTGGCCCTCGCCGCCACGCCCGCGATTGCCCGCAAGCGCCCCAGGCAGCCCAACATCCTCTACATCATGGCCGACGATCTCGGTTATGCCGATCTGTCCTGCTACCGTCGCCGCGATTTCGAGACCCCGGTGCTCGACAAGCTGGCAACACAGGGGCTGCGCTTCACCAATGCCTATGCCAACAGCGCGGTCTGCACCGCCACGCGCGTTGGCCTGATCACCGGGCGCTACCAGTATCGCCTGCCTGTCGGCCTTGAAGAGCCGCTCGCCAACCGGCCCAACATCGGCCTGCCGTCCTCTCACCCCACGCTGCCCTCGCTGCTCGCCAAGGCTGGCTATCGCACCTCGCTGATCGGCAAATGGCACCTCGGCAGCCTGCCCGACTTCGACCCTCTAAAGAGCGGCTACCAGACCTTCTGGGGCATCCGCAGCGGCGGCGTCGACTACTACACCCACGCCACCAGCAACGGCCAGCCTGACCTGTGGGACGGGCCGACGCCGGTCGAGAAGGCTGGCTACCTTACCGACCTCCTTGCCGACCGTGCCATCGAAGAAATCCGCGAAGCCTCGTCCGCCAAGGCCCCGTGGTTCATGTCGCTCCACTTCACCGCCCCGCACTGGCCGTGGGAAGGGCCTGGCGACGCGAGCGAATCCGCCCGCATCGCCCAGCTGAAAGACCCCAAGGCGCTCTTCCACTTCGATGGCGGCAGTGCCGCGATCTATGCCGCGATGGTCCGCCGTCTCGACTACCAGATTGGCCGCGTCCTCGCCGCGCTCAAGGCCAGCGGGGCCGAACAGGACACCATCGTCGTCTTCACCAGCGACAACGGCGGTGAGCGCTTCTCCGACACCTGGCCCTTCAGCGGCCGCAAGACCGAACTGCTCGAAGGGGGCCTGCGCATCCCCGCCATCGTCCGCTGGCCGGGTGTGACCCGCGCACGCACCACCAGCGATGCCCGGATCATCTCGATGGACTGGCTGCCGACGTTCCTCGCCGCCGCCGGGGCCTCCCCGGACCCGGCCTTTCCCAGCGACGGAACCGACGTCACAGCCGCGCTCGCCGGCAGCGCGCTGCCCGAACGCACGCTGTTCTGGCGCTACAAGAACCACGCCCAGCGCGCGGCCCGGCGCGGCAATCTCAAATACCTGAAGATCGGCGAGAACGAGTTCCTGTTCGACCTCGCCGCCGACCCTCTCGAGCGCGCCAACCTGAAGGACCGGCAGCCGCAGGACTTCGCCTCCCTAAAGAGCGCATGGGATCAATGGAACGCCGGAATGCTGCCGCTCGATCCGCAGTCCTACACCCATGGCTTCGGGCCGGGAGAACTGGCGGATCACTTCAACCCTGAACTCTGACGCGCTTTCTGCAGCGGGCAGCGCGCGCCCAGGCGTCGCTGCCTTGCACGGCCACACAGCCTTCCGCGCAAAAAACACAAGAAAACCGTCATTTCGGGAAAATTGGTCGGGGAGATAGGATTCGAACCTACGACCCTCTGGTCCCAAACCAGATGCGCTACCAGGCTGCGCTACTCCCCGACCGGGAGAATCCGCCGTTTCCGGTGGATTTGGGATTCGTCGCCCGGCTTGTGGCCGGGTGATCGACCTGACTGTCACCAGCCAAGGTGGCGGCGCATGGCAGGTAGGAGGCGGCCTGTCAATTTCTGTTCGCGTTGCCGGAGCGCGCCGGCAGGTGCAGATCCGCGGCGCCGTCCGATCAGCATCCGGAAGATCCCGTCACAGATGGGACTCCAGAACCCTCTCCATCGCGCGGTAGCCGGCGACATCGGGATGCACCCCGTCGACCGTCATTCCCGGGCGCGGCGTGCCGTCGGTGTCTGCAAGGGCGGCAGTATAGTCGACAAAGCGGACGCTCCGCGTTCTCGCCAGTTCGGACAGCAGGCGATTGCGGTTCCGGATCTCGCTGATCGTGTTCAGTCCTGGCCGCCACGGAAAGCTGGCAGCAGGCGGAATCGACCCCAGCAGGACGTCGATGCCGTGCTGGCGCGCAATGGCAATCATGGCGCTGACGTTGTCGCGGGTCTGGGCGGGATCGATCGGCCCCGTGTTGCCCGCGATGTCGTTGGTTCCACCCATGATGTGCACCTTGCGCGGGCGCAGCGCGACGACATCTGCCATCATCCGCACAAGCATCTGCGGCGTCGTCTGTCCGCCGATCCCGCGACCCACCCGGCCCGCCGGGAAGAAGTCCGCGGACTTCTGCGGCCAACCTTCGGTAATGCTGTCCCCGATGAAGACGATCTGCGGCCGCGCCGCAGTCGCAAGCAGGCGGCGGTTGTCTTCGGCATAGCGCGCGAGATTGGCCCAGTCGTCCGGATTTGCGGGATAGCCTTTCGAGGAATTGCACGCCTGAGGCGCGGTCTGCGCAGACAGCGGGGCAGGGGCGGCCATGGCACCGGCGACCACGCCGAGGGCAGTGCGGCGATCAAGTCTGAACATCCAGGAACTCCGTTCTTCGGCGGTCTGCCAGGTTTCTCAAATCCGGTCGGTCAATGCGCAGATTTCGGCTCTCAGGCCGGCCTTGCCGACCATGCCGCCGCGCGTGATCGCGGTGAACGCTTTCGAACCGGCGTCGTAGCGGCTCCAGATCGCGCCTGAGGGGGTGCGGGGAACACCGTCGCGGGCAAAGCCGAGCCAGATGTCCTGAAGATGGAACGAGCCAGCGCCTGTCCCGATCGGCCGGCGGTCAAGAACGTAGGGGATTTCTCCGCCGTGTGTGGTCAGCGCTTCGCTTCCGTCCGGCCCGACCGGTCCGACATCGAACTCGTAGCGCCAGACCGGCCAGCGCCTGCCGACGAGAAGGTCGGCCAGATTGTTGGCGGGGCAGCGGAACACCGCATCGGTCTCGATCCGGGCCTCCAGCGGGCCGAGACGCGTGGCAAGGCCTGTCTCGGCGGCATAGAGCTTGCCCGCCGCTTCCGCATTCGCGCCGAACCAGTGTTGCAGATGCCGGGCGACGTCGATCGTCCCCGGCGCCGGTCCGAACTCGAAGCGGTTGCTGCCGATGATCACCGGTCTTGGCGCTGCCGCAGCGAGAAGCTCCGCTGGCGCTCGCGGCAACACCCGGCCATCGACCGTGGTCCTGAGCCACAGGTAATCCTGGTTCCAGATCGCCGGATCGCGCAGCTTCAGATCGGCGGCAAGCAGGTCGGCTGCCGGCATCGCACGCAGCCGGTCCAGATTTCGGCGTCGGCTTGCGCGCGGCAAAAGCCCGTCGAGCTGGTCGCCAAGGCGCAACCCATCCGACAGGCTGCGCGCAGTCATGCCGAACCCGGGCGTGCCACTTTGCAGGATGGCGCGCCTGAAAAGTCCCGACGCCAGCGGCGATGCCAGCAACAGCGAGACGTCCTGGCTTCCCGCGCTTTCACCGAACAGCGTGACGTTCCCGGCGTCTCCGCCGAATTGCGCGATGTTCTCGCGGACCCATCGCAAGGCCGCGATCTGGTCCATCAGCCCGTAGTTGCCGCTCGCATTCCCCTGCTCGCGTGCGAGCTCGCGGTGCGAGAGAAAGCCGAAGATGCCCAGCCGGTACTGGATCGAGACAAGCACGACGCCCTGGTCGGCCAGACGTCCTGCGATCGTGTCTCCGCTCGAACCAGCCCGATTCGATCCCCCGTGGATCCACACCATCACGGGCAACTTCGCTCCCGCTGCGGCAGACAGTGGCGTCGCGATGTCCAGAGTCAGGCAATCCTCGGACATGTCCTGCAGCTCCTGACGATTCCAACCGTAATCGTTCTGCATGCAGGCGGGGCCTCGCTCCGTCGCATCCCGCTCACGCGACCAGCGCGGGTGAGGGACGGGCGGTTGCCAGCGCCGCGCGGCTGTTGGTGGCGCTGCATAGGGTATGGCCCGGAACATTCGCAGCGTCCGTTCCGCGTCGAGGTAGCCGGCAACCGGCCCCGCCGCAGTGCGAACGACCGGCCGGTCGGGCACTGCCGTCTCACCAGTCCTTTGGTCCGCCGCAGCAGGCCCGGGCAGACCGGCAACCAGCAAGGCAGCCGCGCATGAAGCCGCACGCACCGAAGCGCCTGCGCCCTTCCACCATCGGCCCGGCATCCCGGCACCTGCCCACCTCATCGCATCGTCCTCTCCACTGCCACGCGTCAGCTCCGGATCAGGAGGTGCGACCACACGAATCGCATTTTCTCCTGACCAGTCCCGCAGCCGCGCCCGCTATGCCTTTGTAGAAACGCAAAAAGTGCGCGTCATCCAAAGCGGCTTGACAACCCAGAATTTAATAAAGCAAATATATTTAATCAATGGGAGCGAGCCTACGCTACCCACCGAGGATGAGAATCTGGCTTCGTGGCTGCGATGTGGCCAATGGAGCGAGCAATAGGGAGGTTTGTAATGAAGGGTGGTTCACCACTTGCTCGGGCGATTCTGCTCGGCACGGTTTCGGCATCGACATTGGCTTTTTCCGCGTCCGCTTTGGCGCAGGTCGCGACGCCGGCCGATGAAGTGACGAATGACGAGATCGTCGTCACCGGCGTGCGCGCGGCGCAGGAGCGCAGCATCGACGTCAAGCGCAAGACGGCCGAAATTGCCGACGCCATCGTTGCCGAAGACATCGGCAAGCTGCCCGACGTGACCATCTCCGACTCTCTCCAGCGCGTTCCCGGCGTGCAGATTTCCCGAACCGCCGGTGAAGGCGGCAGGGTCGTCATTCGCGGCGCTCCGCAGGTGCTCGGCACCCTCAACGGCGAGCGCTTCATCAACGCCGAGACGATCGTCAACAGCGAAGCCAACTTCATCGATATCCCGGCGAGCCTCGTGAACGGGGTCGTCGTCTACAAGTCGCAACATGCCGGCATCACCGATGGCGGCGTCGGCGGCGTGGTCGATCTCCAGACCATTCGCGGGCTGACCCTGAAGGACGGCCTGACCGTCAACGTCCGCGGCGAGGCCGCCTGGGGCAGCATGGTCGGCGGCGTCGACAAGAAGGTCGATGGCCTCGTCGGCTACCGCTTCAACGATGACATCGGCATGTCTCTGGCGTTCTCCTACGGCAAGAGCCGCCTCGCCAGCTCGTTCCAGTCGGTCGAACTGGACTACGTGGACGAATACTCGACGTGGTTCTCGCCCAACAGCGTGGACCTCAACGGCGATGGCGATCGCGCCGACGACTTCCTCATCCCCAACGGCTGGAACACCTACGTCAACTCGCGCGAGACCGATCGCGAGCGTCTCGGCCTCAGCTACAACTTCAATGCCAAGCTCAGCGACGGCGTGGAACTGATTGCCGACGTCCTCTACAACAAGATGGACGAGGACTCCCACGGCCAGCAACTCTTCGTGAACGGCAATTTCGGCGGTCGCGGCGGGCTTCCGGCCTATTCGGCGGCCACCGGCCAGCCGTCGGTACTCAACTCGTTCGACATTTCGAGCATCACCAGCCGCTCGAACCTGGTCACGTCCTTCAGGTCGATGACCAACGGGCTGCGCGGCGGCGTCCAGTCGAACCTGCGCAACACCGAGGCGATCAACACCAACCTCGAACTGCGCTTCGACAATGCCGACGGCTTCACCGGCAGCGTCCGTTGGGTCTATGGCAACGGCAAGCGTGACTCGCGTGACCTGACGGTTGCCCAGCAGACGAGCACTCTTCTCCTGCCGCGCACTGCGGGCGGAGCGCCGGTCAACATCAACCCGGGCTCGATCCCCGAGACGCTGAGCTATCCGATCGCCCTTTCCCTGGGCAAGAACGCGCTCAACTTCGAGGTGGGCGATGCGCTTGCACAGCTCGCGTCCAATCCCGCTGCCTGGTATCTCCACTCGTCCTGGCTGGAGCGTTCGCGCACCGAGGCGACGCAGAACATCTTCCGGGCAGACGGCAAGTGGGCCAACGCCGACGACACCCTGTCGCTCGAATTCGGCGCGCGCTATTCCAACCGCGACATGGAAGTCGTTCGCGAGGACTACTTCTCGCCCTCGGGCTTCGGCGGCGGCATCCTGACCAAGTATGCCGAAGCGGGCTACGTGATCGGCAAGTCTGTCGGCGGCACCGGCACCCCGCTGACCTACGATCCGCTGCCCGTCTACGGTTTGGATAACTCCGCGCTTTCGCCCTATGTCAGCCCCATCAGCAATTTTGGCGGTGTCACCGGGCTCAACGTCAACCTGCCCATGGTCAACACCCGCCTGATCACAAGCCCCGAGGCCTGGCGCGACGAGCTCTACGGCGAGGGGCAGTACATCGCGGCTCCGGACCGCAGCTATGGCGTGGTCGAGAAGCAGCTGGCCGCCTACCTCAAGGTCAACTTCAAGGGCGACCTCTCCGACACTGTGCGCGTGTCGGGCAACGTCGGCGTGCGCGTCGTCAACACCAAGCTGGACGTTCTCCAGAACGTGGTGCGTGGCGGCGAGTTCAATCCCTTGATCATCGTCGGCTCGGACCCGAACCACACCGCCTACAAGGACCTTGGTGACATCAACACCAAGACCAGCCGGACGCGCGCCCTGCCCAGCGTCAACCTGAACTTCGACCTCGGAGAGAAGGTGCGCGTCAAGGCCGCCTACAGCGAAACCCAGGCCCTGCAGCCTCTCGAGAACCTCGGCCGCGGTGAGATCACGTTCTACAACACCCCGCAGATCGGCGAGACGTTCCAGAGGGTCAGCTCGGTCCAGCGTCTTGGCAATCCGAACCTCGATCCGTGGTCGGCCCGTTCGTTCAGCGTTGCTGCGGAGTGGTATCCGAACAACAGCACGATCGTGTCACTCGGCGCCTTCAAGACGCAGATCGAAAGCTACACCTACCAGAACACCTCGACCATCCTCGTCCCGGACAGCGACGGCGTGGTCCGCAATGGTGCGACCTTGCTGACCATCGCCCAGGGCAAGGGTGCGAGCTACTACGGTGTCGAGTTCGGCTACCAGCAGAGCTTCACCTTCCTGCCGAGCTTCCTCAAGAACCTCGGCACCTCGCTGACCTACACCTACTCGCCAAGCCAGGCCGGTCGTGATGCGGCAACCGGCGAGAAGCTGATCCTGGCAGACGGGTCGAAGGCTCCGTTCAACGATACCGCCAAGCATCAGGTCAACGCCGTGCTGTGGTATCAGGACAGCCGCTTCCAGGCGCGTATCGCCGCCAACTATTTGAGCGACCTCTACCAGGGCACCTATGGCCACTGGTCGTTCAACCCGCCGGCCGGCACCGCAGGCGTCGGCAACTTCCAGCGTTCGACGCTCTATCTCGATTTCGGCGCATCGTATGACGTGACCGAAAACTTCCAGGTGTTCGTCAACGGCTCGAACCTGACCAAGGAAGCCCCGGTAAACTACGCGTTCAACAAGGACTTCCGCCATACCTACAACCAGTTCGAACGCGTGATCAGCGGTGGCGTCCGCGCCAAGTTCTGATCGGTAGGAAAGCCCCGGAACGGGTCGCAAATCCGGTTCCGGTCGGCAACGAAAGGGGGCTTGCCCTCAGTTGCCGGCCGGAGCCGGACACACCGCACGCTTGAGGAGGCAGAACGACATGGAGCAGTCCCGGCTTCAGCACATCGTCATAGCAGGCGGTGGCACCGCAGGCTGGATGGCTGCGGCCATGTTCGCTCGCTTCTTTCAGCGCAATCCCGCTGCAACCATCACGCTCGTCGAGTCCGAAGACATCCCGACAGTCGGGGTCGGCGAGGCCACCGTGCCCCAGATCCTCGACTTTATCCGCCGTCTCGGCATCGACGAGATCGAATTCATTCGGGCAACGCACGCGACCTACAAGCTGGGCATCAGGTTCGACGGCTGGGCAGGCGAAGGCTCCAGCTTCTTCCATCCTTTCGCGGATTTCGGCGTGTCCCTGCTCGGCACGCCCTTCCGGCATCACTGGACACGCCTGCGCAAGAGCGGCACGGCAGGCCCCCTCGACGAATACTGCCTTGCCAGCCGGATGGCCGAGCATGGCACTTTCGCGCTGCCGACGCGGTCGAAGTCCGGCTCCTATGCCTTCAACTATGCCTTCCACTTCGATGCTTCCCTCGTCGCCGCCTACCTCCGGGACTGGGCGACCGCGCGGCGGGTCGAACGCGTTGCCGGCACCATCGTCGCGGTCGAGCGCGCGCCGGACGGGGACGTCAAGGGTGTCACGCTGGACGATGGCAGAACCCTGACCGGCGACATGTTCATCGATTGCAGCGGCTTTCGCGGCCTCCTCATCGAGCAGGCGCTCGAGACGGGCTTCGAGGACTGGTCGCACTGGCTGCTCTGCGATCGCGCGATTGCCGTGCCCTGCGAAAGCCGGCTGGCGCCCGCCCCCTATACGCGATCGCTGGCTGTCGGCGCGGGCTGGCAATGGCGGATTCCGCTGCAGCACCGCGTCGGCAACGGCCAGGTCTATTGCAGCGAATATGTCACCGACGAGCAGGCCCTCGCGCAGCTCCTTGCCAATGTCGAAGGCCCGGTGCTCGGCCAGCCGCGCCAGCTCAGGTTCACCGCCGGCATGCGGCGGAAGATCTGGTCGCACAACGTGTTCTCGCTGGGTCTGGCGTCCGGCTTCCTCGAACCGCTGGAATCGACCAGCATCTACCTGGTGCAGAAGGGACTCTCTGCCCTGCTGGCAAGCTTCCCCTCCCGCGATGCGCTGCCCGCCATCCGCGACGTCGTGAACGCCGAGCAGCGCGCGCACTGGGAGCATGTCCGCGATTTCATCATCCTGCATTACGCCCTGAACCGGCGCCGCGGTGAACCGTTCTGGGATCGGTGCCGCACCATGGACCTGCCCGATACCCTTGCGACCCAGATCGAACGGTTCCGCTCCGCAGGCGTCCTGCCCGCCGATCCGACGGACTTCTTTCGTGACAGCAGCTGGCTCGCGCTGTTCTCCGGGCTCGGCGAACTGGCCGGCTGGCACCATCCCGCAGCGGACGATCACGATGCAGACGCGCTGAACGCCGAACTGTCCAACATGGCCGCTGCAATGGATTCCGCCGCCCGTACCGCGCCGCTCCACGCCGACTTCATTGCCCGCAATTGTGCGATTGCCGAACGTGTCTGAGCCAGCGTCGGCAATCCGGTCGATTGTCATCGTCGGCGGCGGCACCGCGGGCTGGAGCGCGGCAGCCTGCCTCGCCCGGTTTCTCGCGAAGCGGGGGACCGCCGTCACGCTCGTGGAATCCAGCGCCATCGGAACTGTCGGCGTCGGTGAAGCCAGCGTTCCCAACATCCAGAACTTCAACCGCTATGTCGGGCTGTCCGAACGCGACTTCATCTCCGGCGCCAACGGCACGTTCAAGCTCGGCATCCGCTTCGACGACTGGGCCCGCCACGGGTCATCGTTCTTCCATCCTTTTGGCGGCTACGGCCTGCCGTTCGAGGATGTCGAGTTTCATCACTGCCTGAACAGAGCGCGCGAGCTTGGCGACCGGCTCGATCTCGCCGACTACTCGCTGCCTGTCGCCATGGCGAGATCCGCGCGCTTCTCGCAGCCCTCGCCGGACAACCGCTCGCCACTGGGCGACTTTGGCTACGCCTATCACTTCGATGCGGGCCTTTATGCGCAGCAACTGGCCCGCATCGCGAAGTCGGCGGGCGTGCGCCAGATCGATGCACGCATATGCAGTGTTTCGCGCCGCCCCTCCGATGGCTGGATCGAGGCGCTCGAACTCGAGAACGGCACGCGCCTTGCCGCCGACCTGTTCGTCGATTGCTCCGGCTTCAACGCGCTGCTGATCGGCAAGGCGCTGGAAACGCCCTATGAAGACTGGAGCAGATGGCTGCCCTGCGATCGCGCCGTCGCCATTCCGAGTGCGCCGACGACCGGAGAACTGCCGCCCTATACCGTCGCCCGGGCGCTTGAAGCGGGCTGGTCCTGGCGCATCCCGCTGCAGCATCGGATCGGCAACGGCTATGTCTATTCGTCGCGCCACATCGATGCCGAGGCCGCAACCGAACGCCTCCTCGCGAGCCTCCCGTCACCGCCGCTGGGGGAACCCAATCACCTGCGGTTCCAGGCGGGAATGCGCGCCAGCTTCTGGACCGCCAACTGCGTCGCATTGGGCCTTGCCGGCGGGTTCATCGAGCCGCTTGAATCGACCAGCATAAACCTCGTCCACCGGGGCCTTTCCACGCTGATGGACTTCTACCCTCAGCACGCGTTCGATCCACGTCAGATCGCGGCGGCCAATCGCCGCTTTCGTGCCGAGCAGGAAAACATCCGCGAATTTATCATCCTGCACTACTGGGCCTCCAGCCGGAACGACACCGCGTTCTGGCGCCAGTTCCGCGACATGTCGTTGCCGCAGTCGCTGTCCGACCGGATCGACAGCTATCTGGCGTGCGGATACTTCGAACCTCGGTTCGCGGATTCCTTCAAGGCGGAAAGCTGGCTGACGATGTTCGAGGCCTTCGGACTGCGCCCGGCACAGGGCGACAGTCGCGTGCTCGATATCGACATGGATGCCGTCAGGCGCGCACTTCCGCAGATCAAGGCAGCAATCGCGACCGGCGCAGCGCAGGCGCCGCTCCACGCAGAATTCATGGCTCGCAACTTCTCCCGCGAGGCCGCCCCTCCGAACAAATCGTTACAGGAAGCATGATGAACGCCAATTTTTCAGTCTTGTCCGCCAAGGCGACGCAGCCGCTTGTCGGGATCGAATTGGGCGGGACAAAGTGTATCTGCATCCTGGCGTTCGGC
>JBKBUD010000135.1:0-4699 GCA_046290865.1 Novosphingobium sp. | reverse complement strand
TCTTCCACATCAGGGGCACGCCGCCGAGCTCGGCAATCCGCTCAAACAGTGTCGAACTGGCCTTCACATCCGCGATAATCGTTGCATTCGGCTTCTCGCGCAGCACTTCCTGCGCATAGACCGCCATGAGCTGGTCTGCCCAGACGATCCGGCCACGACCGTCCACCGCACCGATCCGATCGCCATCTCCGTCAAATGCCAATCCGAAGTCGAGGCTTCCTTGCGCGACAGCGTGGCGAAGATCGGAGAGATTGGATTCCACAGTCGGATCAGGATGATGGTTGGGAAAATGGCCGTCCACGCTCGTATGAAGAAGGACATGGCGCCCGGGCAGCCGAGCGGTCAAAGCCTCGATCAGGGGGCCGGCAGCGCCGTTGCCCGCGTCCCAGCCGATGGCGAGGGCTTCCAGGGCGGACCTGTCGATGCCCTCAAGCGCGCCGATCAGGCAATCGACGTAAGCGGCAGCAACGTCGGCGTCCTCGATGCGCCCCATGCCGGAAGCCCACGCGCCTTCCTCGGCGATCCGCCCGAGATCGACTATGTCGCTCCCGAAGAACGGCGCGCCTTCAAGTACCATTTTGAAGCCATTGTGATTGGCGGGATTGTGGCTGCCGGTTACCTGAACGCCGCCCTGCACCTCTGGGGCTAAGGCGCCGGAACCCGGCGTCGCTGCAAAATAGAGCATGGGGCTCGGCCCCAGCCCGATCCGCACCACGTCCACGCCACTCGCCGTCAGCCCCTCGACCAGCGCGTGTTCCAGCACTGGCGTGCTGAGCCGCCCGTCGCACCCCACCGCAACGCGGTTTCCGCCTCGCGAACGCACCACACTACCGAAGCTGCGCCCCACCGCGCGCGCGTCGTCAGCGCTCAGCGTCTCGCCGAACACGCCGCGAATGTCGTATTCGCGCAGGACCGAAGGGTGGAAGCAATGGCTCGTCACGGAAGAGCCGTTCAGGCCCCGCGCCGGTCCGCCAGCCGGGCCAGCAACAGGTCGCGCGCGGCATTGGCCTCGTGCACGGCCTCGTTGCTGCCACCGCGATCGGGGTGGACCTTCTGGATCAGCCGCCGGTGCGCCTCGATCACCTCGTCGTAGCCCGCCTGCGGACCGATCCCCAGCAGGTTGCGCGCCCGGCTCTCGTTCGCGGCGCGCGGGTCCCCCTGCAGCAATTCCCACGGCCAGCGCCCTGCCAGCAGCTTGCAGGCAATGGTGGCGAGGACCGCGAGCGTGAGCAGCTTGACCATCAGGCGACGTTGTCCAGCGGCAGTTCGGCCTCGGCCTTGGTGGGCGTGGGCAAGTTGAGCCCTGCCACCAGCGTGCGCAGTTCCTGCCGCGCCACAAGATGGCTGGTGCCCAGTTCACCCAGATGCCCCTTGTCGAGCAGGGTCAGCCCGCTCGGGAACAGTTCGCGATAGATCACGCGCTCGGAAAGGCCGCTTGCCACGCGGAAGCCGACGCGCTTGGACAGTTCGGTCAGCGCCTGGTCGATGCGGCGCTGGTTGCGCGCTTCGGTATAGCCGGTGCGGTTGCGCACCACGACCCAGTCCATCTCGCGGCGGGCATCCTTGATCGTCGCCATCGCCCGCTTCTTGCGCGCCTCCCAGATCAGTTCGGCATAGAACGACAGGCGCCGCACCTTGAAGGTCTCGGCGTCCACCTGCCCGATCAGGTCGAAGTCGACGAAGCTGTCGTTGAGCGGTGTGACCAACGTGTCCGCGCGCGTCGCCACGTGGCGCGCCATCACGTCGTCGCGACCCGGCGTGTCGTAGATGATGAAGTCGCAGGTTTCGGCCAGCCGCTCGCTCAGCGCGTCGAGTTCCTCCACGCTGTCTGCGCCGAACACCTCGAAGGTCGCCGTCGGCAGCGCGATCTCGCGCCGCTTCATCGTCTCGGCGCGGTTCTCGAAATAGCGGTGCATCGTGCGCTGGCGATGGTCGAGGTCGACCGTCGCCACCCGCGCGCCCTGATAGGCCAGCGCCACGGCCACGTGCACTGCCGTGGTGGACTTGCCGGTACCGCCCTTTTCGTTGGCGAAGACAATGCGATGTGGGCCAGTGGACAAGGCGCTCGACAAGGTTGGGGTACTCTCTGGCTGTTGACGCGCAGGCTTGCGAGAGGCGTTCGCCGCCCGTATCGCCCGTCCCGTCAGACTTAGTGGAGTGGTTGCCAAGGTGCAAACGATCAACCGGCTGGAAGACCTGCGCAAGGCGGTCGACGCGCTCAAAATCGGGGGAAAAACGGTCGCGTTCGTCCCGACCATGGGGGCGCTGCACGAAGGCCACCTTACCCTGGTCCGTCAGGCGCACGGCCATGCGGACCATGTGGTTGCATCGATTTTCGTCAATCCGCGCCAGTTCGGCCCGAACGAGGATCTCGACGCCTACCCCCGCCGCCTTGCCGCTGATGCCGCGCTGCTCGAGGCCGAAGGCGTCGCTATCCTCTGGGCGCCGACGGTCGACCAGATGTATCCCGACGGCTACGCCACCAACATCTCCGTCTCGGGCGTCAGCGAAGTGGCCTGCGGCGCCGCGCGTCCCGGTCACTTCGATGGCGTGGCGACCGTTGTCTGCAAGCTGTTCAACCAGGTCCGCCCGGACGTCGCCTTGTTCGGAGAGAAGGACTGGCAGCAACTCGCCATCATTCGCCGCATGGCTCGCGATCTCGACCTGACCCAGCCGCATGTCTCCAACATCATCGGTGTCGAGACGGTGCGCGAGCCCAGCGGCCTCGCCATGAGCAGCCGCAACCAGTACCTGACCGAGCAGGAACGCGCGCAGGCCGCCGGCCTTTCCGCCGCCATGCGCCGCGCCATCGCCGCAATCGAAAGCGGTGCTGAAGTGGCGCAGGCCCTCGCAACCTTGAACGCGGACATTCTCGCCACCGGCTTCACCAGCGTCGATTACGCCGACTTGCGCGATGCCGCGACGCTCGCGGACCTTACCGACTTCACCGGGCAGAGCGCCCGCCTCCTCGTTGCCGCCCGCATCGGCGCGGCGCGATTGATCGACAATATGGGAGTGGGCCCGCAATGACCCCGATTACGCCGACCGCCTCGTTCAAGGACAACCTCGCCCTGCTTCCCACGATTGACGGCATCGCCCGCATCGATCTGCGCGATGCTTCGGGCGCGGTAGTGGCAACAATCCCCAACGAACCCGGCAAGCAGGGCTCGCTGAGGGTCTACAACTATCTTGAGCTCTGCTTCGGCAAGCTCGACGCCGCCGCCGCGGCCCATGCGCTCGAGGTGTTCGGCGAGCATACGCCTGACGCCAGGGCCAATCCCGGCGCCCATCCGAACATCGACCGCCTGCTGGAAATCGAAGGCGGCGCACCTGCGCTGGAGATCGTCGTCGTCGCTCAGTGAACCGGCGGATCGACGGCGGGGACAGCCGCCACCGGCGCCACCGGCTCGCCCTCGGCCCTTGGCGGCAGTGCATTTTCCGGAACGTCCTCGATCAGCATGTCGCGGGTCGGCACGTGCTCGAGATTGCGCACGCGCACGGTGATCCGTTCGCCCTCGAACGTCAGTTCGTTGAAGCTGGGCGGGGTGGAGCGGACCCGCTGGCTCAGGGTGCCTGCGCCGATCATCCGCACCGGGCCGTTGGGCGTCGGATGGATCAGATCGAACGCGTCGTGGACGTGGCCTGACAGGACGGCAAGCACGTTCCGTTTCGCCAGTTCTGCCAAGGCATGGTTGCCGCCCCGGGTCAGTGCCTTGCCGCGCGTTCCGGCTTCCACCAGCGGGTGGTGGCAGGCCACGATGGCACGGGTTCCTGCGGGAAGGGCGTCGATTGCGGCCAGGGTCTGCGCCAGGGCGGCCTTGCCCACCGTCCCCTTGGACCAGTTGAGGCGGAACTGCGCGCGGGCGGTGGTCTTGAGCGGTACGATCTTGGCGCCGGGAATCGGCAGTTCCCGCTCCAGCACGCCCTCGATCGAGCGGAAGCGACGATAAGGGTCGGTAAACCGCTCGATCAGGTTGAAATAGGGCAGGTCATGGTTGCCCACTTCCACCGTCACCGGCACGTCCAGCGACTTGATCCAGTGGCAGGCCGCAGAGAACTCCCGGTGGCGTGCGCGCATCGTCAGATCGCCGGTGATCGCCACGGCATCCGGCTTCTCGCGGGAGATACATTGCGCCACCCAGTCGAGCGCGCGGCGGTCTTCCAGGCCGAAATGGATGTCGCTGATGTGAAAGATGCGGGTCATTGGCGCCGGTTGATCGTCGCTGCGGGCGCGGCGGTCAAGTTCCCGCAGGCTTGGTGGTGATGAAGTCGAGCGCGAAGGCGTTACAGGTTATCCGCTCCTCGCGGCTTCCCTCGCGTCGTTCGCCATCGATCATCAGCGCGATCGGGGCTTCGCTGGCCAGCGTCACCGCGTCGAACCGGCCAAGCTCGTCGTGCGGTCCTTGCCGGAAATCGCGCTTCACCAGCATGGCGAAGCCTTGCGCGGCAAATTGCCCCCAGTCGGCAAAGTCATAGCCTTCGACCAGCATCCGCTCGCCACTGCTGTCGAGCCGCACGGCGCGATAGCCTTCGTCCTTCCCGGCCTGTGGCTGGATGACGCGCACGCCGGGACCTTCACGGGTTTCGTTGAGTGCCTTGCCGAAGGTTTCCGCAATCGCGGCCAGGTCGAATTCGCGCACCCCCTCGCGCACGTCGGCCCACATTGCGCCGGGGCCCGCCAGCAGTTCGATCAGGCCGG
>JBKBUD010000134.1:0-4703 GCA_046290865.1 Novosphingobium sp. | reverse complement strand
GGCCAAGTCCGACGAAATGTGGGCCAAGCTCGACGTCAACAAGGACGGCAAGCTCGACAAGGCTGACCAGAGCGCCAAGTGGGCCGAGAAGTTCGCCGAGATCGACACCGACAAGAACGGTTCGATCAGCCAGGCCGAATTCATCGCCCATCACCAGCAGATGAAGGGTCCCGATGGTCCGGACGGTGACCACAAGGGCCATCGCGGCCGTGGTCACGGCGGCATGGGCGGCATGATGATGGGCGGACACATGGCGATGATGGCCGATGCCAACAAGGACGGCACCGTCACTCGCGCCGAGTTCGACGCCGGCGTGAAGGCGCACTTCGACATGGCCGACGCCAACAAGGACGGCAAGATCACGCCCGAAGAGCGTCGCGCTGCGATGAAGGCCATGATGGGCAAGATGCGCGGCCCGCACGGTGGTCACCCCGGCGGCCCGATGGGTGCGATGGGTGATGGACCTCCGCCGCCGCCTCCGGCAGACTGACGCATAATGAACGAAGCGCCGATCCGACTGCTCCTGGTCGATGACGAACCTGCGCTGCGCGAACCCCTGGCGGACTATCTGGTCCGGCAGGGGTTTGTCGTGACGCAGGCCGGTACCGCCGCCGAAGCCCGCAGCCGCCTGCTCGAAGCGGGCTGCGACCTCGTGCTGCTCGACATCATGATGCCCGGCGAGGACGGCCTTTCGCTCTGCCGCCATCTGGTCGAGGCCCGGCGCCTGCCGGTCATCTTCATCACCGCCAAGGGCGAATCGACCGACCGTATCGTCGGGCTCGAGATTGGCGCTGATGATTACGTGGTGAAGCCGTTCGACCCGCGCGAGCTCGTCGCCCGCATCCGCTCGGTCCTGCGCCGCGCCACCAAGCAGTCGAGCGAAGTCTCGGACGCGGTCATCTACGAATTCGAAGGCTGGCGGCTCGATCCCCTCAAGCGCCGCCTGATCGACAGGGAAGGCGCTAACGTCGCCATCTCCTCGGCCGAGTTCCGCCTGCTCATGGCCTTCCTCGATCACCCCCGCCAAGTGCTAGACCGCGACCGCCTGCTCGACATGGTGCAGGGTCGCGAAGCGCACCTGTTCGACCGCGCGGTCGACAACCAGATTTCCCGCCTGCGCCGCAAGGTCGAGGTCGACAGCCGCAATCCGCAGCTGATCCAGACCGTGTGGGGCGGCGGCTACATGCTTGCCGCCGAAGTGCGCAAGCGCGCACCGACCAGTGAAGAGGCCTGACGCGAAGTGAGAACACCCCGCCTCTGGCCGCGCAGCCTGCAGGGCCAGGTCCTGCTGGCCATCGCGCTTGCGCTGCTGGTCGCGCAGACGATCTCGGCGGTGCTGATCTGGAAGGAGCAGAACCACCGGCGCGAATCCAACATGGTCAGCTCGGCGGCCTTCCGCCTGCTTGGCCCCATGCCCGACGGCCGGCGCAAGCACCGCGACGATGACGAGCGGGTGCCGCCCCCATTTCGGCTTGAACACTCGGCGAAACCGATCCAGCGCGCCGGTGAACCGCGCCTGCCGCGCGTGGAACATGAATTGGCGGGAGTCCTCGCCACGCAGGGGCTCGACCTCAAGCAGGTAATTGTCTTCGAGCGAGATCCCCGGACGGACCTTCCCAGCCTTCAGTTCATGCAGCGACACCGGCGCGAGCTTGCTGCCTTTTCGAACGAGCCGATGCCACGCCTCGTCATTGCGTCGGTCCAGACCGGCTCGGGCCAATGGCTTTCCACCCGCGTCTTCACCGAAGGCGGCGAACTGCGCGTGCTCGCCCCGCTCGTCGGCCAGACCATCGTGCTCTATCTCGTCCTTGTCGGCACCATGGCGCTGATCCTGCGGCGCATGGCGCGTCCGCTCAAGGCGCTTACCCGCCGGGTCGAGGATTTCGCCGGTAACCGCACGCTCGATGGCCAGCTCCAGCCCGAAGGCCCGGAGGATATTCAGGGTCTCATCGTCGCGCACAACGCGATGGAGGGACGCATCGCCGCGATGCTCGATGAGAAGGACGTCATGCTCGGCGCGATCGGGCACGACCTCAAGACCCCGCTCGCCGCCCTTCGCGTGCGCATCGAGGCAGTCGATGACGATGCCGAACGCGCGCGCATGGCGGCAACCATCGAGGACATCAACCGCTCGCTCGACGACATCCTCTCGCTTGCCCGCGTCGGCCGTCCATCAGATCCGCTGGAGCCAACCGAACTCTCCGCCCTTGTCGCCGACGTGATCGGCGAGTTCGAGGACATGGGCGAGCCGGTCGAGCTTGGCGATACCGATCGCGTGGTCCTGCCCGTCCGCGCCACATGGATGCGCCGAGCCCTGCGCAATCTCGTGTCCAACGCCATGCGCTATGGCGAGCGTGCGCGGATCACGCTGGCCCGCGAAGGCCGTGAAGCCGTGCTGCGCATCGAGGACGATGGCCCCGGCATTCCCGAAAACGAAATCGCCCGGATGATGGAGCCGTTCACCCGGCTCGAAGCCTCGCGCAACAGCGGCACCGGCGGCACCGGCCTTGGCCTGACGCTCGCCCGCGCCATTGCCGACCAGCACGGTGGCACGCTTATGCTCGCCAACCGGCGCGGTCGGGGTGGTGAGATAAGCGGCCTTGTGGCCGCATTGCGCCTGCCGGTCGGTTAAGCCACCGCTCATCGCCGGATAACTAGTCAACCGACACTCGTCGGGACGCGCCTGTCGTTCGTCGAAAGGAGTCGCTAGTCCGTCGACCGGTTGCTAGTGCAACCAATCTTCATTGCGCCGGGGAGTCATGATCGGCATGCGTACCATTTCACTTGTTTCCGCTCTTGCCCTGTCCGTTGCGACGGTGGCCGTGCCCGCCACGGCGCAGGCACCGCTCAATCCCTCGGCAGCCGCAGGCGTCCACACCGATCTGCCCCGCGTCGCGCACCCCTCGCACTACACCATCGCGATCACGCCTGATGCCAAGGCGCTGACCTTCACCGGCACGTCCTCGGTCGATCTCGAAGTCACCGAAGCGACACCCGCACTGACGCTCCACGCGCTCGATCTCAAGATCGCCACCGCCACGCTCACGCCGGAAGGCAGCGCAGCCATGCCCGTCACCGTGACGATGGACGAAAAGAGCCAGACCGCGACCTTCACCGCCGCCGCACCGCTCAAGCCCGGCAAGTACCGCCTCGACACCAGCTATTCGGGGATCATCAACACGCAGGCCAACGGCCTTTTCGCGCTCGACTACCCCGACAAGGTCACCGGCAAGGACGTGCGCGGCCTGTTCACCCAGTTCGAAGCGCCCGACGCCCGCCGCTTCGCGCCGATGTTCGACGAGCCGATCTACAAGGCGA
Source organism: Novosphingobium sp. (assembly GCA_046290865.1). Lineage (GTDB taxonomy): Bacteria > Pseudomonadota > Alphaproteobacteria > Sphingomonadales > Sphingomonadaceae > Novosphingobium. The sequence goes on along the minus strand of JBKBUD010000134.1, from coordinate 1,385 downwards.
CGTTCGATCTTTCCGCAGTCGTTCCCGCCGGGCAGATGGCCGTCAGCAACATGCCGATCGCCAAGGAAGAGCCGCTCGCCGGCGGCACGAAGCGCGTCACCTTCGGCACCAGCCCGAAGATGTCGTCCTACCTCCTGTTCTTCGGTCTGGGGGACTGGGAGCGGCTGACCAAGGAAGCCATGCCCGGCGTTCAGGCCGGTATCGTTGCACCAAAGGGCAGCGGCGAACAGGCCCGCTTCGCGCTCGACGAACTCGCCCCGCTTATCCCCTACTACTCCGAATACTTCGGCCAGCCCTACCCGCTGCCCAAGATCGACAACGTGGCCGCGCCCGGCCAGTCGCAGTTCTTCTCGGCCATGGAAAACTGGGGCGCGATCCTGACGTTCGAGCGCATCCTGCTCAACGATCCGGCCATCACCAGCGCCGCTGCCCGCCAGAACATCGTCACCACGCAGGCGCACGAAGTGGCGCATCAGTGGTTCGGCAACCTCGTTACCATGGCATGGTGGGAAGACCTCTGGCTGAACGAAGGCTTTGCCAGCTGGATGGAAACCAAGGCGACCGCCCACTTCCACCCCGACTGGTTCCCGCTGCTCGAACGCGTCAACGGGCGCGATGCGGCGATGGGCCTCGACGGCTTCAAGACCACGCACCCCATCGTGCAGGAGATCAAGACCGTCGACGAGACCAACCAGGCCTTCGACGCGATCACCTACCAGAAGGGCGAAGCGGTCATCTCGATGCTCGAAGCCTTCGCGGGCGAGAACGTCTGGCGCGACGGCCTGCGCGCCTACATGCGCGATCACAAGTTCGGCAACACCCGCTCGAAGGACTTGTGGCAGGCGATCGAGAAGGCTGGCGCCCCCGGCCTCACCGCCATCGCCACCGATTTCACCACCAAGCCCGGCATCCCGTTGGTCAAGGTCACCGGCATGACCTGCAAGAAGGGCGTGGCCACGCTGAATCTCGAACAGAGCGAATTCAGCGTCGACCGCAAGGACGAGGTCGCCGTCAAGCCGCAGCAGTGGAAGGTGCCGCTGATCGTCTCGGCAGGGTCGGGCGAACCGGTCCGCACCATCCTTGATGGCGGCAAGGCCACCGTCACGGTCAATGGCTGCGGCCCGATCGTGATCAATGCGGGGCAGCTTGGCTACTACCGCTCGCTCTACACGCCGCAGATGCTGACCTCGCTGAAGAAGGCGATGCCCACGCTGCAGCCGGTCGACCAGATGGGCCTGATTGCCGACAACCTCGCGCTCTCGGCCAGCGGCTACCAGCCCTACGGCCCATCGTTCGACCTGCTCGCCGCGATCCCCGGCAATGCCAACCCGGTCGTGCTCGCCAATGCGTTCGGCGATTTCGTCGGCGCGTGGCGCGTGCTGGAG
>JBKBUD010000133.1:0-4725 GCA_046290865.1 Novosphingobium sp. | reverse complement strand
CCCGCCGCCGTCCTGCCGGTGATCCACCGCCGCAGCCGGGCAGCAAGCGCGAGCGCAAGGAGGACAGCAAGCTTCCGCCGATGCGTCCGCTGGCAGGCGCAATCCCGGCCTCAGAGGGCGGGGACAGCAAGGATGGCCAGTCACGCGACGGCAGCCTGGCCTGGCGGTCGAGCGTGATGCCCGATGGCAGCCGCCGCTTCACCGCCTGGATCTGGAAGGACGGCGCGATGACCGAAGTGATCGCCCGCAGCTTCAAAGCGAACGGAGCCTGAGGCGATGTGGCAGCTTTTCCTCTCCGCCTTCGTCACGCTGTTCGTGGTGATCGACCCGCCCGGCTGCGCGCCGATCTACGCCGGGCTCACCGCCAATGCCACGGCCAAGCAGGCGTTCAGCATGGCCCTGCGCGCCTGCCTGATCGCCACCGGCATCCTGCTGGTCTTCGCGCTGTTCGGCGAGGACCTGCTGGGCGCACTGCACATCGAACTCGACAGCTTCCGCATTGCCGGCGGCATCATGCTGTTCCTGATTGCCCTCGACATGGTGTTCGAGAAGCGCACCGAACGCCGCGAGGAGCGGGCCGAGAAGGTGCGCACCGCCCAGCCGCAGGTCGAGGACGTATCGGTCTTCCCGATGGCCATGCCGATGCTGGCCGGCCCCGGCTCGATCGCATCGGTCATGTTGCTGACGGCGCGGGCCAACGGCATCGAGGAAACCGGCGTGATCCTTGCCGCGCTGGGTGTGGTGATGGTGCTGAGCTTCGTCGCGCTGGTCGCCGCGCGGCCGCTGATCCGGGCGCTGGGTTCGCAGGTCGAGGCCGTGATCACCCGCCTTCTCGGCGTGCTGCTGGCAGCACTGGCGGCGCAGTTCGTGATCGACGGGATTCAGGCGCAGTTCTGAGAAATCCTCCCTGATTTTCCGAAGGACAATCGGGGAGGGGGACCGCCAGCGAAGCTGGTGGTGGAGGGGTAGTGATGCTTTACCCCTCCGTCAGCGCTTCGCGCTGCCACCTCCCCTTTTGCGCTGCGCGAAAAAGGGGAGGATCTTGTGAGGTTTGGCCCCTTTGCGCTCGGCGAAAAGGGCAGAATCTTCATTGCAGCGTCACCCGCCCGCCGTCGTCGCTGTCGCGCTTGCCGAAGAACTGCATGAGTTGGACCAGCAGGTCACAGCGGGCGGCGAGCGAATCGGCTTCGAGCAGGGCCTGCTTCGCCGCGGCATCGAACGGGGCGATCTGGGAGACGCCGTTGATCAGCGACATGTCATCCAAGCGGCCCACGGAGTCCCAGTCCACCGCATAGCCCTGCGCATCGGCGAAACGGCGGGCTTCCTGTTCGAACGAGGCGCGCTCGACCGCGCTGAGCGCCTCGGCCATGTCGTCGGCAAGCAGTTCCGCCTCGATCTGGCGGAACGGCGTGGTCACGTCGAGTTCGCGGATCATGCGGAAGCGCGAGATGCCTTCGAGGACGAGGTTGAAGCGGCCGTCCTCCAAAGCCTCGACATCGGCGATCTTGCCGACGCAGCCAATCCGGAACAGCGGCGCGCCCTCGCCCGGTGCCTGCGGCTGGATCATCGCGATACGCCGGTCGCGCGCCAGCGAATCGCTGACCATGGCACGATAGCGCGGCTCGAAGATGTGCAGCGGCAACTGCAGGCCGGGATAGAGCACCGCGCCTGTCAGCGGGAAGATCGACAGGCGCGTCGTGTTTGCGCTCGCGCCCATCGCGGTCAGCCGAACAGCACGGTGGAGAGCTTGCGGCGGGTGGCCGAAACCCATGGGTCCTCAAGGCCGGTAGCCTCGAAGATCTGCAGCAGGCGGGCCTTGGCCGCACCATCGTTCCATTCGCGATCGGCAGCGACCATGGCGAGCAGCTTGGCCGCAGCCTCGTCGCGCTGACCGGCGGCATAGAGGCCGTTGGCGAAAGCGAGCTGGGCTTCCATGTCGGCGGGGCGCTCTGCCGCCGCAGCGCGCAGGGCGGCCAGTTCGCCCTCTTCCGGCGCGTCTTCGGCCAGCGCCAGCGCCGAGCGCGCCTGCGCCAGAGCCGGATCGGCAGCGAGCTTGGGATCGAGCGAATCGAGCACAGCCTGCGCCTCGTCCTTCTGTCCTGCCGCGATCAGCGCGCGCACGAGGCCAGCGTGGGCCTGTGCATTGTCGGGCGCGATCTCGATGATCTGGGCGAAGATGCTCGCAGCGCGTTCGCCATCGCCCTCGGCCAGCACTTCCTCGCCCATGGCGAGCAGCGGCGTCACGTCCTGTTCGGGCTCTCCGCCCTGCACCGGCAGCTTGGCGAGAATCTGGTCGAGGTACTGCTTGAGCTGCGATTCGGTGCGTGCGGGCGTGAGGTCGGCCACCGGCTGGCCCTGGAACATCGCATAGACCGTGGGGATCGAACGCACCTGGAACTGCGCGGCGATGAACTGCTCTTCGTCGACATTGACCTTGGCGAGGACCACGCCCTTGTCGGCATATTCGGCGGCGACCTTTTCGAGCACCGGGGTCAGCGCCTTGCACGGACCGCACCATTCCGCCCAGAAATCGAGAATCACCAGCTTGGTCATCGACGGCTCGACCACGTTCTTGCGGAAGCGGTCCACTGCCTTCTGTTCGTCGAGATTGAGCCCCATGCTGGCCAAGATGCGTCTCCGGTCGATGTTTTCAGGTTTGCCGCACAATGTGGGAAGGCTTGCCGCTTCGGCAAGGGGAATCGGGGCTTTTGCGAAAGACTTCGCATCGCATGCATTTTTGGTGTTGCGCTCTTACCGAGTCACCGTTAGAGGCGCCCACACCCCAGCCGGACGGGGCACTTTCCCACCGGCCAGAAACGCACGAGCGGGCGTAGCTCAGGGGTAGAGCACAACCTTGCCAAGGTTGGGGTCGAGGGTTCGAATCCCTTCGCCCGCTCCAGTTTCTACTATCATCACATCGTTGAATTCGGGGTCTAAGCTTCCCTCCGGGGAACCCTCGCGTCTTTTTGCTGGCTCTCCGCGGCAAGCCGCTACGAGCGCGGTTCGAAACCCATCGCCCGGTCCAGTTTCTCACTTCACGACATCGCTGGTTCCGGGGTTAGGTTATCCCTTCGGGGAACGCTCTCCTCCATTTGTGTCTTCGCGGCAGGCCCAGCATCTTGACGGCGATCACGGCGTCGGACGCGGGGGTGTGGGCCCCGGCCTGCGCCGGGGCGGCGGGCGAGGGTGCTGCCTCAATCGACGAAGTATTGTTTCCGTTGAAGAGGGTAATGCCTCCATCTCTCCGTCATCCCGGCGAAGGCCGGGATCCCATCGCTCACGCTTGAGGCGCAATGTTTCGTCCCCGCCCGTTTCGCGCAGTGATGGAGAGGTAGCAGTCCGTTTCCGACGCGTGCCGGATCAGCAATCGGATTCATTGCTGAATTGCTACAAGATGAGCAATCCAGCCGATAACTGTGATAGGACTAACCCGTTGGTCTGACGATTTTGAGTGATTTATCCGATTGCCAGCCCGCTATCGTGCGGGGCAACAGGAGGAGAGAAACTCATGCAGATCAGCAGGATCGCGCTCGCCGCCGTACTGGCAGCCGCCATGCCGCTCGGCAGCGCCGCCTTGGCCGAAGCCGCTTCCCCGACGAGCGAGCCCGCGACGAAGGAATGGTACCCGAAGACGCTGGACCTGACCGCGCTGCGCCAGAACGAGGCGACCAAGGCCAATCCCTATGGTCCGGACTTCGACTACGCCAAGGAGTTCGCCTCGCTCGACCTCGACGCAGTGAAGGCCGACATCCGCAAGGTGCTGACCACGCCACAACCGCGGTGGCCCGCCGACTATGGGCACTACGGCCCGTTCTTCATCCGCATGGCCTGGCACAGCGCCGGCACTTATCGCACCGGTGACGGGCGCGGGGGTTCCGACGGTGGCGAGCTGCGCTTCGAGCCGCTCAATTCCTGGCCCGACAACGTCAACCTCGACAAGGCCCGCCGCCTCGTGTGGCCGATCAAGCAGAAGTACGGGCGCAAGCTTTCGTGGGGCGATCTGATGATCCTCACCGGCAATGTCGCCATGGAGGACATGGGCTTCAAGACGCTGGGCTTCGCCGGTGGGCGCGTCGATGCCTGGCAGCCCGATCTGGTGTTCTGGGGGCCGGAAACCAAGCTGCTCGAGGACAAGCGCCGCGATGGCAAGGGCAACCTCAAGGGGCCGCTGGGCGCCACGCAGATGGGCCTGATCTATGTGAACCCGGAAGGTCCGAACGGCGTGCCCGATCCGCTGGCGGCGGCGGCAGATATCCGCCGTGCCTTCGGCGCGATGGCGATGACCGACGAGGAAACCGCGGCGCTGATCGCCGGGGGCCACACCTTCGGCAAGGCGCATGGTGCGCACAAGCCGGACGATTGCGTCGGCAAGGATCCGGGGCAAGGCACGATCGAGCAGCAGGGTCTCGGCTGGGCCAACAAGTGCGGCAAGGGCAATGCCGAGGACACCGTGACCAGCGGGCTTGAAGGGGCATGGTCGGCCAATCCGATTGCCTTCACCACGCAGTACCTCGACAACCTCTATGGCTTCGAGTGGGTCAAGACCAAGAGCCCGGCAGGCGCAACGCAGTGGATCCCCAAGGACCCGGCGGCGGCGAACCTCGTGCCTGATGCGCACCGGCCCGACGTGCGCCATGCGCCGATCATGTTCACCACCGACATCGCGCTGCGCGAGGATCCCGGCTTCCGCAAGATCACGCTCGGCTGGAAGAAGAACCCGCAGGC
>JBKBUD010000132.1:0-4737 GCA_046290865.1 Novosphingobium sp. | reverse complement strand
GCTGCAGCGGAGTAGGAAACATGCTTGATCTGGCCGCCGGCCGCGGACACGCGGATGACCTGGCCCGCATGGCGTGGGAGCGCGATCGCAAGGACCCGCCCGAGGGATTCCCTGCGCTTCCGACTATCCCCGCCGCCCGCTATGTCGATCCGGATTTCCTTGAGCTTGAGCGCACGGCGATGTGGAACAAGGCATGGCTCTATGCAGGCCACGTTGACCAGTTGCCCGAGCCGGGATCGTGGTTCCTTACCCGCAACACCGGCACGCCGATCGTGGTGTGCCGCACCCTGTCCGGCGAGATCAAGGCGTTCTACAACACCTGCAAGCACCGTGGCGCGCCGCTTGTGAAGGAAGATGCCGGTACCTCACGCGGCTTCGTCTGCGGCTATCATGGCTGGAGCTACACGCTTGACGGCAAGCTCACCGCAGTGCGCGACAGGCGCGATTTTCCCGAATTCGATATGGCCTGCCATTCGCTCAGCGCGGTACGCTGCGAACTGCTGGGCTCGCTGATCTTCCTTAACTGCGACCCCGATGCGCAGCCCCTGATCGAACACATCGGGCCAATGGCGGCGCAACTGGAAGAGCTGCAACTCGAAACGCTCCGCCTGGTCGACAGTCGCAGCTACGAGGTGGACTGCAACGTGAAGGTGCTGCTCGACGCCTTCCTCGAAGTCTACCACCTCAAGTCGATCCACGAAGGCACGGTGGACCGGTTCCTCGATCACCGCGCGATGATCGTGACCCTCTGGCCGAACGGTCACAGCCGCATGGTCACGCCCAACCGCCGACCGGATTGGGTTGACCCCGGCACCAAGGGAATGCCGGAAATCCCGACGGTGTCCGAATTCACCGCCACCAACAACATCAGCTACCACATCTACCCCAATTTCGTGATGCCGCCTGCGCCCACCGGCATTCCGCTCCTGCAGTTCTGGCCCTTGGGCACGCGCCGCACGCGCGTCGTCTCGAGCTGGGTCGCGCCGGAACACGATCCGGCCAATCCCCACCCCCTGTGGGAAACGCGTATCCGGAACTGGGAGCGCATTCTTTACGAAGACCTCCAGTTCGCCCCGCAGATCCAGGAATCGGTCGAGGGTCCGGGCTTCACCGGCATGTCGCTCAACTACCAGGAGCGCCGCATCTACCACTGGCACGAGGAGCTCGACCGGCGCATTGGCCCGGATAGCGTGCCCGAAGCCGCAAGGGTCCAGCCGGTACTTGCGCCTTTCGTCGAGCGCGACTGAACGTGGCATCGCTGAAAAACAAGGTCGCGGTCGTTCTGGGCGCCGCCAATAGCGACAACATGGGCCAGGTCATCGCGCGCAAGCTGGCGACCGAAGGCGCAAAAGTCGTCGTCTCCGGGCGCGCGCCCGAAGCGCTTGAGGCATTGGCGCAGGAGATCGGCGGGCTCGCCGTCAGCCATTGCGACATCACCAGCGAGGCCGACCTCGCACGACTGGCGAACGAAACCGTCGCTCGTTTCGGCGGGCTCGACATCGCAGTCAACGCCACTGGCTGGGGCCTGCTCAAGCCCTTCCTGGAAACCACGCGCGAGGAAATCGAGCGCATGGCCGCCCTGCAACTGACCGGCGCGATGCTGTTCTACCAGGCCATGCTGCGGGTCATGCGCGACGGCGGCTCGCTGATCCAGATTTCGTCGGCCACGGCCTCGATCATGCTCGAGGATCACGCTGCCTACATGGGTACCAAGGCCGGTGCTGACCACATAATCCGCTGCGTCGCAAACGAGTTCGGTAGCCGCGGCATCAGGGCCAATTCGGTTGCGCCGGGCTTCACCGTTACGCCGATGACCGGCAAGGCCAGTACCACGCCGGGTCTTGTCGAGGCTTTTGCGCGGGAATATCCCCTTGGCCGGGTGGGTACCAGCGAGGACGTGGCCGAAGGGGTTGCATGGCTGGCCAGCGACGCCTGCTTCATGACCGGACAGGTCCTTCAGGTGAACGGTGGCCTGACCCTGAGGCGCAACCCGACCAACGCCGAGATCGGCGCTTCGGTGCGGGCAGCACGCAAGGCCGCACAGGCATGACCACGCAGAATCTCTCCCCCCTCGGCACGCCTTGGCGCTGCTTCGAGGACCTTGCGGTCGGCGAGAAGCGCGTCTCGCGTTCCCGCACCGTCACCGAGGACGAGATCGTCGAATTCGCGCGTGCCCATGACCCGCAGTGGTTCCACACCGATCCCGAGGCCGCGCGCGCCTCGGTGTTCGGGCAAGTCGTCGCCAGCGGCATCCATGTCCTCGCGCTGTGGCGACAGCTCGATCACACGATAAACAGCGACATCGACTTCGTCTGCGGCGTCGGCTGGGAACACCTGCGCCTGAAGCGCGCGGTGCGGGCGGGCGATACGATCCATGTCACCAGCGAGATCCTTTCGCTCGAACCATCGCGCAGCGGCAAGGAGCGCGGCACTGCCGTGACCCGCTATGCGGTCCTTCTCGACGATGGCACCGAATGCGTGACGTTCGAGAGCATCAACCTCGTCTACACCCGCGCGGGTCGGGCAAGGGCCTCGGCCAGCGCGTCCGCCTCGGCATAGGCACGCTCCATCGCGGCCTCGACCTCCTCGGGAGAGCCATAAGTCGGTCGCACCTGCGCCTCGTGCACATCGGTTATGCCGATGAAGCCCAGCCAGGCTTTCATGAACGCTGTCTGGAAATCGAGCTCCGCGCCCGGCTGGCCCGGCCGGATGTCAAGCGCGCCCGAACAGACCAGGATTGCCCTGCGCCCCGCGGCAAGACCGACGACTCCGTCTGGCCCCACCGTGAACGCGAGGCCCGGCTGGGTCAGCACGTCGATGTACTGCTTCAGCCGCCACGGCACACCGAAGTTCCACATCGGCACGCTGAACACGTAAGTGTCGAAGGAAAGGAAGTGTTCGACCGTGCGGCCAATCCCATCCCAGGCCTCTACTACCTCCGCGCGCACGCTACGGCCCTCAATCAGGTCATAGCGCCCTTCAATAGTGCTGCCATCGAACCGCGGCAGGTCGGCAGCGGCGAGATCGAGCGCGTCGACGCGCGCGGCGCCAAGCCCCTCGATCAGCCTGCGGGCCACCATGTCCGAACGCGAGCGGCTCCCACGCGGACTGCCCATCACATGCAGCAGGTTCATGCGATGCTCTCCGCTCAGGCCAGCAGGGCCGGCTGTTCGATCAGCTTGGCCAGCGCGGCCATGAACCGTCCGGCGTCTGCGCCGTCGATAGCGCGGTGATCGCAGCTCAGCGAAAGGTTCAGCACCGGCACGATGCGGATCGCCCCGTCGTCGTCGATCGGCTCTGGCCGCGCCGCGCCCACCGCGAGGATCGCGCCTTGTGGCGGATTGATGATCGCATCGAACTGCTCCACCCCGAAACTTCCGAGGTTCGACAGCGAGAAGCTGCCTCCCGCGATCTCCTCCGCACGCAACTTGCCCGTCCGGGCCTTCTGCGCCAGCGCCTTCATCGCGCCGGAGATCTGGCCGAGCGAAAGCTCGTCGGCTCCAGCGATGACCGGCGTGACCAGTCCGCGATCGGTGGCCACCGCCACGGAGATGTCGGCCTGCCCGAAGCGATGAATTTCGGTGCCGTGGACCTGGATGTTGACTGCGGGAACTTCCAGCAGGGCAAGCGCGCAGGCCCGGATCAGGTAGTCGTTGACGCTCGGCTTCTCGCCCGCAATCGCCGCGCGGTGCGCCAGCAGTCGGTCTGCCCGAACGCGGCGACGGACATAAAAGTGCGGGATTTCCTGCTTCGATTGGGTCAGCCGCCGTGCGATTGTCCGCCGCATCGAGGACATCGGCACGATCTCCGGCGCTCCGGAGATCGTCTGCTCCGGCGCAGTCTCCTCAAGCCTGCCACGCTCCGTCAGTGGAGGTGCCGGAGGCGTAGGTGGCGCGGCATTGGCAATCGCGCCCAGCACATCGGCTTTGCGCACGCGCCCGCGCGGCCCGGTTCCGCTGACCTTGGCCAGATCGAGTTCGTGCAGCGCCGCAAGCCGTCGCGCCACCGGCGTTGCCGGGATCGGCCCTTCGGGCAGAAGCGGGAAGCTGCCGACCAGCGCGGGCTCGGCCGGGCCCATCGCAGCCATGTGCACATCCTGCGCCGATATACGGCCGCCGCGTCCCGAACCGTGGATCGTTGCGGGATCGACACCGAGCTGCCGCGCTTGTGCCAGTGCCGCCGGACTGATCGCGATGCCCTGCGGCACGTCCGGCACTGCGGCAGGAGCCTCGCCGGCCTCGGGATCGAAACTTGTGTCCGATGGGCGGAATCCGGCAATCACCGCCTCGATCTCGGCCTGGCTCGCTTCCCCGCCATCCGAAAGGACTGCCAGCAGTGCGCCGACCGGGTAGGTCTCGCCGGCCTTGGCGAGGATGCGCACGAAGCGTCCGTCAGCTTCAGCCTCGACCTCGTTGGTGATCTTGTCGGTCTCGATCAGGGTCAGCACGGTGCCGCGCGCGAATGGTGCGTTCTCTGCCACCATCCATTCGGCAATCGTCCCTTCGGCCATCTCGATGCCCCACTTGGGCATGGTGAACGCCTTGAGCTTGGCCATGTCCCGCCTCCTGCTCAGCGGAACGCAAGAGTGCGGCGGACCGCGCTCTCGATCGTCTGGGGAGACGGCAGCCAGGCCCGTTCAAGCACGCGCGAGAACGGGATCGGCGCATGCGGCCCGGTGATCATCTCGGGCGGAGCCTTGAGGCTGGTGAAGGCGCGGGTCGAAACGAGCGCGGCAAT
>JBKBUD010000131.1:0-4768 GCA_046290865.1 Novosphingobium sp. | reverse complement strand
CGGCCGCCGAGCAGCTTGACCATGTCGTCAACCAGATCGGCCATACGGCGTACCACGCTCGCCGAATTGTAGGCGTAGAACGTGCGCTTCTCCATCGGAATGGGCTCGCCTCGCTCGGCATGGGCCATCAGGTCCTCAAAGGTTAGGCGCAGGGTCTGCTCCATCTCGGTCACCTCGGCATGGGCGCGGGCAATGGCCGCATTCATGAAGGGATCGTCCTTTGAAGCCTTGCCGGTGTTGGTCGAGACGCGGCTCTGCGCGATCTCGACAGCGGCGTTGATCGCCGCGCGCGCGCCGCCGAAGGCCGCAGTCGAGACCGAGCGCATGAACACTTGCGCCCAGGGCAGGGTGTAGAGCGGGCCGGGGTTGGTTGCCTGCCCCGGATTGGCGCAGAGGAACCCGTCGACCGAACGGTGGGTGCGGTGTTCGGGGACGAAAACATCGTCGACAATCACGTCATGGCTGCCGGTGCCCTGCAGGCCGAAGACGTGCCAGGAGTCGGTGTCGATGGTGTAGTCGGCGCGCGGCAGCAGGAATGCGCGCATGTCGGGGGCGCCGCCTTCCTCGCGCGGCGGCACCATCGCGCCCAGCACAACCCACTGGCAGTGGACGGAGCCGGTCGAGAAGCCCCAGCGACCCGAGAGGCGATAGCCGCCCTCGACCGGCGTGACCTTGCCGACCGGCTGGTAGGAGGAGGAGACCAGGGTGGAGGTGTCCTTGCCCCAGACTTCTTGCTGCGCCTCTTCGTGGAACAGCGCGATCTCGTAAGGGTGGCAGCCGACCACGCCGTACATCCACCCGGTCGACATGCAGCCTTCGGCCAGCGCCTTCTGCACGTCGTAGAACACGTTGGGGTGCATTTCGTATCCGCCCCAGCGCCGCGGCTGGAGAATGCGGAAGAAGCCTGCCTCCTGCATCTCGGCGATGGATTCTGCCGGAACGTCGCGCGCGGCGACGCAGGCCCGGGCGCGTTTGCGCAAGGTCGGGATCATCGCTTTTGCGCGGGCGACAAGTTCCTCGCCCGTTGGAATCGCATCCGTCTGCGAAAGTGCGACAGCGCTGGCCATTTTCCCCGACTCTCCCAAATCCCGCGAACGCACTGGCGACTCGTTGGCCACATGCCGTGCGCTGCATTCGTAATTTACGATGCCATCGGATACGCAAATCGTCAATACCGAAGCCAGTCGGCTTTCGATATTCGCGAAAATGCGCGCGCACCGTTGGCGGTGCGCGCGACAGAGGGTGCACATTTCAAGGGGGTTTGACACGAGGCCTCGGGCCGCGCGGCAGGATCAGTCGTGCAAGTGGCGCTCGATCGCCTCGTCGGTGAAGCCGACGGCGCGGCAGCAGAACCACACCGCGTCGCGCACCAGTTCTTCGGTGCTGCCCTCATATGGCGAACGCTCGGCCTTGGTGGCAAGCACGTTGAGCACGGTGCCGACGTGCTCGGTGAACAGCGAGGTGTTCCTGACCGAGATTTCCCTGCCGACGATCTCGCCCGCCGCACGCGCCTGCTGCATCGCCGCGGCGATGCGGTGCTGCATCAGGCGATTGGCGCGGCGATAGACCAGGGTGGCAAAGCCGGTATCGCCCACAAGGCTGGCCAACAGCAAGCGAAAGCCTTCCCGGATGCGCACTTCGGCCGGGTCGACCACGATGCTGAAATAGGCGCGGAGATTGCGGATCAGGGCGCGGCCGTTGAATTCCTGCAGCGAAAGCTTCTCGTAGCTGGCGTCCTGATCGCGGATCACGTCGCGGAGGACCGCGCGGTAGAGCACTTCCTTGGAGGGGAAGTGGCGGTACATCAGCGCTTCGGACACGCCGGATTCCCGCGCGATGTCCTGCGTGCGCGCAGCCTCGTACCCGCTCTGGGCAAAGATGGCCCGAGCCTTGCCGAGGATGACCGCGCGGCGTTCCCGCGCCGGTAGACGGATGCGCTTGTTCACATGCCCGCGAATAGGGCCAAACCGGGATCCCGCGCAAGATGGCGCGCGGGATCGCCGGTTCCGGTCGCATTCCGGTCACTCGATCAGGCGGTAGCTGCCCGGCTCAGGACGGCGGGTCGCGTTGAAGAAATCGACCAGGCGCCATGGCCATGACAGGAAGACGCGGCCCTTCGAGTTGTTGTAGTAGGAATTGGCGCGCGGGTGGGTCCAGATCATCTGCGGCATGCGCTCGTCGACCTCGCGGTTCCAGGCGTCGAAGGCTTGCCTCTCGACCTCGAAAGCGCGCGCTCCGGCTTCGTTGATCCGGTCCAGCGCCTCGATGATCCAGTTGACCTGCGCTTCGGAGATCAGGTTCTGTCCGGCGGCGTGGTTGGGCGCGCTGTTGGGGCCGACGGTGTGGAAGTAGTTGGGATAGCCCGGCACGCACATGCCGAGGTAGCTGCGCGGGTCTTCCGCACCCCATTCCTCGCCCAGTTCACGCCCGCCTTCGCCCTTGATTACCAGGTTGCCGACCATCTGCGAGACGTTGAAACCGGTGGCGCAGATGATCACGTCGCATTCGAACACCGAACCGTCCTTCGCCTCGATACCGTTCGGCAGGATGCGGGCGATGCCCTGCGTCTCGAGGTGGACGTTGGGCCGGGCGAGCGCATCGAACCAGCCGTTGTCGAGAATGATGCGCTTGGAGAAGATCGGGAAATCGGGGGTGAGCTTCTCGATGAGGTCGGGCCGGTCGGCGAAACGCTGCTGCATGTAGCCCAGCGCATATTGGCGCGTCATCTCGTTGCCTTCCGACACGGCAAGCATGTTGCCTTCCCACGCCGGGTCCTTGAGCACGTTGGAGAACAGGCCATCGGCTGCCGCCCAATAGACGCGGAAGCGGAACCATTCCTTGAAGGTGGGGATGTTGCCGAGCGCCCACTTCATCCCCTCGCTCACCTCGTGAGCGATTTCGGGGTTGTAGATGACCCAGTGCTTGGTGCGCTGGTAGACGGTCAGTTCGGCCACTTCCGGAGCGATCGCCCCGCAAAGCTGGGCCGAGCTGGCACCGGTGCCGATCACGGCGACGCGCTTGCCCTTAAGATCGAGGTCGGCGGGATAGGCGGCGGTGTGGACCACTGGGCCGTCGAAATCGGCAAGGCCTGCGATGTCCGGCATCTTGAGGCGGTTGACCGGGCCGTGGCCGTTGATCACGGCGTTGACGACGAGGTCTTCGCTCGTGCCATCGGCGTTGCGGACGGTGACTGTCCAGGTGCAGGACTTCTCGTCCCAGACCAGTTTCTCGACGATGGTGTTGAAGCGGATGTCGCGGCGGAGGGCGTATTTGTCGGCGACGCGGGTCATGTAGCGCTGCATGTCTGCGCCATGCGGGTGGTAGTGCTGCCAGTCGGGCCAGATCTCCCAGCTGAAGCTGTAGAAGTGGCTCGGCGTATCGACGCCGACGCCGGGGTAGCGGTTCTCATACCAGGTGCCGCCGACTTCGGCGTTCTTCTCGATCACGACGAACTCGTAGCCCGCCTCGCGCAGCTTGGTGGCGGCGGCCATACCGGTCATCCCGGCGCCGATGACGAGGACCTTGAAGCCGGCCTTGGGTGCGGGCCGGTCTGGCAGCTTGCTGCGGTCGACCCATGGACGGAAGCCGCACTGGTCATAGACCAGCTCGATGAACTCATCCTCCACCGGTTCGCCGACCGTGACTGACATGATCTGCTGGACCAGCGCGTCGGCAGGCGCGGCGGCGGCAAAGCCTTCGCCGGTCGTCAGCAAGTGGCGCAGCTTGAGGCGCAGTTCGTCGGCCAGTGCTTCGGGGATATCGGTGGGCGGGTAGGAGAAGGCGGGCCGGATATGCGAAGCGAAGGCCTCGAGCATGGCGCTGTCGTGCGAGAGATAGACATAGGCTGCGAGCAGGGTCGGCACGTTGGCCTCGTCCAGCGCCCGGGCAAGCTCGGCATTGTCGGCCAGAGGGGTGAAACGGGTTTGCTCTGCGGCAAGAATCGAGGCCATCCGGCGATCTCCCAAACGTTATAAGTGGGCGCTTACATTAATTCACGCAGGCAAGTAAAGCCGCGAATGACCCGGTTGACGGGATCGCCAAATTAATCGAACTTACATGATCGATTTTACTGACGGAGTACCGGAGTGGCGATCAGCACGAAGAAGACCGTGTTCCTGACCGGAGCGACCGGCAACATGGGCAGCGCCACACTGGCGGAACTTGTCAGCCGGTCGGACCGGTTCCGGGTGAAGGCCTTCGTCCGCCCGGAAGAGCGCAATCACGCCGTGGTCAATCGCTTCGGCGGTAATCCCGCAGTGGAGTGGATCTGGGGCGATCTCACCAGCGCCGAGGACATGCGCCGGGGCGTCGCCGGCGTGGATCAGGTGCTGCACATCGGCGGCATGGTCTCGCCCTTTGCCGACAAGTTCCCCGAGCTGACCATGAAGGTGAACGTTGGCGGTGCGCGCAACATCGTCGAGGCGATCAAGGCGGCAGGGCAGGCCGAGACGACTTCGCTGGTCTATATCGGCACCGTGGCGCAGACCGGGCATCGTAACGCACCGGTACACTGGGGCCGCACCGGCGATCCGATCAAGATCAGCCGCTTCGACCAGTACGCCGTCAGCAAGACCGAGGCCGAGGCAATCGTTGCGCAAAGCGGGCTGAAGCGCTGGGTCTCGCTGCGGCAGACCGGCATCGCGCACCCCAACATGTGGAAGATCTTCGATCCGATCATCTTCCACAACCCGTTCAACGGCGTGTTCGAATGGGTAACTGTGGGGGATTCCGCCCGCCTTGCGGCAAACACCTGCGAGGACGCCGTGCC
>JBKBUD010000130.1:0-4772 GCA_046290865.1 Novosphingobium sp. | reverse complement strand
CGCCGCCATGTTGACGATGTCGCTGTCCTTGGCGCCCATCTGGGCAATCTGCACCGACTTTTCGAGGCCGATCAGAAGCGGCCCCATCACGGTCAGCCCGCCCAGTTCCTGCAGCATCTTCGTCGAGATCGCCGCCGAGTGGATGGCCGGCATGACCAGCACGTTCGCTGTCCCCGAGAGGCGGCAGAAGGGATATTGCTCCATGCGGTGGCTGTTCAGCGCCACATCCGCCCCCATCTCCCCGTCATATTCGAAGGAGACCCCGCGCCGGTCGAGGATCTTCACGGCCTCGCGCACGCGCTCGGAGCGCTCGCCGGTCGGATGCCCGAAGGTGGAATAGGCCAGCAGAGCGACGCGCGGCTCAAGCCCGAGGCGATGGGCGACACCGGCAGCCTCTTCGGCGATGTCGGCGAGTTCGTCCGCTGTCGGCATGTCGTGCACGGCGGTGTCCGCCACCACGATCGTCCGCCCGCGTGCAAGCGCCAGCGACACGCCGATCACGCGATGCCCCGGCGCCGTGTCGATGCAGCGGCGCACGTCTTCGAGCGCCGTCGAGTAATTGCGCGTCGTGCCGGTCACCATGGCATCGGCATCGCCGAGTGCCACCATGCAGGCGGCAAAGTGATTGCGATCCGTGTTGATGAGTCGCTGCGCATCACGATGCAGGTAGCCCTTCCGCTGCAGGCGGGCATAGAGATATTCGGTATAGGCTTCCACCCGGGTCGAGACGCGCGCATTGACCACTTCGATGCCCGGGCGGTCGAGATCGATGCCCGCCCGCTCGGCGGTCGCCTTCAGCGGTTCGTCGCGGCCGAGCAGAATGGCGGTGCCGAGCCCCTGGTTGGCGAAGGAAATCGCCGCGCGCATGACCTGCTCTTCCTCACCTTCGGCAAAGACGACGCGCTTCGGATGACTGCGCACATGTTCGTAGATCCGCTGCGTGGCTGCTGCGATCGGGTCGCGGCGGGCCGAAAGCTCGTGCGCATAGGCGCCGAGATCCTCGATTTCCTTTCGCGCGACGCCGCTTTCCATCGCAGCCTTTGCCACCGCAACGGGGATCGCCGATATGAGGCGCGGATCGAAAGGCACGGGAATGATGTATTGCGGCCCGAAGCGCGGGCGCTGGCCCTGATAGGCCGCCGCCACGTCGTCTGGAACGTCCTCGCGCGCCAGATTGGCGAGCGCTTCCGCTGCCGCGATCTTCATCGCATCGTTGATCTGGCTGGCGCGCACATCGAGCGCGCCGCGGAAGATGTAGGGGAAGCCCAGAACGTTGTTGACCTGGTTCGGATAGTCCGAGCGGCCGGTCGCCATGATCGCATCCGAGCGGATTTCGGCCACTTCCTCCGGCGTGATTTCCGGGTCCGGATTGGCCATGGCGAAGATGATCGGGTTCGGCGCCATCGAAGCGATCATGTCCGCGGCAAAGGCGCCTTTCTGCGACAGGCCGAACACGACGTCTGCCCCGACCATCGCCTCCCGCAGGCTGCGCCGGTCGGTCTTCACCGCGTGAGCGCTCTTCCACTGGTTCATCCCCTCGGTGCGGCCCTGATAGATCACGCCCTTGGTGTCGCAGAGAATGATGTTCTCGCCGTTGAAACCCATGGCCTTGATCAGCTCGATACAGGCGATGGCCGCAGCGCCCGCACCGTTGCAGACGAGCTTCGTCGTCTTGAAGTCACGTCCGGTCAATTCCAGCGCGTTGATCAGACCCGCCGCCGCGATGATCGCGGTCCCGTGCTGGTCGTCATGGAAGACCGGGATGTCCATCAGCTCGCGCAGGCGGCTCTCGATGATGAAGCAGTCCGGCGCCTTGATGTCTTCGAGATTGATGCCGCCGAAGGAGGGGCCGAGGTAACGCACGCAGTTGATGAACTCGTCGACATTCTCGGTGTCGACCTCGATGTCGATCGAATCGACGTCGGCGAACCGCTTGAAGAGAACCGACTTGCCTTCCATGACCGGCTTGGAGGCGAGTGCCCCAAGATTGCCAAGTCCGAGGATCGCGGTGCCGTTTGAGATGACGGCGACCATGTTGCCGCGCGTGGTATAGTCGTAAGCCGTGGCCGGATCGGCCGCGATTGCCTTGACCGGAACCGCGACGCCGGGAGAGTAGGCGAGCGATAGATCGCGCTGGGTGGCCATGGCCTTGGTCGGGGTGATCTCGAGCTTGCCGGGGCGGCCCTGGGCGTGGAAGTCTAACGCCTCCTGTTCCGTGACCGACACCTTCGTCCGGCCAGTCTTCGTCTCGCTTGCCATGCGTCCCCCTCACCTTGTTGTGGGCAGCGGGCGAACGCCGACCCATGCTGGTTGTGTTTCCTCGTCTTAAGTCGTTAGTGTCAGGCGACTTCCTTTTCAAGAAAACATTGAGCCCGTGACGCTATACCAAGCCACCCCGAGTGATGTCCTGAATGTCGCCGAGCTGACCTCGGAGGAAAGCCGCGCGACGGCGACCCCGATGATGGAGCAGTATATCGAGATCAAGGCCGCCAATCCGGGCAGCCTGCTCTTCTATCGCATGGGCGATTTCTACGAGCTCTTCTTCGAGGACGCGGTCGATGCCTCCCGTGCGCTCGGCATCACGCTGACGCGCCGCGGCCAGCATCTCGGCCAGGATATCCCGATGTGCGGGGTGCCGGTGCACGCGGCCGATGATTACCTGCAGAAGCTGATCACGCTCGGCTTCCGCGTCGCCGTCTGCGAACAGGTCGAGGACCCGGCCGAGGCGAAAAAGCGCGGCTCGAAATCGGTGGTCAAGCGCGACGTCGTGCGGCTCGTCACGCCAGGCACGCTGACCGAGGAAAAGCTCCTCTCGCCCTTCGAATCCAACTATCTGATGGCGCTCGCCCGCATTCGCGGCGGCTCCGCCCCGCAGCTGGCGCTCGCCTGGATCGATATCTCCACCGGCATTTTCCGTCTGGCCGAGACGACGGAAACGCGCCTGCTCGCCGATATCCTGCGTATCGAGCCGCGCGAGCTGATCGTGCCCGATACGCTCTTCCACGATGAAGAGCTGAAGCCCGCCTTCGACGTGCTCGGTCGTGTCGTCGTGCCCCAGCCCGCTGTGCTCTTCGACAGCGCCAGCGCCGAGGGCCGCATCGCCCGCTACTTCGGCGTGACCACACTGGATGGCTTCGGCGCCTTCTCCCGTGCCGAGATCGCCGCTGCTGCCGCAGCCGTCGCCTATGTCGAGAAGACCCAGATTTCCGAGCGCCCGCCGCTGGGTCTCCCCGAGCGCCAGAACGCTGCTTCGACCCTCTTCATCGATCCGGCCACCCGCGCCAATCTCGAACTGGTAAAGACACTGTCGGGCGAACGTAACGGCTCGCTCCTGAAAGCGATCGACCGCACCGTGACAGGTGGCGGCGCGCGTCTGCTGGCAGAGCGCCTGATGTCGCCGCTGACCGATCCGGAAGCCATCGCCGATCGCCAGGATTCCATCGCCTTCCTGCTGGCCGACGGCCTGCTTGTCGACCGCCTGCGCGATGCCCTGAAGGGCGTGCCCGACATGCCGCGTGCGCTGTCGCGTCTGGCGCTCGATCGCGGCGGCCCGCGTGATCTCGGTTCCATCGTCGCTGGCCTTGCCGCCTCAACCGAAGTTGGCCGCCTGCTGGATCCCTCAAGCCTCCCGAAGGAACTCTCCGAGGCGCTCTCCGATCTCGCAGCGCTCCCCGCCGATCTGGCCCCGAGCCTCGCATCGATGCTGGCCGACGAACTGCCGCTTCTGAAGCGCGACGGCGGCTTCCTGCGCGATGGTGCAATTCCGGAGCTCGATGAACTGCGCGCACTGCGCGACCAGTCACGCCGGGTCATCGCCGGCCTGCAGCTGCAATATGCCGAGGAAACCGGCATCAAGTCGCTGAAGATCAAGCACAACAACGTGCTCGGCTATTTCATCGAAGTGACCGCCGGCAATGCCGGTCCGATGACCGACACGGACGAGGCGAAGTCCCGCTTCATCCATCGCCAGACCATGGCCAATGCCATGCGCTTTACGACGACGGAGCTCGCCGATCTCGAAAGCCGCATCGCCAATGCCGCCGGCCAGGCGCTCTCGCTCGAACTGGCGGCCTTCGAACGGATGGTGGCGCAGGTGATTGCCGCTGCCGAGCCGATCAAGGCCGCCGCCCGAGCGCTGGCCGTGATCGATGTCGCCGCCGGTCTTGCTGCCCTCGCGGAAGAGCAGGGCTATTGCCGCCCGCTGGTCGATGATTCCAGGATGTTCAAGATCACCGCTGGCCGACATCCGGTTGTCGAGCAAGCACTGCGTCGCCAGGCTGCGAGCCCCTTCATCGCCAATGATTGCGATCTGTCGCCACACGATACCAGAGGCCCCGGCGCCATCTGGCTGCTCACCGGTCCCAATATGGGCGGTAAGTCGACCTTCCTGCGCCAGAATGCACTGATCGCCATCCTCGCCCAGATGGGCTCCTTCGTGCCGGCCGGTGCAGCCCATATCGGCGTGGTCGACCGCCTCTTCTCCCGCGTCGGCGCCTCCGATGATCTGGCCCGCGGCCGCTCCACCTTCATGGTCGAGATGGTCGAAACGGCGGCCATCCTCAACCAGGCAACCGACCGCTCGCTGGTCATCCTCGATGAGATTGGCCGCGGCACCGCGACCTTCGACGGCCTCTCCATCGCCTGGGCTGCCGTCGAGCATCTGCATGAGGCTAATCGCTGCCGCTCGCTCTTCGCAACCCACTTCCATGAGCTCACTGCGCTGTCGGAAAAGCTGGCCCGCATGTCGAATGTCACCATGCGGGTCAAGGAGT
>JBKBUD010000129.1:0-4808 GCA_046290865.1 Novosphingobium sp. | reverse complement strand
CCGCCCTTGGCGCCCTCGACCTTGCGCACCGATCCGTCGAGGCCGGCCAGCAGCAGATCACCATCCACCGGCACCAGCACCGACTTGCTGTCCGCGCTCCACTCGTAGGAAACGATGCCCTTGAGATCGCCGATGCGCTGGCGCTCGCGCTGCATCTTCTCGGCCTCGCTCAACTGGCGGCCGGCCGAGAGCTTCAGCGAGTCCACCAGCATCTTCCACTCGCCGGTCTGGCGGTCGAAGCCCCACAGGTCATAGCGCTCGCGGTCGTCGGCGCGATTGCGCAGCAGCGTCAGGTAGCGGCCATCGGGCGAGAGCTTCACCGCACGCGGCGCCGGGCCATTGAGGCTCGGGCTGGCGAACACGCGCTCGAACGTCAGATCCTTGGCCTCGGCAGGCGCTGTGGCAGTCATCGGTGATCCCTGTTGGGCAAGCGCAGGCGCGGCGACGATGGTGGACAGCGCGCAGGCGGCGAGCAGGCGGAAGTGACGCATGGGTTTTCGGTATCCTCTGGCCCGGCTTGCCGCCGGGGCATGTTTGCGATGCGCCTAAGTGGCCCGAAATGGTTGCGCTTGAAAGCAGAAAAGGCGCCCTGGCTCTGAGCCAGGACGCCTTTCTGAACACGTTAGCCGTGTTGCGGCGTTTAGTCCCTTTGGGCTCAGGCCTTGGTGACCTTGCGTTCGGCAATACGCGCCGATTTGCCGGTGCGGCCACGAAGGTAGTAGAGCTTCGCACGACGCACGACACCACGGCGCACCACGGTAATCGAATCGATGTTGGGCGAGTAGAGCGGGAACACGCGCTCCACGCCTTCGCCGAACGAAATCTTGCGAACAGTGAAGTTCGAGCCGAGGCCACGGTTCGAGCGCGCGATGCACACGCCTTCGTAGGCCTGGACGCGGGTACGCTCGCCTTCGACGACGCGCACGCCGACGCGGACGGTGTCGCCAGCGCGGAAGTCCGGAATTTCCTTCTTCGCCTTGAATTCGGCGATGGCTTCAGCTTCAAGCTGCTGAATCAGGTTCATTTTCAATCGTCCTGCACTTCACGCTGCGCGCCAGAGGCAGACTGGACCCGAACGCCGATGTGGCGCTCCCAAAGGTCCGGCCTGCGTAACCGTGTATCGATCTCGGACTGTGACTTGCGCCAAGCCGCGATCTTCGCATGATCCCCCGATCGCAGCACTTCAGGGATCGTGCGCCCTTCCCACTCAGCAGGTCGGGTATAGTGCGGGTATTCAAGGAGGCCGTTCTCGAACGACTCCTCATGCCCGCTAGAAGCCGCGCCCATTACGCCGGGAAGCAGCCGAATGCAAGCGTCCAGCAGCATCAGCGCGGCACATTCGCCACCCGAAAGCACGATGTCTCCGACCGAGACTTCCTCGACGTTGCGGCCGTCGAAAATCCGCTCGTCAAATCCCTCGAAACGTCCGCAGACGAGGATCACGCCGGGGCCTGCCGCCAGTTCCCGCACCCGCGCCTGCGTGAGAGGTTTGCCGCGAGGGGTGAGCGCGATGACAGGCCGCTGCGCGATCCTCCCCGAGCTTGCCTCGGGGAGGGGGACCGCTGCCGCAGGCAGGGGTGGAGGGGAATGCGGTGCCACTGCCCCTCCACCACCCTGCGGGTGGTCCCCCTCCCCGAGCAAGCTCGGGGAGGATCCTCGCGCAAAATCAATGGCCTTGGCCAGCACATCCACCCGCAATACCATCCCCACCCCACCACCGGCCGGCGTGTCATCGACGGTCTTGTGCCTGTCGATGGCAAAGTCCCGAATCTGCACCGCATCCATCGCCCATGTCCCTTCACGCAATGCCCGCCCGGCAAGGCTGACGCCCAGCGGGCCGGGGAACATTTCGGGGTAGAGGGTGAGGACTGTCGCGGCGAAGGTCATTTGAATACATCCATGTCTGGCGCACCAGAGTCACCGCGCCTGACGACGGTAACCGTAACGAAGGCCAATATCGCCCAGCCAACGAAGATCGCCGCGAGCAGTCCAAGCATTGCCAGTCCCGCAGCCATCGCCATGCCGCAAGCATCGACGCCGCAATTCTCAGCGGGCGTTGTCATGGCATTGATGATCACGAACAGGCACGGAATCGCCCCGATCGCGGGGATCGGACCTGACGCCCACAATGCGACTTTACGCCTGGACCAATCGGGCCTGAATCGCGCAAAGCTCCAGGCGAGCGCAAGTGGCATGGCGAACCCGAGCATCAAGAACAGCAGCGCCGGCATCAAACCGTCCAGTTCTCAACTACCAACCCCGGCACATCCCGGAAGTCCGCCTCGTTGTCCGTCACCACGATCAACCCGTGCGACAGCGCATGCGCCGCGATGAGCCTGTCATAGCTCGCCCGCTTGAACGGCAAATTGGCATAAGCCTGCGCCGCCTTGAAATCGAAGTTCAGCACCGGCACCTCTTGAACGAACGCCCGAAGCTGTTCCGTTGCAGGCGGCTTTTCGTTTGCCGAACCAAAGGCCACTTCGGCGTAACAGATCGCAGAGGTCACCATCTCCCCCGCCTCGCACTGCGCCGCACGCGAGTAAACGCCCGGATCATTGTTCATGACCAACGCGATAATGATGTTGCTGTCGAGCAGGTATTTCACTGCTCGTCTTTCGACGGGTCACGACTGCGCAGCGGACGATCTTCGAAAATCCGGTCCTCACGCCGTATCGGCTTCAGGCTCGTTGCGGATCCTGCCACCTTTTCGATGTTGAACATCCGCTTTGGCTGCTCGACTGGTTCGTAAGAGAGGAACTGGCCGTCCTCCACCAAGAGGTCCATCTCCATTCCGGCAACAAGTTTCGTGCCCGATGGAATGCGCACAGCCAGCGAATTGCCCGACTTGAACACCTTTGTGCGGTGACGCTGCTTCTCGACGGCTTTCATCCAAGGCGCAGAACCGAACACCCGCATGTTGAATTTCTTGCGTTCTTCGCCGACCTTGTCGTCGTTGCCCATCACGGCCTCCGTATATACGCGATGTATATACTACTCGGCCCAACCGGCCTCAATCACAATCCGCTCGTCGGTCCATTCCGGAACGGCTTCAGGCTTCATCGGCACCATGAACTTCTTGCCGTCGGGCTTGCGGATCTCGATCACGTCGCCCGCGCCGAAGTTCTCGACCGCAATGCATTCGCCCAGCGCCTCGCCCTCGGTCGAGACCGCAGGAAGGCCGATCAGGTCGGCGTGATAATATTCGCCCTCGGGCAAAGGCGGCATCTCGGAGCGGCGCACGGTCAACGCAGTGCCGCGCAGCTTCTCCGCCGCAGTGCGATCGGCCACTTCGGCAAAGCGGGCAATTGCCCCGCCCTTGCCGTCGTCCTTCAGCTTCTCGACCGTCAGCGCAGAATCGTTGAAGGCGCGGTAGCGCTTTAGCGCAACCACGCCTTCACCGAACAGCTTCAAGCGGACCTCGCCCGCCACTCCATGCGCGCCGATGATGGCGGCGAGCGTGACGGGCTGGTCGCGCAAGATCAGGCCTCAGCCTGCTCTTCAGCAGCCGGAGCTTCTTCAGCCGGAGCAGCCGATGCGGCAGCAGCGGCTTCAGCAGCTTCACGAGCCTTCTCGGCCTTCTCCTCGGCGCGCTCCTTGGCCTTCTTGCCGGGCTCAGCCTTCTGCGGGTTGTTGGTCGCAGCGCGTTCCTTGATCCCGGCCTTGTCGAGCATGCGGGCAACGCGGTCGGTCGGCTGGGCGCCAACGCCGATCCAGTAACGCACGCGGTCTTCGACCAGACGCACGCGGTTCTCGTCGTCCTTGGCGAGCAGCGGGTTGTAGGTGCCGACCTGCTCGAGGTACTTGCCGTCACGCGGTGCGCGGCTGTTGGAAACGACGATCTTGTAGTACGGGCGCTTCTTCGAACCACCGCGCGAAAGACGCATAGAAACGGACATGTGAACTACCTTTCAATCAAACTGGAAAACGGAAAACTCGAAATCACTTCTTCTTGAGCAGGTCGCCGAGATTGCCCGGCAAGCCGCCTGAACCGAGGCCCGGAAGGCCGCCACCACCCAGACCGCCAAGACCGCCAGCACCCATCTGCTGGTCCAGCCCCGGCATCGCGGCGCCAAGGCCACCCTTGCCGAACAGCGCGCCCAAACCCTTGAGGCCACCCATCTTCTTGATCTGCTTCATGGCCTTGGCCATTTCCTGGTGCATCTTCAGAAGCTTGTTGACGTCCTGCACCTGCGTGCCGGAGCCCTTGGCCACGCGGATCTTGCGCTTGGCGTTGAGCAGCTCGGGCTTCTCGCGCTCCTTCGGCGTCATCGAACCGATGATCGCGTCCATGCGCAGCAGCACCTTGTCGTCCATGCCGGACTGCGCCATCGCCGCCTTGGCCTTCTTCATGCCCGGCATCATGCCGGCCAGAACGCCAAGACCGCCCATGTTCTGCATCTGGCGCAGCTGGGTGCGCAGGTCGTTCATGTCGAACTGACCCTTGGCCATGCGCTGGGCGAGCTTCTCGGCGTCTTCGGCCTGGATCGTCGCCGCCGCCTTCTCGACGATGGAGACGATGTCGCCCATGCCAAGGATGCGGCCCGCGACGCGTTCCGGGTGGAACGGCTCGATCGCATCAAGCTTTTCGCCGGTTGCCGCAAACTTGATCGGCTTGCCGGTGACGGCACGCATCGAAAGCGCCGCACCACCGCGCGCATCGCCGTCCATGCGGGTGAGGATCACGCCAGTAAGATCGACCTCGCCCGAGAACGACTGCGCGACGTTCACCGCGTCCTGACCGGTCAGCGAGTCGACGACGAGCAGCGTTTCCTTTGGCACCGAGACGGCGGCAACTGCCTTCATCTCGT
>JBKBUD010000016.1:0-41353 GCA_046290865.1 Novosphingobium sp. | reverse complement strand
GCCCTGCACGGCATAGCAATTCAGGCGCAATGCGCGTTTTTCCTTCATATGCCTTTGCCTTCTCCGACATGGAGGCGGACATCGAACGCCGGGTCATCTCCGGCGGCACAGCCTTGTCCGGACAGGAAGATATCGTTGGTGCCGATGGTGGGGGCCGTGTCTTCGCGCAATTCGGCGACCCCTACCTCGACGAAACCGAGCTTGCGTTGGCGTGGAAGGCCTGCGCGTCAGTGCTCAAGGGTGGCATCGTTCCTGTCATTGTGCCGCTGGGCGATCTGCGCCACCAGTTCGGACGCGACATCCGCATTCCGAGTTCGCTGCCGTGGTGGACCGAGGCGGAATATCTGACCGGCGACAGCGGTGTCTCGCTTTCCGCGAACGCGGCGCTTCGTGCCACTACGCTGAATCTGGCCATCGACTTCACGCCCGCCCCCCTCCGCGCTGGTATGTGGCTGTCGATCGATCACGTCTCGATGCGGCACCGCGCCTACATGATCGACGAGGTTGTCAGCCAGAGCGGCACTGCGGCCCAGATCACGATCAGCCATCCGCTGCGCGAGGACACCTTGTCGGGCGTCGCAGTCGAATTCCACGATCCCCGCTGCGTCATGCGCCTCGATGGCGAGATGCGCGCACCTTCCAACATGGGCTTCGCGACCGGGTCTCAGATCCGCTTCGTCGAGCACTTCCCCGCGACCGGAGGCGGTTACTCATGATCAGTCCAGGCATGTACGGATGGACCGTTTTCCGTTGGCAGCCCGCAAAGCTGACGGTGGATTTCGTCGGCTACGACTTCACCGGAGCAACCTTCAAGTCCGAGGTTCGCGCCTATCGCGATGCGCCTGATCCGGCGCTGATCAGCTTGGCAAACGCAGCCTCACCGACACAGGGCATCTCGGTTTCAGTCGTCACGACGGACGGCATTCCGACCAGCACCGTCGAGATCAGGATCGACGAAACCACCATCGAAGGGCTGCCCTTCACCAACCCGCGCGGCACCGACTGGCAAGCCGTGTGGGATCTCGTGATCACCCCAAGCGGCGGCACCAAGGCGCGCTGGCTTGAAGGCACTTTCACCGTTCGCGGAGGAGCGACGCAGGTATGACCGACGTAACCATTCAAGTCGTTGATGGCTCCGTTGTGGTGCAGCCGTTTGGTTCTGACGCGCTGGTGCCGTTGCTTGGGCAGGCAGGGCAGGCAGTTGCCGATGCCGAGGAAGCGGCTGCCCTCTCAGGCCAATACGCCAATGCGAACACGGATGCCGACATCTCGGGCGCTGCACCGGGTGATCGCGGCGCGAAGTATTGGGCAGGCAGATCGGCAGCAATCGCCAATGCCGATACCGATGCCGACGTTCCGGGTTTTGCAGCCGGGCAGCGCGGCTCGAAGTATTGGAGCACTGTCTCCTCCGGCCATCGCCTCCGCGCCAGCAACACCGTCCCGTTCACCACATGGGCAGCCCTCGCCGCTGCAACCGGCATGTCAGCAGGCGACAAGGCGCAGGTGTTGGCCGCCGATACCGGCACGCATACCGACCCTGTCGTCGGTGGCACGGTCGATAACGCAGGCGTCTATACCTATTCGGCCTCGCCTGCGGGGTGGCAGCGGGTCGGCGATCTGGATAGCAAGACTGCGAACGATCTGGGTGCGGCGCAGGTTGCGCTAGCCTCGGGCCATCGGCAACGCGCCCAAATTACTGTTCCGTACTTGCTTCGGTCAGACCTTCTTGCTGCTACTGGAATGGCGAATGGCGATTCTGCAACCGTCACCACAGCGGACAGCGGCACGCACACAGCTGTTGCCGGCGAGATAGATCTCGGGGGATCGGCTGCGACTGTTGGCGCGTCCATTCCTAACACCGGACGTTATACCTACAACGGAACGGGTTGGCTGCGCACCGGGGATCTGGACAGCCAGACGGCGACCGCTAACGGCGCCGTTCAAGTCACCGCCGCCACTACACAAGCCAACCTCGCCGCAGGCTACGCCGCCACTGCTTATCCGGCCACGCAGCGCGATGATCTGGAATGGGACGCTGCGCAGCGGATCAAGGCGCTCGACGTTCGCCCCGCCACGTGGACGCCCACCAGAAGCATCTCGACCGGCGGCAACAGTCTTGCGGCGGGCACGGCTGCGAATACGACTCTGCACGCGGCAATCACCGCGATCAAGACCGGGGCTCCGACCATCACGTTCGATTTCAACGTGGGCGGCGGCACCAACATGGCGCAAGCGCTGGCGGTGGTGACCGCCGCGACGGCGGGCCAGAAGGCGCAAGACTGGATACTGGTTGACCCGGTGCTGGGTGAAAAGGCGTCGAACAACTACGACTTCTGCACCGCTGGCGAGACCATCACGAATTACGAAAGCATCGCCGCGCTGCAAACCGGCGGCGCGGAAACGGTGGTGCTAGTGACGGCGCCGGCTGACAATTACACCAGTCGTGGCGATCCTTATATGACGGCGGATTTTGTCCAGTTCCGCAAGGATATCCAGACCAAGTCATACGCCGCAAATTTCATCGACCTGCGCCGCCACATGATCGACTGGTACGGCGGGCGCGATGGCATAGACCGCACCTTGCGCGAGTGGGACGAGCGCCCGCTGGCGTTCTATGGCGTGGTTGACGGTGCAACCGCCTATGACCTCAATCCGAACCGTTCGGAAATGCGCAGCGCGGCGGCACCTGTTGCGGCTGACTACTACGAAGGCGAAGGCGTGTTCCGCAACGACGCGGCAAACCCGAACATCATGATCAAGCGCGGCGCGTTCGGAGGCGGCACGTTGGTGGTGGGCGATGGCACGCATTACCCGTCGATCGGCAACCGGGTGGCTGCAACGCTTATTCGTGACTGGGACCTGGGGCGGCAGGGATACGCGCCGTTCATCCCGCCAGGCTGGTTTTTCCGCTGCCCGGAAAACACTGCACAGTATGCCAGCATCGGCACGGTCCGCACGAAGGGGACGGCGGACACGTTGCAGATTGTTTCTGGTGATCCGCTGGGGCTGTTCGCAATCCGTAACATCGGGAACCAGTCCTTTGTTATCGAGCGCACCGGCGCGGCTGCGGTGAAGGGGCTTTACCGCCTGCTGATCGTCGCTAGCAAAACCGTGGGGGGTGTGACCTATCAGCGTGCCGAGTTCGTGCGCGTGTTTGTCACCGGCACCACTGCCGCGCGCATCCCCACGCCGGTACGGTTCAATAAGCCGTTCTACATCATGGGGCAGGAAAAGCCGGTTACCGGCTCGGTGCGGCAAGCCAGCTTCTGGATCAGGGGCAAGCTGGACGCTATGCCTTCGAGCGGACAGTTTGCGAACCTCCTGACTTTTGTTGGACGCGGGGCTGCAAACCCTCAAATGTCGGTTCAGATAGCGGACACTGGGCGCATCCGTATTCTGCTCTACAACGCAGCCGGTACTTTGGTCCTTAACACGACCTCTCGCGCGCTAGCCAATGGCGGGCCAGTAGTGACCGCGAACACGCTGTTTGACCTGAAAATGTCGTTTGACTGGAACGCAGGCACGGCCATAGCCACGCTGAACGGAGTGACGCTGCCGTTTACAGGCGCGGGCGCGGCCTTCGCCAGTGTTGCGGCGGACGTGGACATGAGCGCATCCGCTCCGTTCATCGGTAGCTCTAGCATTTTCCCGCGTGGCTACTTTGTCGGAACTAGCACCTGGACAGGCGAACTTACCGCGCTGGCTATGTGGTGGGGGCAATACTTCGACTGGTCCACCAAAGCCAGCCAGTTAACGAACGGTTCCAATGCGGTCACCACGACCAACGCCACCTACGCAATCGACGGGATCGACAGCCATCCGTTCCGCTTCAAGGGGCCGGCCATCGACCTGTTCGCGGGTGGGCCGAGCGACACCTATTCGATCCGGCCAATCTGGCGAATGAAGGATATCTACGATGCTTGATGCGCTGGAGAGTCAGTCATGACCGACACCGGCAACTCCGCGCAGGTCCGCGTCATCGCCGATCAAGTAGCCGACGCCGCCATCACGCGGTTCGCCGCCGAGCATCCCGAGATCCGCAAGGACAGCGGCTTCTCGAACTTTCAGAAGGGCGTCGTCGGTGTTGCCGTCACGCTTCTGGTCTCGGCGATCCTGTGGCTGGTCAGCACGGTCAACCAGATGCAGTTGACGCTGGCGCGGCTCGACGAGCGAATTGCCAGCGGTGTGGTGAAGGACAGTCGCTTCGATGATCTGGAGCGGCGGGTGACGACGCTTGAGGCGGATCGTGGGCATGGCGGTGGGCAGTGATCAACTGGCCCCAGATCCAGACCCGCCTGCTTGCCAAGGGCTACGATATCGGAGCCGCTGACGGCATCGCAGGAAAACGGACGCACACCGCGCTCCTGTCCTTCGTGGCGCAACGCCCGATGGCACCGCTCGAACCACTCGGGGCCGCGATGGCGGCCTATGCTCCACAACACGGCATCACGGAAACTGCCCAGCGGCTGGCGAACTTCCTCGGACAGGCCTGCCATGAGACCGGGGCGTTCCGGAACCTGCGCGAGATCTGGGGCCCGACCGAGGCACAGAAGGGCTACGAGGGGCGCGGTGATCTGGGCAACGACCAAGCCGGTGACGGCTACAGGTACCGTGGCCGCGGCATCTTCCAGCTGACCGGCCGCGCCAACTACCGCAAAATCGGAGCCGCGATCGGGCAGCCTCTGGAAACCAATCCCGAGCTTGCCGAACGCCCCGACATCGCGGTTCTGACCGCCTGCCGGTACTGGCAGTCCCGAGGGCTCAATGCCTTCGCCGACCAAGGTCTCGAGGACACGATCACGCGCCGGATCAACGGCGGGACCAATGGCATCGCGGAACGGCGCCGGTTGGTCGCGAGGATGAGGGGGTTGCTGGGATGACACCGAACCAACGCGCCCGCGCAGCTCTGGAAATCAGTGCCGTCACGCTGGTCATGGCGCTTGCTGGGCTGATGGTCTGGGTGGCGGTGACATGAGCAAGGACACGGTCCGCACCCTGCTCGGTGGCTGGTTCTCCGGCTCGTTCATCGGTGCCCTCGCCGCGCTCTACCTGATGCCGATCCCGCCTGAGAACAAGGACCTGATCGTGTTCATGCTTGGCCAGCTTTCGGGCTTCACCGGTGCCGTCATGGCTTTCAACTTCGGGACATCGCGCGGCAGTTCGGAAAAGACCGCCATGCTCGCGAACCGTCCGGCCGGAACGCCGGTTGATCCTGTCAGCGTCGAGGTCGAGCAATGATCAACAAGGAACTCAACTGATGTTGTGGGCCTTCCTTCTGCGGAACTGGCGCGTTTTGGCCGTCGTAGTTGCCGCTCTAGCCCTCTACGCCGCGTTCCGCTGGTATGTCGCCGGAGAGGTCGAGCAGGCGCGTCAGGCGGATGCTGCTGCCGTGGCGAGGGTTGATGCGATCGCCGACGATGTCGCAGGCCAAGTCGCGGCGTCTCAGGCCGCTGCGGTAGAACAGGAGAACGACGATGCTCGGAAGGCTGCTGCTGATAGCGACGATCCCCTTCGCGCTGGCCTTGACCGGCTGCGGACAGGAAAGACCGGCTCTCGCTAAGCCGCCGGCCGATTTGCTGGTTTGTGCTGATGAGCCTGTTGCGCCGTCTCTGCCGGGGCGTGAAGAACAGGCGCGGCGGGATGCAATGACGCTCGATTACGTCCTGGCGCTGCGGTCGGCTTGGGGTTCGTGCCATTCGGCTGTTGCGGGGGTTCGGGCTTGGGCTGGGGCTTTGGACTGATCAGTCCTTCAGATGCTCGCCGATTTCGATGGCGCTGGCGGTTTTGGCGATAGCAAGCCCCGGTGAACTTGGCAGGCTATTCCCCAAGTCTCGCAGCCAAGCCACGATAGCAGCACGTTCCTTCGCCGCCATCTCCAGCCCTTCGTTGATCCCTGCTTGTCGGGGCATGGCAGAGAGGGCGGCGCGGGCGGCATCGCGGCAAACGTCCATTGCTGTTCGCTTGGTCGCGTCCGCTTCGGTTTCGCCGTCCCTGACCTCAACGAACAGATGCTCTGAGTTGTAGATCACTGTGCCCACATGGTCGCCGCTCTGGCTGTCAGGGGCGTTGTAGATCGCAAGGGCAACCCTCTCCACATCCCCGCTCGGTGCGTCCAGTGCGGCTGCGCTAATATCCCCGCCAGACGTTGTGGGGCCAAACGGCGGATTCACTCCATAGGATGTGGAAACGTATCTCGGCTTCTCGCGCTCATCCATGATCTGTCTCCGGCTTGTAGGTGCGCACGGCAGACCACTCAAAGCAATCGGCGGGCGCGAATGAGGTGGGCATCATGTTCTTGAACATGATCGAAACGTAGGCGTCATCTGCCACCGGGCATTCCCCACCATCATGCTCGATCCACCCTTCCGCCTTCATCGCCTCACCCAGGGGCATGATCTGTCTCCTTGGTCTTGAGCGCTGCTTGGGCGGCGCGGAAGTCAGACGGGCCGAACCAATCCACAATGCGCTCCTTGCTCATTGAGCCTTTCCAGCCTTCCTCATCCACAAACGTCTCGGCAAATGACCCAAAAGGCTCCAAATCCCCCTCCAGCGCTTTGATTTTCGCTTGGTATTCATTCAGCTTTGAGAGGATGATTGCTGCTGCGGCCTTGTTGCGCTGGCCTACAGGGGTGTTTTCCCACTCGTAATGCGCGCGGACCCACAAATCCATCGCCTCGGTGTCGGTGGGGTCAGTCATGGCGGCGACCTTTCCGAAACTGACTGATGCGGTAAATCAGGTTCGACCACTTGCGGGCAAGAGCACCCTTCCGATTGAATCGCACAATCAGCGGCCCATTGCGGCTCAGTCTGAAACCAATCTCGTATCGAAGCGGGTTAAGCTTTTCGATCAGCGGACTGCCCTGCCTGTAATCGGTGCGGCAGTGACGGCAGATGTAAAAGTGACCGCGCCATGCGATGACTTCGCTTGTGTCAAACATCACCCCACCTCCTTAACCGCTAGGCCGTGGCGGGCGAGAGCCTCCCGCGCCTTCTGCAAATAGTCCGTCATGCTGGCTCTCCAAATGCCTTGGACTGCTCGCGCATGTCAGCCGCGCCGTCCTTGATCCAATCCGCTATGGTTTCCATGCGTGACTGCACATCATCGCCAGTCGTCTCGATAAGCTGGCCGTCCATCTCCATGAGACGGGCTGAAATGCTGCCATCGCGACGGCGGTAGAAGAACACGCAGCATAGCAGGCTAGGCTCCGGCTCTGCCTCGAACAGGTTGATCACTTCCGTCATGCTTGGGTGCCTTTCTGAAGGAGGGTGCCGCACGTTCCACACGCGGGCGCGCTGTCTTGGGTCATCGCCAAAGACCTCCCTTGGAAAGAGACTTCGCGACAACGTAGCCAAGCCACGCAAAGGCGATGACAGCGACAGCAGCCGGAACACCGACCAACAGGCCAATCGTCCAGAGCAACCAAGTCGGGATTGTGATGGTCATGCCGGTTCCTTCCGAGGCCTGCCCCTGCGGCGGGGCGGTGGTGCAATTTCGAGATAGTCAGGCTTGCGAGGCTCGGGGCCGCTCAGCTTCACGCCGTGCCAAAGGCCAGCGAGGTAGACCTCAAGCATGATGTCGGATTTTGGCCGGTGGATCGCGGCGTTCACCACAACCTTACGCATGACGTCTTCCATCGCCTTGTATGCGCGGACCTCATCCTTCCCCTCAGGCGGCGGGCATAGGACTGATACGTCCCGGCTCATTCCCCCCTCTCCTGTGCTTTGGTGAGGGAGAGGGCTGCGAGGATAGATCGGGCGTTCGTGCGAGCCTCATCAAGCGCGACAAGGGCATCGTAAGCCTTGTCCACGTCAATCATCCGCAGATACGTCTCTTGCGACCGAGTGGCAGCTAAGGCGTCACATGCCGCCTCAAGTTCCTCCAACGCCTCCACCAGCGCCCTCTGACTGGATGGGGCAGGCTCCCCCGCTGCACTGGAGAGGGCTTCGGTGCGGTGACGGGCGAGGTCCCTGACTTTATCGGCCATGTCGCCGTTGCCAGTGCGATTGAGGAAATCAATCACTGCCGACATCTGCTCTTCGGGCGTCACTTCTATCGTATGGGTCATGGCTGCTCCAGGGGAGTTGTCAGGCGTAGAGGTCATGATGCGTCTCCGTCGAAAAGCCGGATCTGATCGGCAAAGGCGCGCTCACGGATACCGGCGCGGCGCATCGGCGCGTCGTATCGATTGTGGCAGCGCTGGCACATTGCCTTGAGATTATCGTCGCCGCAGTTCTCGGGAACATGGTCGAGGTGAGCGACTGTCAGGATTACCTTGGAGCCGGTGTGCGGATGCGGTTCATAATTGATCGCAGTGCAGCGCCCGTCGTGATCTTCTCCGCATTCGCCAAGACACTCGCATCGGCTTTCGGCACGCTCGTTCCTGATGCGTAGGCTGATCGCTTTCCAGTCCTTCGGATAGCGGGCGCGATTTTCAGGCCTGATCGGCATGGTTACCTCCCACCGTCTCCCGAGGAACGCCCTGAAAGGCAGGAAGGCCGGGGATGATCAGGATGTAGATCATGCGGCACCTGTCGGCGGCGGTGGCAGAGGCATCCAGTGGGTTGGTTTGATCGGTTTGCCGTTCTCATCCCGCCATCCCTCGGTTCTTGACGAAGGCCGGAAATACCAACCAAGTCGGATGACCTTCGGGCGGATCATCACGATCACCTCGGTCGCATCCTTCGGCGCGCTATCGATCGGCAACCAGCCCTTCTCGGGCGCGTCAGGGGATTGGGTCATGCGGCACCGCCTGCGCGGGCAAAGCATTCCGCAGTTTTGCTGTAAGTTATTGATTTCAGCTTGTGGATAAGCCGGTCAATCCGCAGCAAGGCCCGCAGAAACGAGCCGTTTTTGCCGGTTTTTGGTACCGGCATTCGCAGGTTCGAATCCTGCCGCCCCAGCCAGCAGTTTTCCTACTCTCATCATCGGTTGCATTGCAGCACGCTTGACTTTGCGGTCGGTCTGCCCCTAGGGCGCGCACCGAAATCCGGGGCTATTGCCTCGCTCATCCATCCCGTTTCGCCGAGTCCTGTCGAAGGGCGTCTTGAGGATCCACCCGGGCAGGGTGGAGGAGTGTATCCATGGCCAATGTAACCGTGATCGGCGCCCAGTGGGGTGACGAAGGCAAAGGCAAGATCGTCGACTGGCTCGCCAGCCGCGCTGACGCCGTCGTTCGTTTCCAGGGTGGTCACAACGCCGGCCACACCCTTGTTGTCGGCGAGCAGGTCTACAAGCTCTCGCTGCTGCCATCGGGCATCGTCACCGGCACGCTGTCGATCATCGGCAACGGCGTCGTGCTCGATCCCTGGGCGCTCAAGGCCGAAATCGAGAAGCTCACTGGCCAAGGCGTCGAGATCAATGCCGAGAACTTCGCCATTGCCGACAATTGCCCGCTGATCCTCCCCCTGCACCGCGACCTTGATGGCCTGCGCGAACAGGCGGCAGGTTCCGGCAAGATCGGCACGACCGGGCGCGGCATCGGTCCGGCCTACGAGGACAAGGTTGGCCGCCGCGCCATTCGCGTGTGCGACCTTGCCCACCTCGATGCGCTTGATTCGCAGCTCGACCGTCTCTGCGCCCATCACGACGCGCTGCGTGCAGGCTTCGGCCAGCCACCAGTCGATCGTGCCGCGCTGATCGAGGAACTGCGCGAGATCGCGCCCTACGTTCTCCAATTCGCCCAGCCCGTATGGAAGCGCCTCAATACCGTCCGCAAGGCCGGCGCGCGCATTCTCTTCGAAGGCGCACAAGGCGTGCTGCTCGATGTCGATCACGGCACTTATCCGTTCGTCACCTCTTCAAACACGGTTTCGGGCACAGCAGCTTCGGGTTCGGGCCTCGGTCCGTCGCAGACGGGCTTCGTACTCGGCATCGTCAAGGCCTACACCACCCGCGTCGGCTCGGGCCCCTTCCCCACCGAATTGGAAGACGAAGTCGGCCAGCGCCTTGGTGAGCGCGGCCACGAATTTGGCACGGTCACCGGCCGCAAGCGCCGCTGCGGCTGGTTCGATGCCGTGCTGGTACGCCAGTCCTGCGCCATCTCCGGCGTGACCGGCATCGCGCTGACCAAGCTCGACGTGCTCGACGGCTTCGAAAAGGTGAAGATCTGCACCGGCTATCGCCTGCGCGGAAAGGTGCTGGACTACTTCCCGGCCCACGCAGCCGATCAGGCCGAAGTCGAGCCGATCTACGAGGAAATGGACGGCTGGAACGGCACCACTGCCGGTGCACGTTCGTGGGCAGACCTGCCCGCGCAGGCGATCAAGTACATCCAGCGTGTGCAGGAACTGATCGAGACGCCGGTTGCGCTCGTCTCCACCAGCCCCGAACGAGAAGACACGATCCTCGTCCGCGATCCCTTCGTCGACTGAGCACATCGGGAATTGGGCAAGGCGTCCATCTCGCGTAGTGTCGCGGGATGGCGCGCTGTCTGCTTTCGATCGTACTGTCGCTGATCCTGCTGTTCGACTGGACCAGGACAGAAGCAGAAATTGCTGCTGTATCCGCCGCGGACGTGGCGTCAGTCCGCGTCGAAAAGCGGGCAAGGCGACTGTTGCTGCTTGATTCGGACGGGCGTGCCCTCCGGATCGTGACAGGCATCCAGCTCGGGGATGACCCGCTAGGACCAAAGCGCTTCGAAGGCGACGAGCGGACACCCGAGGGCCGCTACGTCATCGACTATGCCAATCCGTCGAGCAGCTATCATCTCTCGCTGCACATCTCCTATCCAGATGCTCGGGACCGCGCCTATGCCGAGTCGCGCGGACGGTCTGCGGGTGGGCAGATCTTCATCCATGGACAGCCCAACGCTCTCCAAGGCGGACGTATGGAAGGGGATTGGACAGACGGCTGCATTGCGCTGTCCAACGAGGAAATCGAGGAGTTATGGCAGCTTGTGCCCGATGGAACGCCAATCGACATCGTCGGTTGATCCAAAATCGAAGTACTTGACCTTGACCTGATCCACATTTGTTCCACTCATGTTCTCACTAAGGGTGATTACTGAGGGAACAACAGCGATGACACTGGTACAGGCGGCGACACGGTTCGACTACGGCTGGTGCGAGGACGCAGACCGGCCAGAGACTGATGTAGCGTGGCTCAGCCCCTGCAACCCGCTGGCGGTGTCGATATTTGCCGACCGGGCGTACTTGCGCACGGAACTGGCCGAAGATGCAGCTGCAGCCGGGCTTCGCGTGGCGCGCACGGGCGAGGTTGCCAGTCTGCTGGGGGCCAGTGGACAGGTGCCGCTTGGTGATATCGTTCTGATCGATTGCCCGGTGCTCGAAGCAGCAGAGATGGCCGCGCTTGCCCTGCTCGATGCGCAGGTGGCGAAGAGCGGAGCGCAAATGGTGGTTTCGACCAGCATGGGTTCGCTCGACGACGTGTTCGGCTGTCTTGATCAGTCTGCGGCGCAGATTCTCGTCAGCCCTGCCCGTGCCGAACGCGTGATCGCACTGGGCCATATCCTGTTGATGCCAGAGATGGCTGCACGCGCCGGCCGGGTGCGTGAACTGTCAGACCATGACCGGATGTCACTCCTCCGGTTGACGCAACAGGTCGGTGCCATAGCGCAACGGCTGGAAGCTCTATCGGGAACCGCTGCGGATACCGGCAGGGTTGAGGCTTCCGCCTTCGCCTTCGACGCGACCGGCGAGCGTGACCCGGCAACGAAGCGCCTGATACGCGGTGCGCGCCCGTCGCTTCCCGATCCCCGGCTGGTCCGCAGGATCATCCGCCAGCGCCAACTCCGCGCCCGATTCTTTGAAGGCGACCTGTTTGCCGATCCCGCTTGGGACATGCTGCTAGATCTCACGGCCGCACGCTCGGAACACAAACGGGTATCGGTTACATCGCTGTGCATCGCCTCGGGCGTTCCGCCCACGACTGCGCTGCGCTGGATCAGCCAGATGACCGACGCCGGCCTGCTCTGCCGCGCCGAGGACGCAACCGACCGCCGCCGTGCTTTCATCGCTCTGTCCGACAAGGCAGCCGATAACATGGCGCACTACTTCGCCGAGATCGAGGCCGCAGCACTGCCCGTGTGAGCAGGAGCAGCACGGGCTGGCAGTAAGCTCTGCCACCAAGCCCTCCGTCTTCGGCGCTTAATGCCGGAGGAAACCCGAGATCTTTGGATACTGCGGCGGTCGAGGCTCTAGAAGTGTGCTCGGGACAACTTCGCAGGTGCAACCGACCATGACGGCCGCAAAGGTTCATTCCTTCATCGATCTCCGCGCTTTCGCCGCCAATGCACAGTTTTCCGATCAATCGGACGGCCCAGTGGCCGCAGCGTGGTGCCCGATCAGTCGCAACGTGCCTCTGCCCGAGGGTCCAGTTTCAGTCCTTGCCTCGCGAATTGCGCCCGAGGGCAGTCACGACGGCCTTGCTGCCGACGAGTTCGTCATCGTCCTTGAAGGCGCACTGACGTTGACACAACCTGCTGGTTCGCTTGCCCTCCCCTGCAATGGCAGTGCCGTTATTCCGGCAGGTCAGCCCTTCGCTTGGCAGGCTGCCCCCGAAACGACCGTGATCATCATGCGCTGCACCAGCGGCCCTGCCGGCGCTGAAGCCATCGTTCGCATCGATGAAGATGCGCAACTTGTCCCGTCAGGCCCTCCGCTTGCGGAGCTGCTGGTCGGCCCGACACCTTCGTGCCGGAACTTCACCGACTATCGCTCCGCCAGCGGCGAATTCGTTTGTGGCACCTGGGATTCAACACCGTATCACCGCTTGCCGATGCTCTACCGGCACCATGAGCTCATGCATCTCCTCGAGGGCGACGTCACTTTCGTTGACGGCGAAGGCCGCAAGCAGACCTTCTCGGAAGGTGACGTGTTCCTGGTCGAAATGGGTGCGCAATGCTCCTGGGAGAGCCGGACCCACGTCAAGAAGGTCTATGCCATTTATCGACCAGTTGCCTGATAAGGGCAGACACCGGAAACCGGTGCTGCGACCACTCACGCGGCCGGGTCGGTCGGCAGCACACTCGCAGCACCCGAAGGGCTCGTCAGTACTCCGCGCAGCTTTTGAATGACGGTCTCCTCGTCATCGCCCGGCGCAATCGAATCCCAGAAGTCGCCATCCGCATCATAGATATAGGCATTCGTCGTGTGCTCGATGTGGTAGCTTCCATCAGGCTGGGTCCTCTTCTCGACGAAGACACCCGCATTGTCGGTAACCCGGTTGATCACATCCTCACGTCCCGTCAGCGCAACGATCGGTTGCCCTAAGGCCTTGATGAACGCCGCCAGCCGTTCGGGACTGTCGTGCTTGGGGTCGACGGTGATGAACACGATGGGCAACTGCCGTGGCGCAAGCGCCAGCCGCTTCCGCAGGGCTGCGAGGCGCAGCAGCATGGTCGGACAGCGATCCGGGCAGGAAGCGTAGCCGAAATACGTGATATAGGGGCGCCCCTTCAGGCTCGACCGCGAGAACAGGGTCCCGTCCTGGGCAACCAGCCGATAATTGCCCTTGGCATCGACAGTGGAATGACGCGCCACCTTGTCAGCAGAGCGGCCAGACACGACAAAGCCCGCCGCAATGGCAAGAACCAGCAATGCCACAAGGGGGAGTACTCTCCGCATTCCGTCTGACTTTTCCACGCAACCCGATGCTTTGAACCCGTTACAGATAGCATCGGAAAGCGCTATCGAAACGTTGGCCGGTGCACATTCAGTCGGATTTAACCATCCTGTAAACGAATGTGGCCGCTGCCATCGGGGCGACCTCTGTCGCCCAGATGCTCCGGCCATCCTTGCGCAAAAGTCTTCCGCCAGAAACCGCTCGCACCCCACTAGCATTGGAAACTGCTATGCGGGCCTCGAACCTGACGGGCACCGGACGGGCATTGCGCACCGTTAGCCGTATCGTCGCCGAACGCTCGTCCGCTTTCAATTCCTCTGTCGAAGCAGTCACTTGGGTTGCTTGCGAAAGAAGTATCTCGACATCTTCGCCCACGGCTCGGTCGGCGAGCCCTCCCTCGCCCGAAAGCAGCATCGCATCCCCGTGCGGCTCGAACACCGTTACCGGGCCGCCAGGCAGGGGCAGCCCGAGGCCATCTTCCTTGCGGTTGCGGGTGCGCAGCAACTGTCGCACTTCGCCCACGCTGCTTTCCCAGACCTCTGCCCGATAGAGCGAGTCCAGCTTCACATTCGGCTTCTGCGCCAACGCAACCTGCTTTTGCGCATTGGCGGCCACGGTCACCGGCACCGGCACGCGGTAGAGCTTGAGATCCCCCAGCCCCTCCTGCTGCACCGTGACCGGCGCATTCATCACCGACACATCGCGCCGCTGCGCTGTCACGACGATGTCGGCGGCAGCTTCCATCATGACTGGCGCCGGTGGCGGGGCCATCATTGGCATTTCGGGAATGACAGGCAGCGTCGCAAAACTGCAGGTGAGCACCAGTTCACCGCCCGAGGGCTTGATCCCGTCGCCAGTGTCCTCGCGGTTCACTTCGCCAGCAATCACCGCCGTTTCGGCATCGGCAAAGCTGGTGGAATCGCTGCTCGCCAGCGTGACCCAGGCCGAAAGATCGGCGGTCCGACCATCGGGATTCATGTGGATCACATAGTTCGACTGCCAGTCGAATCCCCATGCGAGATAGGACAGCGAAATGGTGGCCTTCTGCGCCACCGGGCTGTCCGTCTCGACCGAAAGCGTTGGTCGCGCAGACAGGTCCTTCGGCGCTTCGGGATAGACAAACTCGCTGTCCAGACCACCACAATTGACCGCTTCGAATCCCTCTTTGGTCTGCAAGATGGCAGCACCGTCGGGACCGGACCGGATGACCGCACGCTCCTCGCGCACCGATCCTGTCGCGGGAACGGTGCGACGCAGGACAACCGGTCGCCCGAACATCCCGGCATAGAGGCTGCGCGGAGACAGCAGATCGGCATCGAGGTTCTTCTCGCGCACGCCCGAAGGCAGTCCGGTAACGATCGCGCTTTCCGGAAACAGCCCGGCAGCAACACCCTCGAAGCGGATGGTGGCCCTGCCTGCCGGGATGTCGACCGTCCGCTTTTCGGTAACGAGCGCGTATCCCTCCAGCCAATCCAGGTCCATCGCGGTGTCGCTGTCGCGATCGGGTGCCCGATAGACGCTGACCGAAACGCTGTCGGGTCCAGCAGAGACGACCGGGTCCTGCCCCAAGGCCGGGGCCGAACACAGGACCAGCGCCAGCAAGGCAACGCGGCGCACGGGCGCGCTCAGTACCGCGTGTCGAACTGAACGGTCAGCGTCGCCTCGCCATTGGCGGGCACCGGCACCTGCCATGTCCGCTCATCGGCAGAGCGCTGCTCACCCTGGATGCTTTCCGACGGCACACGCGTATCGTGCCACCAGTTGTCCAGCCCGCCCTGCACCACTTCGACTGTCACCGGCACCGCCTTCGCATTGGTGACCTTGTAGCTCATCGTCGTGCGCCAGAAGACCTTCTCGGTCTCTACCGTCACCTCGCTGGGCGCCTTGCCCGGCGTGGTCACGCGGTAGCGGACGCTGCGCTCCCATTCGCCGCTGTCAATGCGATCACGCTTTTCCAGAATGGGCTGGACCTTCACGTCGAAAGCCTCGCCGGTCTTCAGTGCCAGCGACGAGCCCATGGGCGTGTGGCCAATAACGTTCTCACCGATGAACTGCGGCTGCCCGCGGGCATCGCGCATATAGACACGCACCGTTCCCGCGGGCAGCGCATCGCCCAGGCCCGCCTCGCGCGCGGTGGAGAAGCGCAGCACCGTATCTGCGCTCTGCGGCTCGTTCTGGCTTGAGAGCCAGCCGTTGCGGAAGTGATAGGCCTTCGTCGCCGGGGCGCCGGCGACATCGAGGAAGCTCACCTGCTTCTGCTGGGCATTGGCCACGGTCGTCCGCCCGGCAATGGGATAGACGTAGAAGTCGCCCAGGCTTTCGCGGTTGGCGCTTTGCGTGCCCATCCGGTTGCCGGGCATCAACGGGCGTCCACCTCCATAGTTTTGGCCGCCGTAGTTCTGCGCGCCATCGCCGACAGAGCCTGCGACCAGGAGAACCTTGGCCTTGTCGAACGTCGTTCCGCTGCTGTTGGTGAGCGTGATCCACCCCTGCACGTCGATCTTGCCCGCCGCTTCATCGAACGAGGCGACATAATCGGCTTTCCATCCGAACCCGCGCGAGAGATAGTTCAGCGAGACCGGCCTTGCGCCCGGCGTCGTGGTATCGAGCGTCACCGAAAGCGTCGGTCGGGCACGCAACCCCGCGGGAAGGCTCGGGAAGATCACGCGCGCCCCGTATTCGTTGAGCACCTCGATCCGGTCACCGACACGCACCACCGTGCCGCCATTGTTGGCCAGAATCGTTGCAGTCTCACGGGTTTCCACCCCGGTCGCGGGATTGGTGCGAACCAGCGTCACAGTCTGACCCACCGCCTTGTCCATCAGCTTGGCAGGCGTCAGCAGGTCGTAGTCGAAGTTCTGCTCGACGATGCCTGTGCCGCCGGCGTTGAGCGTCACTGTCTCGGGTCGGATCGCGGCTGAAACGTCGGGGAACTCCTGCCGTGTGCGGCCAAGCGGCAGGGACATCTGCCGCACGTCCTGCACCAGCGCGAGATCGTTGTTGTAGATGGTGAGCGAGACATCGCCCTGAGCTGAGGGCGGCACCGCTTGCGCCATTGCGGCGGCCGGAAGTGTCGTTGCCGCCAGTACCAGAACCTTGCGCATGCCAGCCTGTCCCCTCGTTTCCCGTGGGCTAGACTGTCCGTGACCTCAGATCAACGCAAGCTGAACGGTGGTTGCGATGATTCAGGAGCGGCCTAAAGAAAGGAAATGGCAGAACATTCCTCCATGCTCCGTGACGGCTTCCTGCTGCTGGGCTTCGCGCTGGCCTTCGTGCTGGTGTTCAGACGACTCGGTTTGGGGGCGACTCTGGGCTACCTGCTGGCAGGCGCCGTGGTCGGGCCGCAAGTGCTGGGACTGGTCGGCGATGCCGAACAGAAGCTTGGCATCGCTGAACTCGGCATCACCTTGCTGCTGTTCCTTGTCGGCCTCGAACTGAATCCCTCGCGTCTGTGGAAGATGAAGCGCGACATTCTGGGACTGGGCCTGATTCAGGTGACGGCTTGCGGCCTTGCCATTGCCGGCATGATCCTGCTGACCACGGAGTTCAGTTGGGAAGCCGCGCTTGCGCTCGGCATGCCGCTGGCGCTGTCTTCCACCGCGCAGGTCCTGCCGATGCTGCAATCCTCGGGGCGTCTGCGCACGCCGTTCGGGGAGCGGGCCTTCGCGATCCTGCTGTTCCAGGACCTCTCGATCATTCCGATGATCACGATCATCACGGCGATGAGCCGCAATCCGGCCGACGCCGGCGGCCCTCCCGGCTGGCTGATGGTGATCTACACGCTGGCCGCGATTGCCGCGCTCATTGCAGCCGGACGCTATGTCATCCGCCCGCTGTTCCGCCTGATCGGCAATCTTGGCGAGCGCGAGATGTTTGTCGTGGCTGCGCTGTTCACGGTGATGGCATCCGCCGCCGTCATGGAACTGCTCGGCCTGTCGACGGCACTTGGCGCATTTGTCGCAGGCGTGATGCTCGCAGACAGCCCGTACCGGCATGAACTCGAAGCCGATGTCGAGCCGTTCCGCTCGATCCTGCTTGGCCTGTTCTTCCTCGCCGTTGGCATGATGCTGAACCTCCACGCCATTGCCGAGCGCCCGCTGTTCGTCGCGGGCATGGCCGCAGGGCTGATCGTGATCAAGGCGGTGATCATCTTCGGGATTGG
Organism: Novosphingobium sp.; assembly: GCA_046290865.1. Lineage (GTDB taxonomy): Bacteria > Pseudomonadota > Alphaproteobacteria > Sphingomonadales > Sphingomonadaceae > Novosphingobium. The sequence goes on along the minus strand of JBKBUD010000016.1, from coordinate 23,609 downwards.
CCGCGTCTTCGGCATGCCATGGCGCGGCGCGCTGGCGCTTGGCCTTCTGCTGAGCCAGGGGGGTGAATTCGGTTTCGTGCTGTTCGCGCAGGCCCAGAATGCGCTGCTCATCGCACCGGATGCCGCCAGCCTGTTCGGCGCCGTCGTAACCTTGTCCATGGCGACCACGCCGTTCCTGATGATGGCCACCGCCAACTTCCGGCGCGAGGCGGAGGCGGCAAAGGGCGAACGCGAAGGTCCGCAGCCCGATGGCTCGAACGCAATCGTGGTGGGCTTTGGCCGTTTCGGACAGGGCGTTACCCAGATGCTGCTTGCCAGCAACATCCCGGTGACCATGGTCGATACCGACATCGAGATGATCGACGTCGCGGGCGGCTTCGGTGCCAAGGTCTATTTCGGCGATGGTACGCGCATTGATCTGCTCAGGCAGGCAGGGGCCGAGGAAGCCGAGATGATCTTCTTCTGCATGGACGGCGATCAGGTGTCGCCCGACCTTGTCGAAGCCGTCCATGAAGCCTTCCCGCGCGCCGCGATCTACGTTCGCGCCTACGACCGTCGCGCCCTGATCCGACTGCGTGGCACGCCGGTCGGGGCCGTCGTGCGCGAGGTCATGGAGTCCGCAGTCAAGATGGCGCGTGTCGCGCTGGCCGATGCCGGACTGTCTGAAGAAGCGATTGCGCGTGCCGAGGACATGTTCCGTGCAAGCGACCGCGAACGGTTGAAGCTGCAGATTGAAGCGGGTGATGTGCGGGTTGCGCGTGATCGCATCATCACCGAACCCCAGCCTTCAGCGCAGCAAGGATAGTGCCTGGTCTCTGATACGCTCTGCGAGCAACCGGTAGTCCCCGGCGCTTGCAGACTTTGCGCGCCATGCCGCGACGATCTCTCGGCTGCACCGCCACTTGTCGACCTTCAGCCTGACGACCAGCGCATCGCCACCGACGTCTGACCGCAAATAGAGTTCGGGCAGGATCGCCAGCCCGACTCCGCTGCCGACCATCTGGTGAATGCTGTCGAGACTCGTCCCTTCGTAATCGTGGAGGATCTCGGCGCCGAACTCGGCACAGGCCCGCTGCACCTGCTGGTGATAATGGTGCCGTGGATCAAGCGTCAGGAAGCGTTCGCCGGCAAGGTCGCTTCGATCGATCCGCCTCTCATTGGCAAGGTGGTGATTGCGCGGCGCCACGATCGTCATCGGCTCCTCGAACAAGGGCAGCACTTCGAGGTCCTCGCCCACCACGGGCGCCGGACCGACCATCATGTCGAGGCGCCCAGCTACAAGGTCGCGCGCCTGCTCGAAGGGGATGCCGTCGCGAATGTAGAGCCGCAGCCCTGGCTGCTCCACGTGGAGGCCACCGATGATCGCAGGCAGCAGATAAGGCCCGAGTGTGGGCGTAACGCCGAATCGCACGATCCCGGTCAACTGGTTGCGCGATCGGGCAGCGAGCGTCCGAATATCGCGAATCTCCAGCAGGACGCGCTTTGCTCGCTCGGCAATTTCGCGCCCGATGGGAGTGAGTTCGACAGAATGAGCCGCCCGATCGATCAGGATCGTGCCGAGGCGGTCCTCCAGTGCACGTAACTGATGACTGAGCGTCGGTTGCGAAACGTTGCAGGATTGGGCCGCCTTGCCGAAGTGACGCAGTTCGGAAACGGCCAGGAAATACTCGAGCTGTCGTACGGTCGGCATCGCAGTCTCGATAGAAGATTTCTATCAAGAGATGCCTGATCTTTCGATTGGACGCAATAGCCGGTTCGCGCCATTCCGATCAGGCAAGAGATGCGCAGGAAGCCCCGAACGGCGGAAATCGGCAATTTCATGGCCCCCCTCGCCTTCGCCGCACGGCCGATCCTGCCTCTCTTGCCCGGGAGCGGTGCAATTCCAGCCCGCACCGCTCCCGCCCAGTTTTGTACGCGTCGCGCCTTGCCGCTAGACCCCGAATTTTTGCGGCACGCGACACGCCACGTGAGGAAAAGGCCCGCCCCCGGAAGCGCTGGCCGCCGAACGTGGAGCACTGGCGATGTGCGCTGACGACCCTGGTGGCGCGCATCGCCAGACAAATCCCGCCCTTCAGGGCAAATGAAAGGCCAAGAGCCATGCTGACGATGTTTGCCACTGCACTCGCAACGACGCTGCTACCCGCCAGCCTTCCGGTCAGTGTCGGGGCAACGGCAGAGAACGCACACCACAGCTTCCGACTGCCAGCCGATCTGGCCCACCCGCTCGACAGCCCGGCCAACAGTCTCACCGGCACTCCATCGAAGGTCTGCCCGTCGACTGACGTTGTCACGGTCTGCGCAAATCGATCCAGCATGAACCTGCAGTTTCGCGTGCCCGCCTCGGACAACAGCGCGAACAGCGCCGCGGGCCCTCACCTGCGTTCGCTCAGGATACAGCCCAGCCGCTGCGTGAATCCCGTGGAGGAAGGTCTGAGATGCATCCGTCCCGTTCCTTCTGCCCGCATCGCACTTGGCAACTGATCCTCAGGCGCCCCGCTCCAGCGCTGCGATGATATGCTGGGCAAGCAGGTGCGCGGTGTCAGACAGACCCGGCGCCTCGATCAGGGCAATTTCGGTATCGTAGAGCGGTGGAAGACCCGCATCCTCGCCCACCGCAGCAAGTCCCGCCGGAACCATCTCCAATGGCAGCACGGTCATACCGAGCCCTGCCCGCACGGCGGACAGACTCCCGGCAAGGCTGGTCGAGGTATAGGCCACCCGCCAGGGGCGCCCCATGGCATCAAGAGCCTCGGTGGCACGCTTGCGATAGACGCAGGGCTCGGGCGAGACGACCAGCGGAACGCGCACGAAGTCGGCAACGGACTGCCGATCGCGCGCGACCCACACCAGTGGTTCGCGCCAGACCCGCACCCCGTCCTGCCGCTCCTGCGTTGGCTGCCGCTTGACCAGCGCCAGATCGAAGTGGCCCGCGTGGAATCGCTCCAGCAGGTTGAGCGTGAGGTCGCAGGTCACTTCCAGCTCGACCAGCGGATGGGCTGCGGTGAATGCCGAAAGCACCGTCGGCAAGTGCGCCGTGGCGAAGTCCTCGGGCACGCCGATCCTGACAGAACCCGCAATGTCCGGTTCGAACATCTCCGCAACGGTGGCGTCATGTAGTCGCAGGATTTGCCGGGCCGGACCTATAAGCCGCTCCCCGTCCGAAGTGATGGCAAGGCTGCGCGGGCTGCGCAAAAACAGGGCGCGGCCGATTTGCTCCTCCAGCCGCTTGAGTTGCAACGATATCGCTGACTGCGTCCGCCCCAGCCGCTCGCCGGCGCGGGTGAAGCTGCCGGTGTCAGCTATCGTGACGAAGCAGCGCAGGAGATCGATGTCCAGATTTCGCAAGGCCATGACAACGCTTTATCATTTACATCTGTAATCTTCAATATTTCTATAATTCGTTTCACCAATCACTCCTCTTGCTGCACCTGCACAGCGAAGGAGGCATCGAGATGAATCAGATCACCATGACCGCAAGCTCGCAGACGGCAGGCGCTGCAAACAGCCATTCAATTGCGAAGGCGTTGCAGACGGCGCTGGCCAATCTGCCCGTGGTGGCGCTCGGCGTGCTCTTTGGCGCCGCTCTCGTCACTGGACACGTTATCCCGACCACGGCCGGCGTTGCGTTGTCGGGGCTGAGCTTGCTGGTCACGATCGTCGTGCTGGCTTTTGCCCGACGCCAGCTGCGTGCCGATCCGCGCAGCGGGTCCTTTGCACGGATGTCGGTTGGCCTTGCCATTGCAACCGTGCTCATGGGCCTGGCCTCGGACGCGCTGCTGCTCACCGCAGCCTGGATCGTGACGGGCCGCCTGATGGCGGGCCTGATCGGTCACGTCGGCGAATGGAACGAGGCACGCGACGCCGCACGGCGCGCCAATATTGCCTTTTCGATCGGTGACCTTGCCCTGGTGGGTGCGGTCATGATCCTCTCGTTCGCGGCGGGATCGAGCGACATTGCCGCGATCACGGCAGCGGTCCCCGGCATGGCCACTGCGCAACTCTCGCTTACCGCCTTCCTGCTGGTCATCGCCGCCCTTGCCCGCTGCGCACTGCCCCCCTTCTCCAACTGGCTGATGCGCACGCTTGCCGCGCCCACCCCGGTTTCGGCGCTCATGCACGCCGGCTTCGTCAATGCCGGCGGCTTTCTCCTCGTCCGCTTCGCCCCTGCGTTGGAAGCAGTGGTGACCGCTCGTTACGCGCTCTTCGCTGCGGGTGTGGTTGCGGCTCTGGTCGGCAGCGCGATCATGCTGGTCCGCAGCGACGTGAAGGGCGCACTTGCTGCCTCAACGGTCGGCCAGATGGGCTTCATGCTCCTTACCGTCGCTCTGGGGGCATATCCCGCAGCCCTCTGGCACATGGTTGCCCACGGTCTGTTCAAGGCCTGGCTCTTCCTCGGCTCGGCCGGCACCATCTCGACCGCGCCAACTCGCGGAAAAGGACTACCCCAGCCTTGGCCCGCCATCATCGCCATCGCCACCCTGGCAGGTGCCATTACCCTGATCGAAACGCTGCATGCAGACGCACTTCTCCCGGTCGGTCTGGCGCTGACCGCCCTGCTCTGCGCCCTCGTCGTGGCGATGCGTGCCCTCCCGCGCGGACCGCTGGGACTGGTCGTGGCTATCGCGCCCATCCTGCTGATCGCCATCAACGCCGCCGCGCTCGCCGTCATGACCGGTCTCCAGCCCTCCGCCGCACAGCCGCTCATCTCGGCCTATGGTCAGATTGCGCTGCTCTCGCTCTTCCTCGCAGGCTGGGTCTGGCAGCAGCGGATTGTAAGCGGTGAGCAAGCCCTTCCTCCCGCGCTCTATGCCCGCCTGATCCACGCCGGCAGCACCGTTACCGCCTGAAGACTTCGGCCCATCCAAGATCAAGGACCACAGCCATGAACATCGCCACCGGAGCCCTGATTGCCGAAAGCGGCATCCCCGCCAGCCTCCTGGCCGAACGGCAGGAACTGCAGGCGCTCGTCGACATTGCCACGCAGACGGTCGCCCCGCTCTGGCCGCTCGACAGCGCCATCGCCGTGAACCCGCTCTCGGGCTTCGAGGACAAGCCCTTCGAGCAGGCCCTCCCCGAGGCCGCCGGACTGTTCGGTGCCCGCCCATCGCTCTCGCTCGCCCAGTGGCGCAAGATCATGGACGAAGGGCGCATCGAGTACGTCGCGATGCGCAAGGCGGTCGTCAACGCACTCGGCGGTCTGGACGAAGCCTTCGCCCCCCTCGGACCCGATCTCAACGCCTACAACCTGCTGGTGGCCCGCTTGACCGAACTGCCGGCGGAGGATGTGCCGACCACGCGGCGGGAGCTGTCACCCGCCTGTGCCATCCTCGCCCGCTGGCTTGCCGCGTTCTTCGATCGCAATGCGGCATTGCGCCTGCCGGGTCGGCAGCTTGGCCTCTACCCCTGCCTCGTTGCCGCGCTGCGCCATGACCCTGCCCTCGTGCGCACCGGTGACACGACGGCGGCCCACTGGCTCGACAAAGCCCCTGCCGATCCGGTCGAGATGCTCCTCTTCGCTGCCCGGCGTGATGGCGTCCCCCGCGATCGGCGCCTCGGTTGGCTGCGCTCCCTGGTCGCCGCTCTGCCGGGCTGGGCCGCTCACTTGCGCTGGCGCAGCGAGCACGGTGGTCCCGTCGCCAGTGAAGGGGCACCGGCCACCATGGTCGAACTCATCGCGCTGGTCGCCCTCGTCGAAGGGACGCTCCGCCCGGCTCCCTATGCTGTGTCCGACAGCGTCACCAGCGAGCACGAGATCGAGCAGGCCCTGCTCGCCCATTTCGGCCTTCCGGCAGATGCTGCCACGACCTGGACCGAAGCAGCGCGTGACCGTCTGCGGAGCATTGCCGCCATGTCGCTGGCAGAGCTGGGCCTGATCTTCCAGGAGGCGGCAGAGGCCTCCTTCCTTGCCGAGTTCGCGCCGCTGCTCGAAGGTGCCTCGGCACGCATGACTGCGCCCGTGGCGAAGCCTGCGGCTGATGCACAGGCGGTGTTCTGCATCGATGTCCGGTCGGAACCGATGCGCCGCGCGCTGGAAGCACAGGGCCGGTACGAAACCTTGGGCTATGCCGGGTTCTTCGGCCTGCCGATCGCCATCAATCCCGCTTGCGACGCCCCGCAGCGCAACCAGCTTCCGGTACTCCTCTCCCCGGCCCACATCGTGAGCGAACGCGCCGCTACCGGGCGGGAAGCGGAAGCCGATGCCGTACTCGCGCGCCACGCCGCCCTGGCCGACGCCCGCGCCATGCTCGATACCACGAAAGGCGGCGCGACCGGCTTTGCCACGGCCGAGGCGGCAGGTCCGCTTGCAGCTGTCGCTCTGCTCGCCCGCACGCTCGCCCCGCGCCTTTCGGATGCAGTCCGCAAGCGGCTCGTCGGGGAACGCGGCCATGTGCTGACCCCGGCTGCCAGCAACGACCACGACCACACCCACGCACACGGCGCCAGCGCGATCCCGCTCGAGCAGCGGATCGCATATGCCCGCGGCATGTTCGCGCTGACCGGCCTTTCTGCTCAGACTGCACGGCTGGTCACATTGGTCGGTCATGGCGGTTGCACCACCAACAATGCCTTCGCCGCAAGCCTCGATTGCGGAGCCTGCGGCGGCCATCCCGGCGGTCCGAACGCGCGCCTCATGGCAGCCATCCTCAACGACGCACAAGTGCGTGCAGGCCTTGCCGCACAAGGGCTGTCACTGTCCGACGACACCTGGTTCATCGCCGCCCAGCACGACACGACGCGCGACGAAGTCGAGATCTTCGATCGCCGGCTCGTTCCGGCAAGCCACGCCCAGGACCTCGCCAGGTTCGAGCAGTCCTTGCAGCGCGCCGGTGCAAAGTGCCGCGAGGAACGCGCTGCGCGTCTTGGCCGTACCACAGACGACCTCCTGACCGGAGCTGCGCACTGGGGCGAAGTCCGGCCCGAATGGGGCCTGTCGGGCAACGCCGCCTTCATCGTCGGGCCGCGCGCGCTGACGGCCGACATCGATCTCGGCGGCAACGCCTTCCTCCACAGCTACGACTGGAAGAAGGACGAAGACGGCAGCGCGCTGACCGGCATCATGACCGCGCCGATGATCGTGGCGCAGTGGATCAACTGCCAGTACCTGTTCTCGACGCTCGACAACGAGGTGTTCGGCGCGGGTGACAAGACCACGCAGAACGTGGTCGGCGGTTTCGGCGTGGTCCAGGGTAGCGGCGGCGATCTCTGCGTCGGCCTGCCGCGCCAGTCGCTCTTCCGCGACGACGGCACGCCCTACCACACGCCGCGCCGCCTCTCGGTGATCATCGAGGCACCTCTGCAGCGGGTTCAGGACATCGTCCTCGCCCATGACTCGGTCGGACGGCTCGTCGAAAACGGCTGGATCAACCTCGTCGTGATCGACCCCTGGAAGCACAAGGCTCATCACTGGGTGCGCGGCGAATGGGCAGCCCGCCCCTGCTGAAAGCTTCCAACTGAAAACCAGATGAAAACCCATGACAGCGCCCGCCCCTCGGCCTAGGGGCGGGCGCCATGAGGGGCCTGCGCGCATTCCTGCTGCATAATCGCTGTCTGGCCGTGCTGCTGGTCATGGCTGCGCTCGCCATGAAGGCTCTCCTGCCGCCGGGCTACATGGTCGGCACCTCCTCACGCGCCCTGACCATACTGGTCTGCGCCGACAGCACCGGCGCGCGCTCGGCAGTGCAGGTCACCATCCCGCAAGGCGCGAAAGAAACCACTGCCAAGGATCACAAGCCCTGCACCTTTGCAGGCCACAGCGCTGCCGCGCTCGGCGGAGGAGATCCGATCCAACTCGCCCTCGCGCTGGCCTTTGTGCTGGTGCTTGGCTTCCTCGCCATCGCGGTGCCACGCCTCGCGCCTTCGCGCCGCTTCCTGCCGCCCCCGTGCGGCCCACCCTCGGACATCGCCACCTCGATAGCCTGACCGCACCGGTCACTCTGCCCGCCGTCTGAATTCAGACGCGATCGAAAGCGATTTTCCGCATGACTACCCGCATTCTTGCCGTGGCCCCTCTGGCCATGGCCTTCTCGCTTGCCACTCCTGCCCAAGCCGAAGACGCCGCAGCCGACAGCGCCGCGATCATCGTCATCGGCCAGAACGACGCCCGCGTTGCCGAACAACAGGCCGCGCAAACCCCCGGCGGCACCGACGTCGTCACCTACGAGGACTACGCTGATCGTACCGTAGTCTCCCTGCGTGATGCCCTCGCCTTCTCGCCCGGCGTCTACACCCAACCCCGGTTCGGGCAGGAGGTGCGCATCTCGATCCGCGGCTCCGGGCTCTCGCGCAGCTTCCACATGCGCGGCCTGACACTGCTGCAGGACGGCGTGCCGATCAACCTTGCCGACGACAACGGCGATTTCCAGGAACTCGAACCGATTTTCCTCGACCATCTCGAAGTCTATCGCGGTGCCAACGCCCTCCGCTTCGGCTCGGGCACTCTGGGCGGCGCGATCAACGGCGTCACGCCGCGTGGCAACGAAGCACGCGGGATCTACGCGCGCCTCGACAGCGGCTCGTTCGATTTCCTGCGCGGCCTCCTTTCCGCCGGCTTTGGCGATGACCGCGTCGACGCATGGGCCGCGATCAGCGCCGACAGCCACGACGGCGACCGCACCCACGCCCAGAGGCGCTCGCTGCGCTTCAACGGCAATGTCGGCCTGAAGCTTGGCGAGGGCATCTCGACCCGGTTCTACGCCAGCGCCAACACCATCCGCCAGAAGCTCCCGGGCGCTCTCACTCTCGCCGATGCGCTCGACAATCCGCGCAAGGGCAACCTCGTTGGCGATCAGGCGCGCAACATCGATTCCCTGCGCCTGCAAAATCGCACCACGATCGATCTCGGCAGCGGAACGCTGGAACTGGGCGGCTTCTTCAACGCCAAGCAGCTCGATCACCCGATCTTCATGGTCATCGACCAGAAGTCCGAAGATCGCGGTATCTTCGCACGCGCCCAGTGGAACGCAGGCATCGTCTCGATCACGCTCGGTGGGGAATCGCGCTGGGGCACCACGCGCGCTCGCCAATTCGTGAACCTGAACGGCAAGCGCGGCGCGCTGACTTTCCGCGCCCTGCAAAAGGCCCGCACCTCGAACCTCTATGGCGAGGTACGCGTCTCTCCGGTCGAAAGCTTCAGCCTGATCCTCGGCGGCATCTACGCCGATGGCTGGCGCGAACAGGTACGTGAAGTGCCGACGCCGGTCACCGGCCGCGCCAGCTTCGATGCCTTCTCGCCCCGCTTCGGCGCGCTGTGGCAGCCCGCTCCGGACGTGCAGGTCTATGCCAACTACAGCCGCTCGGCTGAATTCCCGACTTTCGTGGAATTGGCCCAGCTAGCCGCCTTCGTCCCGGTCCGCCCCCAGCGCGCCTGGACCGCCGAGGTCGGCACGCGTGGCCGCATCGGCACGCTGCAATGGGACATCTCGGCCTATCGCGCCGACCTCACCGGCGAAATGCTGCAATACACCCCCGACGCCAACGTCGGCATCCCGGCCGCGACTTTCAACGCCAACCGGACGCGACATCAGGGGATCGAGGCGGGCCTGTCATGGGAACCGCTGGACTGGCTGAGGCTGCGCCAGATCTGGCAATACTCGGACTTCCGCTTCCGCAACGACGTGCAGTTCGCCAGCAACCGCCTGCCCGTCGTGCCGCGCCACGTCCTGCGCAGCGAGGTGCGGATCGGGCGCGATGCCCTGCACATCGCCCCCAGTCTGGAATGGGTGCCACAGGGCGCCTTTGCCGATTACCGCAACACTGCGCGCGCGCCGTCCTATGCTCTGGTCGGGCTTAGCGCCGGGGCCACGATCACTTCGGGCATCGAACTGTTCGCCGATCTGCGCAACATCACCGGCAAGAAGGCGGTGGGCGATATCGCCGCCGTCATCGCCGCCAATGGTGCATCGGCGATTTACTACCCGGTCGAACGCCGCGCAGCCTATGCCGGAGTACGCGCAAGGTTCTGACATCTTGGCGGGCGGGAAAAACCCCGCCCGCCATTTTCGCGATCGGCCCCGCCTCTCTCACCCGAAGCCATTGACGCGCGCCCCGATTCCGCGCAATAGCGCGCTTCCGCTGCGGCGGGCGCTTAGCTCAGTTGGTAGAGCATCTCGTTTACACCGAGAGGGTCGGCGGTTCGAGCCCGTCAGCGCCCACCAGCCTTAAAAGCGCACAAATCCTGACATTCTTGGCCGCGCTTGGCAACCTTTATCTTCTCCGCCCTACCCTCTTTGGTCAGCAAATGGTCAGCACGGAACGCCCGCGCCTCACGACTCACCCGCCGCCAGATTGTGGTCAGCGCCCTTGCCACTTCGGCCATCCGCTCCGGGCGGTACTTCGCATAGCGCTTGGTCGTCCGGTTCAAGTTCCCGGCATGGCCAAGCAGTTCGGCAATCTGTCGCTCGGGCACGTCTGGGTTGGAATAGAGCTCCGTCGCGATGGTGTGGCGGATGTCCTTGGCCACCGTCTGCGGCGTCAGACCGATCGCTGCGCGCATGGTTCGCCAGGACGACTTGCGCGACTGCGCTGGCTTGGCGCCGTCCTTCGCCCACGCCTCGAGAATGACGCGCAGGGGCCGGATTGCCGGAATGAACTGGTTACGCTTGTTCGTGATCGGCGCGTCGGGATGTTGTGTATCGATAAGGCCGGTGCGCGGATCGAACTGCCGCTTCGGATCGAACTTCGCCACTGCCTCGGGCCGTGCCGCCGTGCCAAGCATCAGGGCGATGTAGCGGAACAGTTCGGGAAAGTGCTTGGCGTACCAGTAGATGCGGCCGAGTTCGGCATAGGTCAGCAGGTTGTCGCGCGACTGCGAGCGCCACCGGCTTTCGAGGTTCTCGATCTTCGGCGCCATCGGCAGACGGCGATTCTTCTCGGCATAGAGGATGGCGGCACGGATATCGTCGATGTTCCTCTGGACGCTCTCGCCACGGACGCCCTTCGAGGTGTGGGCATAGTCCTTGTCGCCCCATGGCACATTGTATTCGTGCGGGCCCATGCGCCAGCGCCGGAAACGCTCGAACAGTGCCGGGGTGAGATCGGCGACCACCGCATTCGGTGTCGCCTCGTCCTGCATCAGGAACCCGATGAACTGCCGGATCGATGATGCGATCTGGTCCGGCTTGATCGCGTGTTGTCCGCGCTCCTGCCAGTAGACCATCATCACCGGGATCACGCGGGCATCATGCGCTTCCTGGGGGCGGCGGGCCTGTTGCGCCTCGTGATGGGCGTTAATCTCAGACTTGGCCTCCTCTAGGCTGCGCGTGTGAGTGCTGCGATAGACGACCGATCGAGAGCCGGGCTTGTAGGTGGCGATTTGCCAGATGCCCGGCGACTTCCCGTCGCGCCGGTAGTCGAGCCAGTGCTCTCCGACGATGTAGGGGGAAGTGTCTCGGGACATAGTTCGTCTGCCTCAATCTGTGCCAGCGTCTTGAGGACGCCATAGCGCGCCATCTCCTGCAATTGCTCCTGCGAAAATCTGACGCCGGTTCCGTTGCGCAGGGCCTGACGGAACTTCGATGCGATGGCGTGCGCGGTCATGCTCTCTTCCTCTCCCGACGCACCACGCTGACGGCATGGTCGAGCTTCGCAACGGCCAGTAGCGAGGGCTTCAGTTCCGCCGGCGCCTGGTCGTAGGCCATGATGCGGGTCGCCTTGCCCCCGTTCAGGCGCGGCAGGATCCCGCGCGGAATCGCTTCCCAGTTGCTCGCGTCGCAGTTCTTGCGATTGCCGTCCTTGCATTTGAGGGCATGCCCCTTCGGCAGCGGGCCGTTGACCTGCTCCCAGTTCCAGCGGTGCTTGTGCATGTAGCGAGTGCTGTGGCCGGTGTATGGGTTCGGCACCGGCACGTTCATCTCGATGTAGCCATCCTTGCCGACGCGTTCCGACCAGAGCGGCTTGCGGTTTGCAGGGACGGTGCCCTTGGCGAACTGCGTCCTTTGGGCGTTCGGGTGCCTGCCGCCCTTCCCCGGCTCGCAGGTCTTGCCCTTGTTGTGCGCCTGCTGGCCCTGCTCGAACCTGCCGGTGCGACCCGTCTTCCAGCCTTGCCGCTTGCGCATCGCGTTGAGCTTCTGGGCAGTCATGTCCGGTCGATCGAACTCTGCCTGAAACGCGGCATGATACTCCGCGATCGGCATCGCGTGATTCTCACGCAGCCATGCGAACTCCGTGTCGTTGAAGACCTTGAGCCTGCCAACATAGCGCCCGCCATCGCGACCGACCTTCCAGCCCTTGCGCTTCCGCAGCTGGTTCAGGTGGCACAACGACACATCGTCTCGGCCGAACTCGGCAACGAAAGCGCGGTGATAGTCGCTGATCACCATCGTGTAATTGGCCTCAAGCCACGCCATTTCGGCGGCGCTGTAGGGGATGGCGCGGCCCTTCATGCGAGTCCTGCCCTTTCCAGCCAGTTCTGCATCTTCATGAGCACGGCAGCTTTCGCCTGGTCGAGAGTGGCCTCGTCGTGCCAAAATGCGATGTGGGCATCGAGATTGAACATCCACGTCGGGCGCCCTTTCCGGCCGCCGTCCTTGCGAACTCTGCCCACCTCGATCTCGCCGAGGTGCAGGACTTCCATGCCGTACTTCGGGCGCCATTCGAGCCTCATTGCTGCGTGATCGTCTTGCGCGCGGCATTCGGCGCGATGTTCGCAAGGTGCGGCTCGAAGTGGTAGCCGTTGCTTGCCAGAAGCGTTGCCGCCTTGAGCTGCAGATCAGCATTGCGGATCACCTGGTCGGCGATCTCGCTGATGGCCTCGGCGCGCTTCGCCTCAGTCTCGATCTGCTCCGGCGTCAGGTCCTCGTCACCAAGACGCTCGAGCTGGGCGAACAGATGATCGTTCAGGTCGCTGAGTTTGTTCTTCACGCCACCACCCCCTCGAACCAAGCCGCCGCCTGAGCGATGTCGTCCACATTGCGCCAATGCGCATGGGCGTGATCCGGGAACTCCAGACCAACGGCCTCTTCGACTGCGCATTGCAGGCCCACCAGATCGATCTCCTGCGTGAAGCCGAGGTCTGACAGCAGCGTTTCGGGCTTTACCAGATGGTGCAGTGCCGGGTTGGTGCGGGCGCGGATTGTGGCGAGGATGTCAGGCAGCATTGATCTTGACTTTCCGTGCAAGCGCGGCTTCAAGACGGTCGAGCAGGTCGTGACCTTCGTCGAGCGTGGCGAAGTATTCGTCGGCGGGGAGGCCATCGAGCGCGAGCTTGTCGGCGTCGTGACGGCGGTCGGCGCACCAGTCGGTGAAGGGAGTGGCGTCGAGGGGGCGGATCATGCTGCGGCACCTGCGGGCAAGCCGTTGTGTTCGACGCCATCGAGCAGGCGACCTGCGCGCTTCTTGCCGAGGCGGAGGACAACCGGTGCGTCCTGTTCTTCCTGCGGCAGAAAGCAATGCACAGTGCCGTCGCGTTTGATCAGAAAGGCGGGCGTTCGTTGCGCGCGGCCCTTGGCAGTGTCAAAAGTCTCGTGGCCCGTATCTGGCGCCCACTCGCCCCACTGCTTGAAATGGAAAGGGACGCCAGCGGCGGCGCATTGGTCGCGCAGGGAGCGTGCCCAATCGGGATGCATCGGGCGGGCGCCGGGGCCGCTTTCGCCGCCTGCGATTACCCAGTCGATGCCCGAGCCGGATTGGAACGGGAAGCCCGTGCGCGCTGGACGGTTCCGTCCATTGAACGGATGCGACCCGCAAAGCCCGCCTTCCTTGCCGCAACCGGGGCAGTGTTGCTTGTGCCGGCCATTGAAGAACTGCCGACAATATGAGCAACGCCACATGATGTGCAGCCAGCGTCTGATATCAACCGGCCCAAGCAGCGGTTCGCAGGAGAGGAAGCGGACGGCGGCGGGGGTGGCGAGCAGATCGGGGATGCGCTCGTCGGCGCGGGTCTGGTCCTCCACGCTGACGCCCAGCCAGACGTTCTCCAGTGGCCACTTTGGCAGCGATTCCAGCGGTTCATCATAGCCGAGCAGGCGAACCGCTATGCCAAGACCATCTGCCCGACGCTGGGAAAATGGTCTCATGTACTCCCGCATGCGCTTGCTGCGCTTGGTCAGGATCATGTGGGTGTGCTGCGGGGTGAGCGCGGCGACGGCAAAGACGCGGTCGATCCACTCGTCTGGCACGGCATCGTGGAAGGTATCGCCGTGGGCGTTCCAGAAGATGCGCCGCGGCTTTGTCCAGGACAGCGGCTGCAGCAGGGCGGGTTCGTGCAGGCGCACCTCGCCGTTCCAGACGGGACCGGCCTTGGTCTCGATCGTCAGGCCTTCGCGCGTCGGGTGGCTCTTCATGCGGGTGCCTGCCAGCTTCATCGCATAGCAGTTGGTGCAGCCGGGGCTGGTGACGCTGCAGCCGTTGATGGCGTTGACGGTGGCGTCGGCCCATTCGATCTTGGTGTTGTCGGCCATAATTCACGGGGCGGCTTGTTAGGCGCGCCCCGCTCCCTTGGTGGAAAGTCAGTCGATGCCGAGAGCGTTCTTATAGGTCTCGACGACGCATTCCTGCTCCCGGCGGTCGTCGGGCTTCATCTTCCGCAGCCGGACGATGATGCGCATCACCTTGGCGTCGTAGCCGGTGGCCTTTGCCTCGCTGTAGACATCCTTGATGTCGTCGCTGATGCCCTTCTTCTCTTCTTCGAGGCGTTCGATGCGCTCAATGAGCAGGCGCAGGCGGTCGTCGGCGGATTCAGCCATTATGCTTTCCTTTCAGTGGTGGTTTCAGCCCGCGCCCGCACTTCCGGCGAGGCGTTGACGTAGCGGAGCATCTGCCCGCGCTCGTTGCGGATGGAGCAGTTCGAGCGCAGGGCGTTGAGGGCGGCGGTGGTGGTGGCGAGGCGGTGGCGGGCGCGAACGTATCCGGCAAGTGCGGCCATCATCGTCACCAGCGACAGGGCGAAGGCGATGTTCTGTTCCATGTCAGAAACCCTCCCCGGCGTCGGTGAACCCCTCGCCCATGTCGGCATCGGCGCGACCTTCCTGCGGGTGGAACACGGCCAAGCGCTCCGACACGGCATCGTCGGCCTTGGTGCGCAGGTCGGCCGGCAGCTTGTCGAGCCACTTGATCTGGCTGGCGACGTAGGCGTTCAATGCTTCGGCATCCGGCGCTTCGGCGACCTTGGCGATGAACTTGTCGGTCCAGTCCGCCATCTGAGAGTTCTGCGCCGGCATCTGGCGCACTTCGGCAACCAGCGGGTTGATTTCGATCCCTGCCTTCTTGCCCTTGGTCTTCATGACCACCACGACAGTCTTCTTGTCGATGTGGCTCATGTGGCTGATGCGGATGCCGCCGACATTGAGGCCACCGAAGGTCACGGCATCGTCGCGGTAGAGCGTCATCGACCGGCCGACGTAGTCTGCGGCATTGCGGCCCCAGACACCAAGCAGGACACGGCGCATGGTCTTGCACGGCTTGAACGGCTTGTTGTTGTCGCCTTCGTAGTAGATCGAAACCGGCTGATCGCCGTCGTTGCCGGTCACCTTGCGCACCGTGATCGTGCGCGGCGCACCGATCAGGTCATCCGCGTTCAACTGGTCGCTCTTGGCTTCGACGAACCGGGACATGTCGATTGCTTCACTCACAGTCCTGCTCCTTTCTGGCGCCGCGTGATCTCACGCTGCGCATTCCACTTGAGGTCTTCTTCCATCGTCGGCTGACGCAGCATCCATCCGAGGAAACCGGCTTCGACTTCCGGCCAGGGCACGCCGCGGAACTTGCCCAGCGGACAAGTCGGCAGCAGGCGCGGCTCCTTGGTCCACTGCACCATGTCCCTGCCCGTCGCGCCTGCATCGAAGAGCGCGAGGAGGATGTGAGCCGTGACGTAGGCGTCGGGCCCAGCTCGATGAGCGGGCTGCGTAAGGGCATGGTCAGGTGCGATCTTGCCCGCGTCTTCGAGCCAGTACCGCAGCGCGCCGTTCGAATGGCTCGGAGCGTCCGGCCAGACCCGCAGCGCCGCCTTGTAAGTGCAGATCACCGGCAGTGGGCTGTCGAAGAACTTGGTCTCGAACTCGGCGTTGTGGGCGGCGATCGCACCAAGACCTTCGCTGAACATGTCAGCAGGATCGAACGGTGGACGATCAGCGCATTCGCTGAGGCTGATGTGGTGCACTGCGCGGACTTCCGGCGGCATTACATCGACACTGCAGAGCCACGAGCGCGGCAACATCACCTTACGCGCGGTCAAGTCGAGATCGCAGATGCCGACCTCACAGACCTTTCCGGCAGGCGGTTCAGTGCCCGACGTTTCGAAGTCGATGACGCGGATCATAGTCATATGATGATCTCCTCGATTTCACGCCGCTCGGTCGGAATGAGCTTCGGCATGCGCGCCAAGGTCGCGTGGTATTCGCGGATTACTTCGGCAACGCGGGCTTCGAAGGCGGTGGCGGCGGCGACAATCGCGGCCTGCAGTTCATGGTCAGGATAGACCCGCTTCACGAACACAGGCTGGCCGCCTGAGTAGGAAATGAAGTCGATCCATTCTCGCTCGCTGACCAGCAAAGCCGTCTGCAACTGCAGGACGTACTCTTCCGGCACCTCGTCAGTCGCAATCGTCTGCACCTGGTATTTGCCGGCGCGGGACTTGCACTCGATCAGGCCGTCATCGCCGACCAGGCCATCGGGGCTGTACCCGATGGTGAAGCCCCACTTGTCATTGGTGATGAAGCCGGTTTCGACGACATCGGCGAAGTGCTCAGAATAAGCAGCTCGGGCGTAGATCTCGTCTTCCTGCCCACGCAGCATCGCGTCGCTGACGTACTGTGGCTCGACGAAGCCGGTGATGCGCTGGAAAGCCAGTTCGTAGGCGTGAGCGCGGGTCTTGTCGTTGTTCGCGACCTTGCCGGTGGGCGTCAGGATCAGCTTCATTTCTGAAGCCGTCAGCAGTCCGCAGCGAGCCTGCAGCCATTCGTCGGAGCCTTGAAGAAGTTCGCCGTGGTAGGTTGGACCAGTGGTCGGCTGTGCAGGCGTTTCAGCGAAGTCGTCCAGTTCGACAGCGGATTCGCGGTAGTCGAGATCGAAGGGGTTGTCGGTCATGTCAGTAGTCCTCCGGCCCGTCGTAGTCTGGCATCCACCAGTCAGGGTTTTCGGCGATGATCGTTTCGAGGCGGTCGCGCTCAGCGTCTGAAATCGAGAACTCAGTGCCGTCCTCGTGGCAAACCTTGGTTACGTAGAGTTCAGGGCCGCTGCCCGGGTCATAATCCTCTGGCGGGCCAAACATGCCGGATGGATCGGAACCCAAAGACTCCACCGTGTAATCGACGAGAACCTCGCGGCCGTCGCTCAGGGTCATGTAGCGATCGTGCTCCCAAGCCATCGCTTCAAAACCTCAGGATGACGTTAGGGACTTCGCCGCTGCGGATCAGCAGGACGATCTTCTTGGCGGTGTCCTCGTCGACGCCGCAGGTCATGATTGCCTCCTTGGCGGCCTTCATGACGGCGCTGCGGTGCGCCTGGTCGGCTTCGCGCGCGGCCTGTTCGTCAGCGAGGCGTTTGGCTTCGGCCTGACGCTCAGCCTCCTCGGCAGCGATGCGGTCGCGCTCGGCCTGTGCGGCGCGCTCGGCTTCCTCGGCGCGACGACGTTCGGCGGCAAGCTGCTCGGCGTGTTCGCGGTCGCGCTTGGCCTGCTCTTCCCGGGCCGCGCGTTCGGCTGCGGCTGCGGCTTCCTGCTTAGCGCGCTCGATGCGCTCAGCTTCGGTCTTCTCAGCCGCGATCCGGCGTTCCTCGGCAGCGCGCTCGTCGGCGATGCGCTTTTCCTCAGCAGCCTTCAATTCCGCGAGGCGCAGTTCCTCAGCGAGCCGCGCCTCACGCTCGATCCGGTCGCGCTCCTCACGTTTAGCGGCCTCGGCACGCAGGCGCTCCAGCTCGGCCTTGTCAGCCTCTTCCTTGGTCAGCCGAGCCAGCGCTGACTTGAGCGCCGACACCGCCATGTCCTTGGCAGCGGTGGCTTCGGCCAGCATGTCGCCGAACCGGTCGGCATCAAGCGCGGTATTCCAGACCTGACCACCGCGGGCACGGACGGTTGCAGCCGTGTCCTCGATGGTGACTACGGCGGCGGCCTTGATGCCATCGATAACGCCGCGGCATCCCTCGACGCGCTTTTCCTCAGCCGCTTCCCACTCAGTCAGCGGGCGGCGGACCTCATTCGCCAGCGCGGTCAGCTTCTCCTTGACCACGCGACGTTCGGCATCGACGGCGTTGATGCGCGCCCTCGCCTCTTCGTTCAGCTGCTTGCCGGCGTCGTCGATCGCGGTCTTGGTGCGCGTGATCTTGTAGGCCAGCGACTTGATCGCCTTGCGACCCTTCTCCGTGCTGGTGTCGGGCTCAAAAGCATCGACCTCGCGCTGGATGTGCTCGTAGAAGGCCTCGCGCTGCTCCTTGTCGGTGAGCACGATGACCGGCGTCTGCTCGACGACAGTCGCAATGTGCGTGGGCGCGGCTTCAATCTTGGTGACGGCGTTCATGCGACGTCCTTTCCATTGCGAGGGTTGTTGTTCCGCCGTGCGCGCAGGAGGGCCCAGAAACGGGCGTCTTCCTTGGACATCGGCAGGAGCGGGAGATCGGCAGCCATCGGACGGCCGTTCGGGATGATACGGAACGCGGTCATGGCAGGATGATCCACCAGGCTGAGAAGACCGCGGCAAAGGCGGCCATGACGGCCGAGCAGGCGAGCAGATCGCGGCGGGGGTTGTAGAGGGCCATCAGGCAGCCTCCCGAACCGGACGGCCGGCGCACTCACCTTGCCAAGCAGCGTTCATGCGGTGGACGGCGTCGTTATCCGACCGGCCGAAGTAGCCCCATGCCGAAGCATAGCCGTCGGGATCGCCGAAGCGGGCGTTGAGGGCGTCTTCAACCGATGGCGCCGCTTCGTAGGCATCGAGCCACGCGGCACGGTCGGAAGTGGTTGCAAAGGTCGCGCCGGTCAGTTCGGCAACAGCGGCCTCACGCAGAGCCTGCAAGCGCTCGCTGAAAGCGTTGTCCGTGCCCCATGCAAAGTAGGTCGGACCAATCGGCGGGGTGCGGCGAACGATGCGCAGGTCAGCGGGCTTGATGCCTGCGAGGATTGCCTGCGCTTGAGGGGTGGTGTTCCACATCTCGAATCTCCTTCAGCCGGGGGGGGCTGCTGGAGATCAATTTACGTAATACGCAACATATCTGCAAGCACTAAATTTACGTGCTGCGTAAGTTCATCTGCCGCGCCTAAGGATTATCCCGCTGGCAGTGCGGGCAGACGGTAGCTTTGTAATGCACTGGCTCCCGACACCAGACGCAACGCATCAGTTTTCCGCTTGCAAGCCCGCGCTTGATGTCCTGGCTTGAATCGCGGGTGGCAATGAGCGCTGCGATCAAGGCTAGCGGCCCGAATAAAATCGCCAGAACGGCAAAGCCGCAACCGCTTCGACCTTTCGACCAAGCGATGATCGCAGACAGAATGGCGCAGACCGGCCAGATGAAAACGATCAGCGCCAGATCGATCACGAGAGCAATTCGCCCCAAGGATAAACACGATCCATGCGGCGAACGCATCCGGTGTCGATCTTGAACGTGCCGGCCGGATTGAATTGTTCGAGCTCGATGTACGTTGCTGTGCGCCGCACCAGTCGTTTTACAAGAACCGCGCAAGCGGTCTCGCCGTCGTCGGGTTCGTTCGGGTCCATGACATAGACGATCACATCGTCACCAATCCGGGGCGGACGGGAGTAGCGCGAATCCGAGGCAAAGACCATTTCGCCATCCTCGAAACGCGGCGCCATCGATGTGCCCTGAACGTAGAGGCCGTAGGCATATCGCTGACCTTCAAGAACGACTGGTCGCGGCCGGTATTCAATGGCCGTGCCTGAGTTCAGCATCGTTTGCTCTATCGCCTTTCCATCGAACTCGCGGGGCGCCCCTAGACTGGTGCCATAGACGGGCAGGTCGCGAACCATGGCGCGATCGGAGGCACCCTCGAAGCGAACAACTTTCGCGTTGCCCTCGGGAATCTCCGGAGTGGCCTCGCCGTCGAATAGTTCACCAATGGTGGATTCGTACGCCTGCGCGATGAATTGTAACCGCTGGCTCGGAATTCCGTCCTTGCCATTCTCCCAGCGCGAAACCTGCGCGACCGATACATCGAGCCTCTCGGCGATAACCTCTTGAGTTACCTTGAGGCGCTTGCGCGCGGCTATCAGCCTTTCTCGTTTCATGACCTGCATTTTACGCAGCACGAAACGAGAAACCATGCTGTCAGACGCAACTTGAGTATTGCGTAAGTTTTCGCATTGCGTAATATGTTGCTCCATGACGGACCTACGCACCTATCTAGAGCAAACCGGCGAAAAGCGCAGTGACTTTGCGTCTCGCGTGGAAACCACACCGGCGACGATCTCTCGCCTGTGCGATGGTTCGATGCGCCCCGGCCTCGACCTCGCGCATCGGATCGAAAAGGCGACCGATGGCAAGGTCAAGACTGAGATCTGGCTCAATACAGCGAGGGCCGCATGACCGCCGCCCTGCAGCTCGCTTCTTTTGCCTGCGCCGTCATCGCATGGCTTTGCGTCATGCTGCCGCACCTGGCGCCGGAAGGCTGGCAGGATGCTGACGGCTTTCACTACGGCGAGCCTGGGGATCTGGGTTCTTTCCATGGTGAAGGCGTCTAACCCATGGCGCATCAGCAAAAATATCTCTTTGATATTCCGACACATGGCAAAATTGCCGAAGCGGCGCGTTCGATCATTCTGGCCGTCAAGCGCGACCACGTCGTGACCAATGCCCAGATCGGCGCACTCTTCGGTGCCAGTGCCGACACCGTGCAGCGGCTCGAGGACATGGAGACCAAGAAGGTCCCTGCCTCGTTCATCACCGCGATTGGGGCGGCTTTCGGCGAGCAGTACATCCAGCCCTACATGGCGTTGTTCGGTTGCCGCGCTGTTCCGCAGCACTGCGAGGAAGTGATCAACGCGGTGCCAGCGGTGGCGCTGTTCATGTCCAAGCTGGCCAGTGCATCCATCAACGGCGGCGCCAAAATCAACCACCAGGCGCTGGCGGACATCATGCCGTCGCTGCGGGACGTCGACGCGATCGTGTCGAGCCTGCGCGCGATGGCATCAGCTCAGGGGATTGCGGCGTGACCGAGCCCCGACTTTGCCACAAGTGCGACAAGCCGGTCTCGCGCTTCTCGAAAACCGGATATTGCCGCCCTTGCTATGCTCGCATCGTTGGTGGCGATAAGCACCTGATCAAGAAGCGGGCCGCGACAAGAAGTTTGCGACTGCGGACCGACCCGGAAGCGCATGCTCGACAGGTCGAACATATCCGCAAGCACTGCCTCAATGCTCCGGCGGCTATCGAGCGGCGCAAGGTGATCGCCGATCAGTTTTTCCGTGATCCGGAGATGCGCGCAAAGGCAGCGATGGCCGCGCGCGAGTCCAAACTGAAGCATGTGCCTGCACCGATGCGAGAGTTGTATCTCGAACTCGGCCGCAAGGGTATCGGCTCTGCCGCCGAGCGAACAGAGATCGTGCTTGCCGAATATCGTCGGCTTGATCCGGTTGCGGCCGCTGCATTTGAACGCGGGAACATCATTAACCTGCCCACCCGCTACACAGGTTGGCGCAAGACTATTGCGGATGTTGCGGAAGCCTTCGGGTTGACGTTCGCCGACGTGGTGACGGGGGGTAATCGCTTCAACCCGCGCCCCGATGCGCGCGCCGTCTGCGCCATGCTGTTTCTCGACAAGGGCTGGTCCACCACCATGGTTGCCGGTCGGATCGGCCTGACTGATCACACGACGGTCGTTCACTACCGCAAGACGTGGGCGCAGCGCTGCAAGAAGCGGCGCATTGTCGCAGAAGTCTACGCGCGGTTCCGCGCGGAAAGGCTGGCCGCGTGATGCCGCTGCGAGCCTCGCAACATGCCATCCAGCGCTTCCAGGAGCGCGTCGACAACCTGCCGAGCGAACAGGTCGAGCAGATCCTGACCGGCGGGGCATTCCGGGCCGCTGTTCGCATCGGGGCGCGTGTCGTGCGATTTCCCGGGCGGGCCCGCGCGCTCATTGCTTACGGTCGCCATAACGCGGTCGTCGTCACCGTGGTCAACGAAAAGGACATCCCCAAGACGCTTCGGCCTCGTTGGCTCGGTGGGCCGGTACCCATCCGTTGCTACCGCAAGTGGGAGGCGTGCTGATGGGAACCTTTACCCGGCAGTCAGCGCAGGCCTTTGCCCTCGCGAGCATTCGTGAAGCGCGCCGCAACCGAATGGCGAAGCGCGGAACCCTGTCAGAGAAGGTGGACCGCAACCGCCAAGTCGTCGCCATGCGTTTGAGCGGAGCCACACAGCGCGAGATTGCAAGCGCCTTCGGCATCACCCGTACCATGGTCGCGAAGATACTAGAGCGCGAAGGCACGCCGCCCATTCGCAAGCGCATGATCTGGACCGACGAAATGGTCACGACCCTGCGTGCGTCGCGGGAGAGTGGCCTCAGCATCGAGAAGACCGCGCAACGCGTTGGCGTGGGCTTCCGGCAAGCGTGGGCCAAGTCCCGCGAACTCGGCCTCTCTGCCCCTGCTCACCGCATCTCCGACGAAGGATAACTGCTATGTTCAAGCCTGTCCTGTCATCCAAGTCACGCCTCGCTGAACTCGTCTCCCTTGGCGTGACCATCGCAGACGCTGCAGAGCGCATCGGCATCACCAAGGGTCGAGCCTACGCGATCTGGGCCGAGATCAAGCGTGAACTGGGCCCGCAAGCCGCATGACCCAGGACCAGCGCCGCGCCTGCGCATGGGCGGCAAAGCTCCTCGACAGTTTCTTCGCGCTGACCGGCACTGAGCCGAAAGCCGAGAGCCGTCCGAACCTCGAAACATTGCGGGCGATGGCCCGAGGGAAGTGACGGGATGAAACCGGGGGCAAGATATCCGCGCAGCCGCGAGAACGTCACCAAGCGCGACAATGCCGTTGCTGCGTTTGCCAAGGCTGCCACCGCACCGCTCGAGCGTCTGACGCCTGCCATGCTCGAAAGCATTGCGGCCAGCCATGCGCGGCGCGGCACCCGCGATTTCGACCAGCTGCTCGCGAAGCTGGCAGAGACGGTGGAAGCGCGCCGTGTTCGGGAGGCTGCATGACCTGGGCGGCTCTCGAATCGTCACTCCGCGTCGACCCGTTGTTCTTCGTCCAGCGTCCCGATGGGCTCAAACACCTGAGCGAGGATGACCGGTGCAAGACGCTGGTCAAGTTCGTGCATCAACTTGCTCCGCAGGCCGAGATTGCGCACGTCAAGAATGAGGGGCGGCACAACCATGCCAAGGCCAAGACGCTCGGCGTGGTGACCGGGCACGGCGACTACATCGTGACCTGGCCGAAGTGTGGAACCGCCTTTGTGGAGATGAAGGGCTATTCCGCCGCTGGTCGTCCCGGCGAGCTTTCGCAGGCACAGATCGATTGGGGCAACCGCAAGTTCCTCATGGGCTTTCCGGTGGCGTGCTTCTTCTCGCCCGATGCCGCTTTTGCGTGGCTGGTGGCGCAGGGGATGCCGGTGATCGGGAGGCTGGCGGCGTGAACTGGTCGGATCAACAATCAGCCGCGATCAAGGCTGTGCAGACATGGCTCAAGGATCCGAGCGGCAAGCAGGTGTTCCGCTTGTTTGGTTAC
>JBKBUD010000015.1:0-42073 GCA_046290865.1 Novosphingobium sp. | reverse complement strand
GCTGTCGCGGAAATCCGGCAAGCGGTCTGCATTCGGCCTCTCCCGCTCGGCCGCTCCCTGCACCAGCGTCATCGCCTGCTCCATAAGTGTCGAGCGGGGCACGATAAAGCGCCAGGGGATATACACGTCGCGATAGGCCTGGACCGCCTTCGCCGTGTCCGTCCAGGGATCGCCAATACCCGGCTTGCCCAGCGTCTTCGCTTTCAGATCCGCTTCGGCATCACCGAGCATCTTGAGAAAAGCCGGATCGTTCAACGCCTTCTGCCGCCCGATATAGACCTTCAGGCTGTTCTCGATCCCGAACAGCTCGTCCGCTCCCTCGCGCTTCTGCTGCGGGCTTTTTTCCATAGCGGAGATCAGGCGGCCGCGCAGTTCGGACAGGATGGTCGTTGTGAGGGGAAGTCCAACTTCGCGCTGGAACGCGATCTGGTCCGACGTGAAGAGACGCTGCGTTGACCCCGGGTTGCCTACCACGAAAGTCGCTTCGCTTGGCCTCGGCCCCCGGGAGTTCCATGAGAGATGGGTGGGAGTTGGAACTGGCTTGCCGTTCTCGTAGGCGCGCAGGAAGGCGGCATCGAGAGCGTAGCGCGGGTAGTTGAAGTTGTCGGGATCGCCCCCGAAGAACGCCGCCTGGAACTGCGGCGCCCAGGCAAGCCGAACGTCGGAATACTTGTGGTAGGTATAGAGCTTGTACTGCCCGCCGCCGAACAGCGTGACCACCTCGCAGCGGGTGGTCTTGGCGTCCTTGCAGCCGTCCTTCTCGATCCGCGCCACTTCGGCATCGCGCGCCTTGACCAGTGCCTCGCCGGTCGCAGAGCCGATCGCCGCCTTGACCCGCGCGGTCACGTCGGAAATCGCGGTGACGACTTCGGCCTGCTGCCCCGGACACTTCAGTTCCTCCTCGCGCCGGGCCGGTACGAAGCCATCCTTGAGCAGGTCGCGCTGGTCGGTCGAGTTGTCCTGCGCGCATTCGACGACGCAGTGGTGGTTGGTCAGGATCAGGCCGTCGGGAGAGACGAAGCTGGCCGAGCACCCTCCAGTGAGACGCACCGCTGCAGCCTGCACGCGCCGGAGCCATTTGGCATCGGGCGCCCAGCCGTAATCCTTCTGCATCTTCGCAGTCGGGAACGCATCGAACGTCCACATGCCTTCGTCCGCCAATGCTTGCGAAGAATGAAGCGACAGCGCCAGCAGCGCGGCAGAGGCGGCGAGACGGAATTTGGCCATGACACCCAGTCCTGAAAGTTACATCTGCAATCGCATTGACCATGGCACGCGGTCGCATGGTTTTAAAGTGACAATGTTACATGCCATCTGCACCAATTAATCCTTGCGACAGGTTCGGCTTCGCATAACCTATGCGCATGTGGCTGCTAGACCAGATGCTCAAGAGGCTGATCCGCAAGGGTAAGCTCATCGTTATCGATCATGACGGCAAGGAGTACGCCTATGGCGAGCCGTCGGCCCCTCCGCTGAAGATCCGCTTCACCGACAAGGGTGCGGCGATGCATGTCGCCAAGGATCCCCGCGTCGGCGCGGGCGAGGCCTACATGGACGGACGCATGGTGATCGAACCGCCGCATGACGTGCGCGATTTCGTCCTGTTCGTGATGGGCAATGCCAGCAGCGCCGGCGGGATCGACCGCAATGGTCCGGTCCGCAAGGCTCTGTCGAAAGTCGTCTCGCGCATCGACCAGATCAACCAGCGCGCCCAGGCCTCGAAGAACGTCGTGCACCACTACGACCTCACGCGCCAGTTCTACGAGCTGTTCCTAGACGAGGACCGGCAATACACGATGGCCTACTTCCGCGATCCCGAGAACACACTGGAACGCGCGCAGGTCGACAAGAAGGCGCTGATCGCCTCCAAGCTCAGGCTGGTACCGAGACAAAGCGCTGGCATGCGCGTGCTCGACATCGGCTGCGGCTGGGGCGGGCTTGCGCTCTATCTCAACCGTCATTTCGGCTGCGAAGTGCTCGGCGTCAGCCTCGCGCCGGACCAGATCAGGTTCGCGCAGGAGCGGGCCGAGGAAGCCGGCGTGGCCGACAAGGTCAAGTTCCAGCTGATCGACTACCGCGATGTGCAGGGCCAGTTTGATCGCATCACCAGCGTCGGCATGATCGAGCACGTCGGCGCGCCAAACTTCGGCGAATACTTCGCCAAGACCAACGAACTGCTCGATCCCGACGGGATCATGCTGACCCACACGATCGGCCGCAAGGGCGCGCCCGGCACGACCGACAAGTGGACGCGCAAGTACATCTTCCCGGGCGGCTATATCCCGGCGATGAGCGAACTGGTTTCGGCGCTGGAGAAGACCGGCTGGGAAGTCGGCGACATCGAGGTCCTGCGCTATCACTACGCCTATACCCTCGCCGAATGGTACCGCCGCGCCACCATGCACCGCGACGAGATCGTTGCGCTCTATGACGAGCGCCTGTTCCGGATGTGGCAGTTCTACCTCGCCGGAGCCGAACAGAGCTTCCGCCACGGCGGCATGGTCAACTTCCACATCCAGAGCGTGAAGCGCCGCAGCGCCCTGCCGATGACGCGCGACTACATGCAGCAGGAATGGGCGCGACTGGCCGCCCTGGACGAAGCGCCGGAATGGCATCTGGAGCGCAAGGCTGCAGAGTAGCCGATGCCTCGGACGTGATGGGTCCCGGCCTGCGCCGGGACGACGGGAAGTATGGGTTGCAGGTTGCACCATCGTCGCCCCGGCGCAGGCCGGGGCCCATCACCTCACGATTGCTGCCACGTCTCGTCAAGCAATGGCGATTGCGCTGCCCGATCAAATCGAGTGAACTGCCCCTCATAAACGGAGAGGACATCGCTTGAGCTGGGAACCCGAAATCGAAGAACTGCGCCGTCGTGAGACGCTGGCCGAGCAGATGGGCGGCGCAGAAAAGGTCGCGCGTCAGCATGGCCGGGGCAAACTCGATGCCCGCGCGCGCATCGCCGGACTGGTCGATGCCGGATCCTTTCGCGAGATCGGCAAGATCGCGGGTAAAGGTTCGTACGGGCCCGACGGCGAACTGCTCGATCTCGCTCCCTCCAACCTGATCTTCGGCCGCGCCAACATCGAAGGGCGCCCGGTTGTTGCCTCGGCAGATGACTTCACCGTGCGCGGCGGGGCGGCGGATGCTGCCATCGCTCGCAAGTTCATCCAGTGCGAGCAGATGGCGCACACTCTCAAGATTCCGCTGATCCGGATGATCGACGGCACCGGTGGTGGTGGCTCGGTCCGCACGCTCGAAGACATCGGCGCAACCTATGTTCCGGCAACGCCCGGCTGGGGCCACGTCGTCAAGAACCTCGAGACCGTGCCAGTCGTCGCGCTGTCGCTCGGCCCGACGGCTGGCCTTGGCGCTGCCCGCGTCGTCGCCAGCCACTACTCGATCATGGTCAAGGGCCTCTCTCAGTTGTTTGCTGCAGGCCCGGCAGTCGTTTCCGCCATCGGCGAGGACCGCAGCAAGGAAGAGCTTGGCGGCAGTGCCATCCACACCCGCAACGGCGTGGTCGACGAGGAAGTTGCCAGCGAAGCGGAAGCCTTTGCCCGCGCCCGTCGCTTCCTGTCGTACCTGCCGAGCCATGTCGGGGCCCCTGCCCCTCGCGTTGCTGCAACCGACCCGGCCGAAAGGCGCGAGGACTTCCTGATCGATCTCGTCCCGCGCGAGGCCAAGCAGGTCTATTCGATGCGCCGCCTGCTCGACGCCGTGGTCGACAAGGGCTCGCTGTTCGAGATGGGCCGCCTGTGGGGCCGCGCCGTCATCACAGCCTTTGCCCGGCTGGACGGCTGGCCCGTGGCAGTCCTAGCCAGCGATCCCAGCTACCTCGGCGGGTCGTGGGATGCGCGCAGCAGCGAAAAGGCCGAACGCTTCATCAAGCTGGCTGACCAGTTCCGCCTGCCGGTGGTCCACCTGGTCGACAACCCCGGCTTCATGATCGGCCACACCGCTGAGAGCACCGGCACGATCCGCTACGGCGTGCAGGCGATGAACGCGATCTACAAGGCCACGGTGCCACTGTGCTCGGTCATCGTCCGCCGCGCCTATGGTATTGCCGGCAGCGCGATGAGCAATGCCGAGAGCTTCCAGTACCGCTTCGCCTGGCCATCGGGCGACTGGGGCAGCCTGCCGATCGAGGGCGGCATCGAAGTGGCCTACAAGTCCGAGATCGAGGCGGCCGAGGATCCTGCAGGGCACCTCGAGAGCATCCGCGACCGGTTGAACCGCGTGCGCTCCCCCTTCCGCACAGCCGAGCGTTTCGGGGTGGAAGACATCATCGATCCACGCGAGACCCGCCCGCTCCTGTGCGAATTCGCCGATCTGGCATGGCGGACCCTGCCCTGAGCCATCAGGTGAAATCCGCCGCAAGCCACTCCACTGATATTAGCACAGGCGTTGCCATCGATCTGGCATTTCGTTAGCTAAGCTAACGAACAAATCTCAGCAGGGTGCCTTTCGATGACCGCTCCTACCGCAGCCGATCTCTCCGCCGACATCCAGCGCGTCTTCGCGCTCCAGCAGGCGCATATGTGGGAAGCCAAGGCCTCCAGCGCCGATGTGCGCAAGGAAAAGCTCGCCCGCCTCAAGGCCGCCGTCGAAGCCCACGCCGACGACATCGTCGCCGCCGTGCTGGAAGATACGCGCAAGCCGGTTGGCGAGATCCGCGTGACCGAAGTCCTCAACGTCACCGCCAACATCCAGCGCAACATCGACAATCTCGATGAATGGATGAAGCCGGTCGAGGTCCAGACGTCGATGAACCCGGCTGACCGCGCGGAAATCCGCTACGAGGCACGCGGCGTGTGCCTGATCCTTGGCCCCTGGAACTTCCCGTTGGGCCTCGCACTCGGCCCGGTCGCCGCAGCGGTTGCGGCTGGCAATACCTGCATGGTCAAGCTGACCGACCTGTGCCCGGCCACGGCCAGGATCGCCGCGGTGATCATCAATGAAGCCTTCGACGAAAAGGACGTGGCCCTGTTCGAAGGCGACGTTTCGGTGGCGACCGCACTGCTCGACCTGCCCTTCCACCACATCTTCTTCACGGGCAGCCCCCGCGTCGGCAAGATCGTGATGGCAGCGGCGGCCAAGCACCTGACCACCGTGACGCTGGAACTGGGCGGCAAGTCTCCCGTGATCGTCGACGACAGCGCCGACATCGACCAGATCGCCGCCCAGCTTGCCGCCGCCAAGCAGTTCAACGGCGGACAGGCCTGCATCAGCCCGGACTACGTGTTCGTGAAGGAGGACAAGAAGGCCGCACTGGTCGAAGGTTTCAAGGCAAACGTCGAGAAGAACCTCTATGACGAAAACGGCGCGCTTAAGAAGGACGGCATTGCCCAGGTCGTCAACAAGGCGAACTTCGACCGGGTGAAGGCCATGTTCGACGACGCCGTTGCCAAGGGCGCTACGGTTGCCGTGGGGGGCGCGTTCGAGGCGGACGACCTTACCGTCCACCCGACGATGCTGACCGACGTGACCCCGCAGATGACGATCCTGCAGGACGAGATCTTCGCGCCGGTCATCCCGGTGATGACCTACGACACGCTCGACCAGGCGATCGGCTACATCGAAGCCCGCGACAAGCCGCTGGCGCTCTACGTCTACAGCAAGGACGAGGCGAACGTGGAGAAGGTCCTCGCCCGCACCTCGTCAGGCGGTGTGACGGTGAACGGCGTGTTCTCGCACTACCTCGAGAACAACCTGCCGTTCGGCGGCGTCAACACCAGCGGCATGGGCAGCTATCACGGCGTGTTCGGCTTCAAGTGCTTCAGCCACGAACGCGCCATCTACCGGCACACGCAGAGCGCCTAAAGCCTGCGGGCAAGCGTGTAGGCGGGGCCAAAACCCACCAGCCCCGCCCCCACGAACGGCAACGCCACGACCCATATGCGAAGCCCGGTCACGCCTTCAGGGCTGGCGATGCTGATAGCAGCGGTAAGCGCGAGCCCGGCGCAGATCAGCGCGAGGCCGAGCAGCAGTCGCCAGTGCGCAACTTGCCGGGGCGCGCCCTTGCCCGCCGCACTGCCCATCCGCTCGAACGGCGAGAACAGGCCGAGCAAGGGGAACAGCGCCGCGATATAGAGGACGAACCAGACCGGACGGGCGATCCACCATGCGGCGCTGCCCGGGGCTACCTCCAGCCCCAGACCGCCGAGCAGCCATGCCGCCACCATCACCAGCACGAAGGCGGTGAGGTGCCAGAGATAGACGGTCATGATCATGCCGTTGAGCAGGACTGTCGCGGTCCAGAGCCTAGCGCCATCGAGCAACCGCCGCATCTGCGGCTCGATCGCAAGGGCGAGGCCGGTCTGCGCGATGCCCAGCGCCAGCAGTGCGAGCGTTGGCGGCATGGAGTTGGACAGTTCGGATCCCGGCACACCGATCATCGCCACCGGATAGGGGCCGTAGCGCACCAGCAGGACGAGCGCGGCAAGTCCGGCCAGTCCCCAGCCAAGCGCGACCGCTGGCTTGGCGAAGCGGCCGTCGTTCCAAGCATATCCCAGTTGATGGACAGCCAGCCAGACGAACAGGAAATTGGCGAAATTGACGTAAGCGACGCCCCGGAACACCGCCAGATAATCGATCATCACAGCGCCTGCGACCAGTGCGAAGAACGATGCAAGCCCCCAACGCTCCCACGCAGCATGGCTCAACGGCACGAGCGCAGAGACCATCAGGTAAACTGCGAGGAACCACACCGGAATCAGGGCCAGTTGCGCCGCCATCGAGACGACGCTGCGTTCGATCCCGACCATGGTCCCGGCAAGGGCAATCGCGGACCAGACGAGAAACAGCGGCATGACCGGGTTGATCAGTCGCTGCAGTCTTCCGCCGAACCAGTCGGAAAAGGTGCCGCCTTTGGCCTTCGTCGCCGCCCACGAGACGCCGTTGGAAAAACCGCCGACAAGGAAGAACAGCGGCATGACCTGAAAGCCCCACGTCAGCCACTGCGTCCACGGCAGAATGCCGAGCAGGTGCCCGCCGATCACCGCGCCGTCCTTCATGTAAGGTGCAGCGACGAGCCAGTGCCCGATCACCACCGCAAGGATCGACAGGGCGCGCAGGAAATCGACATAGCGATTGCGCTCCGGCGGCACCTTCCCGGCCATTTCCGCCGCCCGCGCCCACATCCCGGCACCAGCCATTCCGTCTCCCCCGTCAACAGCCTTTGCCCACACAAGATCGTGGCCCGGCGCAAAGTGTCAAGGCGCGGCTGGTCTGCGCGGTTCGGCTTATGCCCAAACCGCATGGTTGCCCCTAGCCTGCCCGCACATCGCGAATGGAGGTGAGATTGTTGCGCAGCCTGAAAGCCCTGACTGGCCTGCTGGCCCTGCCCTTGCTCTTGGCAGGCGGAAAGGCGGGCGCCACGGAAATCCGCGTCCTGCCGATCAACGACCATGTCATCGCGTTCTACGATGGCCGTCCTGCCGAAAATGCCGTCGATCTCGCCAAGGCCACCTGGGCCGATCACGGCGCGAACTTCGTCGGTGTGGCGACCTATGCGGTTGTCGATGGCTCGGAAGCGCTGGTCTATGACACCTACCCCAGCGTCGAGCAGGCGCGGCAAGTCCGCAACTGGCTCGAGAAGCGCGGCGTCACGCACTTCATCGTCGCCAACAGTCACTGGCATCTCGATCACGTCGGCGGCAATGCGCTCTATGCCGACAGCACGATCATTGCGACCGACAAGACCCGCGCCCAGCTGCTCACGCACAAGGCCGCGATCGAGGATGGTTCCCTGCAGGGACCGCCCGCGATCACGCCATTCAAGGTGCCAGAAGTGGGGATCAGCCAGCCGACCACGGTCAGCGTCGGTCGCTACACGGTGGAACTGCGTCCGGTGAACATCCACTCCGCCGATGGTCTGGTGGCGTGGCTGCCGCAGGACCGGCTCTTGCTCGCGGGAGATACGCTGGAGGACACGCTCACCTTCATTGCCGAGCCGGAAAGCCTGAGCGAGCAGTACCGCAATCTCGCCGAAATGGACTCATGGGGCGCCATGCACGTCCTGCCCAACCACGGTGACCCATCGGTCATAGCAAAGGGTGGCTACTCCCCAGCCCTGATCGCGATGACCCGTCACTACATCCGCGCCATGGCCGAACACGCGCACGACAAGGATTTCACCGCGCAGCCCATCGAGCGGTTCATTCCGGCCGAGCTCAAAGCGGGCACCGTGAGCCTATGGTGGGCCTACCGCGAGGCGCACCACGAAAACCTGCAGAAGCTGGCGAACTACTACAAGGACAAGCCGCTGCCCGACTTCGGTCCCTGAGTGATCGGCAGCGTCCACCTGCCAGACACATTCCGGCAAAACCTTGCACCCCTGCCCCCTCCCTGTTAGGCGCGCGGCGCGTATTTCACGGGAGTCGTAGCGCCCATGTCCGATATCAAGAAGGTCGTCCTCGCCTATTCCGGCGGCCTCGACACCTCCGTCATCCTCAAGTGGCTGCAGGTCACCTACAACTGCGAAGTGGTGACCTTCACCGCCGACCTCGGCCAGGGCGAGGAGCTCGAGCCTGCGCGCGCCAAGGCCAAGCTGATGGGTGTGCCTGACCAGAACATCTACATCGACGACCTGCGCGAGGAATTCGTGCGCGATTTCGTCTTCCCGATGATGCGCGCCAACGCCCGTTATGAAGGCGATTACCTGCTCGGCACGTCGATCGCCCGCCCGCTGATCTCCAAGCGCCTGATTGAGATCGCCCGCGAAACCGGCGCTGATGCCGTCGCCCATGGCGCGACCGGCAAGGGCAACGACCAGGTCCGCTTCGAACTCTCGGCCTATGCGCTCGAACCCGGCATCAAGGTCATCGCTCCTTGGCGCGAATGGGACCTCACCAGCCGTACCGCCCTGATCGCCTGGGCCGAAGCGCACCAGATCCCGGTGCCGAAGGACAAGCGCGGCGAAAGCCCGTTCTCGACCGACGCCAACCTCCTCCACACCTCGTCCGAAGGCAAGGTGCTGGAAGATCCGTGGCAGGAGACTCCTGACTACGTCTATTCGCGCACGGTCAATCCGGAGGACGCGCCGGACACCCCGGAATACATCACCATCGACTTTGAAAAGGGCGATGGTGTTGCCCTCAACGGTCAGGCGATGTCGCCCGCCACGCTGCTCGCCGCGCTCAACGACCTCGGTCGCAAGCACGGCATCGGCCGGCTGGACCTCGTCGAGAACCGCTTCGTCGGCATGAAGAGCCGCGGCATGTACGAAACGCCGGGCGGCGAAATCTATGCCCGCGCGCATCGCGGCATCGAAAGCATCACGCTCGATCGCGGCGCGGCGCACCTCAAGGACGAGCTCATGCCGAAGTATGCGGAGCTCATCTACAACGGCTTCTGGTTCGCGCCTGAGCGCGAGATGCTGCAGGCGGCGATCGATCACAGCCAGGCCCGCGTCAACGGCACGGTTCGCCTGAAGCTCTACAAGGGCAGCGCTTCGGTCGTCGGTCGCAAGTCGCCCGACAGCCTCTACTCGGAACGTCACGTGACGTTCGAGGACGATGCGGGTGCTTACGACCAGAAGGACGCAGCGGGCTTCATCAAGCTCAACGCGCTCCGGTTGCGCCTGCTCGCGCAACAAGGTCGCTGATTTCAACGGCCAGCGCCGACCGGTTCGGCGCTGCAAAAAACAATCCACCGAAAGGTGCGGGGGCTGTGGATAACTCCCGCACTTTTTGCTTGCGCGACTCGGGCAAGAGGCGCAGCTTTTGTGTGTCGAGAGCGCAGAAAGCCTCAGAAATCAGGGCGTAAGCCTCTGAATTTTCAGGAATAGGCGCTTAACGATACGAACACGGATAGTTTGCAGCGTAACCAACCGGCAGGTGCCTTCGGGCCGCTTGCGGATGCGCAAAACTGCGGCCTTCGTGATCGGAAACGGAGTGCAGTACGACATCGTTTTACACGCTACAGCGCGCGGGCAGGCTTCGGTCTCCATCCGGCGCGATGCAGCGGAGAGAAAGGTGGCGGACAGCATTTCACCCCGGAAGCCCGGTTGGAAGACAGCCAGCGGACAAAGGGAAACGCCCACGAACGGCTTCTTTCGGATCGCTCGCAAGAGCAGCCGAAGCAGTCGCGGGTAACCGGAGCGAAGGAAGAGTGCCTGCACTCGACCGTCGCGGACGGACGAAAGGAAGGATAGCGGCGCGACCTTGTGCGAAAGCACGGATCGGCAGCAGCCCAGGGGCTCAGCGCCCCGGACGGCATCCAACCCGACGCAACGACCGCGCAGAAAGCTCCGCCGAGCAAAGCCTGGAGGCGCCAGGCCGTCAGCAATGACAGGCCAGCGCATAAGGGCCGAAGCGAGACGCGACGGGAAAAGCCAGAGCGGACGTAGAGTGGGGGCCGGCAGCAATGCTGGCCCCCATTTGCTGTCTGGGGCTGCCGCAGCGAGAGCCGCTCGTCCTGAACCTGTCGAAGCACGCTGCGCGGTGGGTTGTTGGACCAGCTCAGCATGAGCGGGTTCGTGAGTGAATAATGCTGCTTTCCAGACACGACCCAGTTGCAGACATTGTTAACGTCGCCACCCTATCGATGTGTTGCTCACCCGATCTCGGAGCTCGTTCAATCACCCGCGTTGCTGATCCAAGTTGGACAATTTTCTCGTACCTTCTCGATTCAGAGGGTATTTGGGTTGCCTGCCCGAAGTGCCTCGGGCCAGCGCGGATACGAATAGAATTAACCGAAAACCGTACATTGCCCGAGGCCGTCCAACTCGTTTGCACGGGTTGCTTGCACAGAGCAGTCTGCGCATGTCCTTCCAATCCGCAAGCGCCTTACTGCTATGGATGTGGGACGCGACGTATTGATCGGCCTGACACTGCGTACGATGCAGAAGCCATTACGCCGCGTCATAGCCGAGAACGGTGCCGATTTTGCAGATCATTGAAGCACGGACGTGAGCCCTACTCCGGGCAGCCATTCTTTTTGAGTGGCCAGATTGGCGCCAAGGAACTTTGGGCGCTCAACCGCCGTCACCTTGTGGATATGAGGATATTTCTGGGGGCGACTTTGCGCGAGCGGAATCCTGACACCGGCTTGACTTTGACGGCCATGGCTCGACTGCCTGCGTGGACCAAGGCCGCATCCATCCGCCCGAAGATTGTCCGCTGCATCGACAAGCTTCGCGTCAGTGCGGATCAGTACGGCTTGCCATAGCTCTCGCCCGTTTCGCGCCGGCCGCTGAAAGTACAAGATCCTCCCTGTTTTTGCGGAGCACAAACGGGGAGGCGGCATTCGCGGCAGCGAATGACGGAGGGGTAGTGGACCCTCCCACCATCCCGGAACAAGTCCGGGATGGTCCCCCTCCCCGCTTGTCCTTCGGAAAACGGGGAGGATCGGAAGCGCTACCTTCAGCTCCTCACTTCACCTCAAGCTGCCCCCGCACTGCCCCTTTGGGGAAATCTGCGGTGTGCACGTTCACATAGTACGCCCCCGGCGCGGCGATGATTTTCTTCAGGAGTTCCGGCTCCATCGCGATGCAGTCGTCGCTGTCCTTGCCGGTGACGTCGATCGTGGCGACGGGCTTACCGTCGCTGCCGGCACTGCCTTCGTGGACGTGGGCCATCGTCGGCTTGGCCGTCTTGTCGGCCCAGAGGGTAAAGCAGAAGTCGCCGGACTCGTCGTCGACATCGGCCTTGAAGCCGCCCACGCCGTCGGGATCGCCGCCGGCCGTCTCGGCCCCGCCGCCCAGCGTTGCGACAAGCGTCACGGGTTTGGCGATCGCCTGTCCGGCCATGCCTGCGACAAGTGCTATCGCACCTGCGAGCGCTGCGAGATCTGCATGCTTCATCGACATCTCTCCCTGCTTCCGCCCGGACGCGAGCGACTCTGCCCACGTCCGGACCATACCGGGGAGACTACACCTTCGCGTAGCCTGCGTGAATTGATCCGGTGCAAGGTTCAGGTGCAGGGATAGGCTCCCCCGGTCCCGGTCACGCCGGGCGTGAGATTGCGATTGTCGCGGATCAGGAACGCGCCTTCCTTGCGCATCACCGGATTTCCGACGAACATCGTGCCGAGCAGGCCTTCGTACTGGTAATAGATCTCGACGAACATCACTGCACTGTTTGCCGATGCCGTGATCTTGGTCGATCCGCTGCCCATGCCGGCCAGCGGGGTACCGGTGAGCCCGTTGCGCGTGGTGGCGTTACCGTAAGCGGACTGTCGCGCCAGCGCGCCATAGCACCGCTGCCAGCGGATGTACTGCTTGCCCGTGGCGCTGTCGCGCTCGAGGCTGGTGAGGATGATCTTGCCGCGTGTGGCGAATTCCAGCCCGTCAGCCTGCGCCTCGGCCCCGCTCATCACTTCATTGATGTCACCCTCGCTGACCGTGGGCGTGACGACGCTGTTGTCCGTCTGGCCGATGCGCGAGGCATTGTCGGCGAGCGACAGGGCAATCTCGCTGAGCTTCATGTCGACTGCGTTCATGTAGGCGACCTCGATCCCGTAGAGCGCGATCGAGAGGATGAACGGCAAGGTCAGCGCCAGTTCGACAGTCGAGACGCCGGAACTGTTGCCGAGCAACTTTCGCATGGCGAAGCCTCCCCTCATTGCGTCGGACAGAACTTGGGGGAGGACGAGTAGCTGCCGTCCTGCAGTGCATAGGGCTGGTTGCGCTTGACCGCGGTCGAACTGATCGTCCGCCGCGACCAGTCCAGCGGAATGAACGGTATGCTGAATACCGGATCGTACTTGACCGTCACCGTATAGACGATGACGTCGTTGGCGCCGCCATTGCCAGCCACCCCGAGGTCATCGTCGTAGCTGTTGCTGCCGTTCTCGTCGGTATAGCTTTCTCCGGGCGAACAAAGCCCGTCCCCGTTCGCGTCGTCGAGCGGTTCTCCCTTCTTGGCATGGGCAAAGTCGAAGTAGCTTTTGCGGGTGGACGTGATCTGCGCCCCTGGCAGGATCTCCTCGACCGCGTTGATGACGGCGGCGTCGGCGGTGGTGGTGTTGCCGGTCTCCAGCGTGGAATCGCGCGCGGCCTTCTCTACGGCGCCGTCGAGCACGCCGATGGCATAGACCATCTGGCCAAGATCAAGACAGCCGACCAGTGCCAGCAGGAACACCGGCATGACCATGGCGAACTCGACCGTGGTCACCCCTGCCCTGTCGCGGGAAAGCCGCTCGTGGCGCATCACTGGTAGACCCGCAGCTCGCCCACGTTCTTGGCGATTTCCTGGAAGACATTGTTGAGCTGCGTCGCATTGGTCGCGAGGAAGGAACTGTTGCTCGATGCGCAATAGGACAGGTCGGTCGTCAGACTCGAGGCAAAGGCGATGACCCAGACGCGGAAGCCCTTGTCCTTGGCGTTGTCGCACAATGCGCGGAAGCGCAGCGTGTGGCGGGCCGCCTGATTGGTCTGGCCATCGTCGGTCACGCGCCGGTCGTGCCATTCGATGCCATAGCTCGACTGGATCGAGATGCTCGGCTCCATCTGGCCGTCGGTCATGAAGATGATGTGGCGCGAGACCTTGCCGCCGTTGGTCGGCAGAACGTTGACCGTGTTCGCCCATGGTCCCTCGGGAGAACTGAGACGAAGGCCCCAGAGCATCCCGATATCGTGATAGGTCGATCCCGAAGCCGAGAGCGCGTCGGCATAGGAATAGAACGCCGACTGGTTCATCGTCGACAGGAGCTGCGCCTGATAGGGGCAGTATGACGACGCACGGGTGCCCTGCGACGTCTGCACGGCATCGGTCAGGAACGTGCCCTGCCAGTTGCTCACCGTCCGGTAGTAGGCGAGCTCAGGCCACATCGGTCCCCATTTGGTGTCCGCGTCGTCGTCCGGCACAAGATCGACATCGAGATCGAGCGCGGTAGACGGGGACATGCCGCTCACGCTGGAATAGCTGATACTCCCGGTCGCATCGCTTTCGCGCTCCTCGATGCAGCCGCCCCAGGTGTAGCTTGCGGCCGCTCCGTTTGTGCCATTGGGTTTGCTGACTGCCGCGAAAGTCTTGTAGACGCTCGTGTCGACGCTGACTTCCTTGTAGGCCCAGTTGGCGAATTCCTGTCGCGTGCGCGTCTCGTAGATCGGGTCGGACGTGGCAAAATTGCGCGTGATGAAGTTGCGCGTTGTGTTGAAGGAGAACACGCGCCAACGGTTGTTGCTGGCCTGCTGGCAGACGTAGGTCGTCTTGCGTTGCGGCTGGGTAGTGGTAGTGGTGACGACCTGCTGCCCGGCACCATTGGTCGTCGTCGAGGTACTTGTCGACGCGTTGCCGTTGTTGGCCCAGGCCAGATCGGCAGGGCGCGCGTTATTGCAGTTCGCTTGCGACGTGTAGTTCGTGGAACTGAACTGGGACGTGTTGCCGACAGTCTCGGTCGAGTAGGTCTGTTCGCTGGTGTTGACCGGGGCGGACCAGCCGGTGAACACGCGCTCGGTGATCGTGTTGAACACCGGTTCGCGCGACTGGATCTGCCAGGTGTCGGCAAGATACCTCGGGTCAAGGTTATAGATCAGTCGTCCAACGTTGACCGAGGAACTGTAGGGCACGAACCCGTAACGGATGCGCGCATTGGAACCCTGCGTCGCCGTCGCCACGGTGTCATAGAAGTTCTTCATCGCGGCGCGAAGCGCCTGGATGCGCGTTTGCGTGGTGCCGGACAGCGTGCTGCCCATGGAACCGGTGGTATCGAGCACCATGGTGATGTCGCTGTTGCCCACCCCCATCGTGGCACTGCACGTCACCTCGACGGGAATGGTTTCGACGCCGAGCAGGTTCATCACCACCGTCTGCACCGTGGTCTGCGCCGTGCCGGTGATCAGGTTGCCGTTGTTCGCCGAAGCCGTCGTGAAGCTCGTCCCGGTCGCGCCGAGATCGTTCTGGACGAAGTTGGTGTTGAAATAGGCATTGGCCTGCGCGCGCGCGGTCGCGTCATAGCCATTGGTGGTGATCGCGCGGCGCCCCGCCAAGGTACCCGCGTCGCAGGCCGACTGCAGGCGATTGCGTGCCTTGTAGACGCGATTGATATCAAGACCGCCGCCGATCAGGGCAATGATCACCGGAACGCTCGCAGCCGCGATCGGCAGGACGCTGCCGGTCGTGCTGCGATGAAGTCTGGTGAGAAAACCCGACATTGCGTCCAAACTGCCTTCTGCATGAAGCGAGAAGGCCAGAAGCGGGTCGGAGGGTTTCCAGAGTGTTACCCTTATTCGGTTTTCATTCGGGATTTATCTCGAATTAATAGGGAATTTTCCTAATAGAAACATTGGCTTGGATTAACCATCTTTCGGAAGGTCAAATGCCTGCCAGCCGTGGGTGCGGACAGCATGGCCGTCCTGATCGATCAGGGGCGGGGGCAATCCTGATTTACCATTCCCGGAAACCGCAAACTTTACCGGTGCCGCCTGCTCGAAATAGACACCTTCGACCGGGTGCTCGCGGCGGCGGAAGAAGTCGACCGCAGCAAGATGCGGATCGTCGAGCACGTCCCCCAGATCACGCACCGCCTGTGCAGGGATCTGCACCGCGTGGCAGCGGGCAAGGATTTCGGCAGTGGTCAGGGCGGGCGTGAAGCGGGCGATGGCCTGATAAAGCTCCGCCTGAGCCCTGATCCGCAATTGCGGCGTGGACAGATGCTCCTGGTTTAAGAAGTCCGGCTGGTCGAGCAAGGTGAAGATCCGCGCCCAGGCATCGTCGGTATA
The DNA here is from genome assembly GCA_046290865.1 of Novosphingobium sp. Taxonomy (GTDB): domain Bacteria; phylum Pseudomonadota; class Alphaproteobacteria; order Sphingomonadales; family Sphingomonadaceae; genus Novosphingobium. The sequence continues at coordinate 26,409 of JBKBUD010000015.1, read as the reverse complement.
GGCGACGATGCTGATCCAGCCATCCGCCGTTGGAAACGGCTGGCGATCCGGGTCGATCTGCCGGGCATAGCCGACCGGAGCATTGGGCGGATCGAACGTCAGCCCGCCCAGATGCTCAAGCAGCATGAAACTCGAGAAAACCTCGAACATCGGCACTTCCACCCGCTGCCCCTCACCCGTCCGCTGCTTGTGGACAATGGCAGCCATGGCGGCATAGGCCGCGTGGAGGCCCGCCACCTTATCCGCGATGAGCGATGGCAGGTAGCGCGGTCGGGGATTGCCATCGACGCGCGGCAGCAGCGTTGCCGTGCCGGTCGCCGCCTGGATGACATCGTCATAGGCCTGCAGATCGGCATAGGGGCCATCCTGCCCGAAGCCGACGCAATGGACATAGATCAGGCCGGGATTGATCGTGCGCAGCGTCTCGTAATCCAGCCCGATGCGCTCGAGTGCCTTGCCCCGGACATTGACCACGAAGACATCTGCCTCACGCAACAGGCCCAGCATCACCTCGCGGTCGGCTTCCTGCTTCAGATCGAGCGCGACGGATTTCTTGCCCCGGTTGAGCGCCATCCATGCCGGCGCCATCCCCGGCGTCACCGCCGCCTTGGCCGACCAGCGGAAGGCGTCGCCGATCCCGGGCGCCTCCACCTTGATCACCTCCGCCCCCAGATCGGCGAGAACCTGCGTGGCATAGGGCCCGAACACCACCGTCGTCAGGTCGACCACGCGGATGCCTTCGAGCAGTACGGGATTGCCGGTCATGCTTGGGTCTCCATCAGGCAAAGCGGAAATCGGCACGCTTCCCACCGGATTCGATCAGCACTTCACGGCCGAGCGGATCGCTTTCGAGCATGGCGGCAATCGTGGCGGCATCGCGGGTGGTAGCGATGAACCGCCCCCCCTGGGCATGGTCGCCGATGACGATGGCCTGCTCCGGCAAGCCCTTGGCGTAAGTGACCGTGTATGTGGTGATGCGTCCCACCCCCTCCTGGAGCTCGGCCATGACTGCAGCGGGCTCGGCGTCGAGCGCCACCTGCACCGATGCGGTTTCGCACGAAGGCCAGGCACACGGCGCTGTCGAGAACACTGCAGCGCCATACTTCGACTGGAACCCACCATTCAGGCCGACCAGACCGTATGCCCCCGGACGCGCACGCAACAGCTCGGTCATGCTGGCAAAGGCGTGCATCGAATAGTTGTTTCCTGCCCCACCGAAATAGGGAAGCCCACCTGTCACCGTCAAACCGCGCGGGTCATCGCTGGCAAGGCCAAGGCCATCGATCGCGGCGTTGAACACCGGCACCGGGAAGCACGAATAGAAATCGAACGCCGAAATCTCGTCCGCCGACCGGCCCGCACTCGCCAGAGCGGAGGCGATGGCGGCATTGGCTGCAGGATAGCCACCGATGTCCGGCCGCTCGAGGATCTCCCGCTCGTTGGCCAGCGCTGCGCCATGCAGATAAATCCACTTGCGCTCGTCAATGCCTGCCTCGCGCGCGGCCTTGACGGACATCAGCACCACTGCGGCTGCCTGATTGACCTGATCGCGCGACACAAGCTTGAGCGGATAGGGGTCGGCAATCATGCGATTGCGCTCTCCGGGAGTCGCAATCTCCTCAGGCCCCATCGCCTTGACGGACGCGGCACTGTAGGGATTTGCTGCCGCAACTTCGGTAAACGGTGCGAACAGACGTCCCATCTCAAGGGCATAGGCTTCCCGCGACAGTCCAAGGCGATGCCGACGCGCGTTCTCGCAAAGGGCATAGGCCGTCACCGGCGCGCGGATGCCATGAGCGATGCTGGCTGCCGAAAGCGTGCCCTCGAACCCCATGCCCTTGTCGATCCATTCGACACCCGAAGCCTCATCATGCTCCGCCCAGTCCCGGCTCTCGCCCTTGCCGACAAGGTGACGCACGGTCGAAATTGCCTCGCTGCCGAACAGGAGCGCGGCAGAGGTCTCGCCTGCAGAAATGCGACTTCCCAGATCGGCAAGCAACGCAAGAGGCGATTGCCCGCCAACCTTCTCGAGGATCGCCACGCGCGGTGCGATGCCCAGTCGCCGCGCCACGGCCAGCGGCATCTTCTCCGCACGCCCGAACGGGACCTGCATCGCGCCTGATTCCTCGAACGTCCGGATCGAACCGACCGCACCGACCAGCGGAGCGACAACCGCTCCAACGCCGGTATCCGCCAGTGCCGCAGCAGCGGCGCGGGCAGCCAGATCGGCAAAGGACATGCCGACATAGTCGTGGGCATCGATCCGCTCGACGAACTGGCCAACGCCGACGATCACCGGCGTGGTGTCTGGCACTTGCATGGACATCCTCTCGTTATGCTTTGGCCGAAGCTATGCGCGAGGCAATGCCCCGTCCAATCGATTTAATCTTTCGATTTATAGCTTATGCGAATATATAGCGATCCATGCAGACCGAAGTCGACATAAAGGCGATCCGCTGCTTCGTCGCCCTCGCCCAGGAGCTGAGCTTCGGACGAGCAGCCCGGCGCATGAACCTGACCCAGCCGAGCCTTTCGTCCCAGATCCGCAAGCTCGAGGAGCAGGTCGGCCAGCGCCTGTTCGAACGCACCACTCGCGCGGTCCGACTCTCGCCGGTTGGCCAGTCTCTTCTGGAGCAGGCGCGAACGTTTCTCGCCCAGGCCGATGCCTTCTCGGCCAGCCTCGCCGCCTGGCGGGAACGGCCCGATCGGCGCATCGTGCTAGGCGCTCCGATATACACGTTCGGACTGCCCCAGCACGGCGCGCTGCTGTCGGCGATAGCCCGCGAGCTTCCCGACATCGGCTTGCGCGTCGACAACGATTTCGCCCATGCCCTGTGCGAGGGCCTGATCCGCGATACGGTCGATCTCGCCATGGTCGTGGCCGCCGCTGTCCCGCATGAGCGATATCTTGCCGACATGGCAACCGGCAGCATCGGCGAACTCGAGATGCCCGATGGCCTGCCACGCCTCACGATAAGCCGCGAGCCGATCGGCCTTGCCATTCCGCAGGAACACGCCCTCGCCCGCTTCGATGTCGTCCCGACCGAGGCCCTGCCCGGGGCAGTGATCGCCATCCTCGCGCCGCTGCACGGTCGCAGCCTTTACCAGCCCATCTCGGCCTGGCTGTCTGCTTCGGGTGCAACCGGCTTCCTGCCGCCCGAAGCACATGCCTTCGCGCTGGAACGTTACTGTCGCGAGTACCGCATCCCCGCCATCTCGATTGCCCAGTTCCGCCCGCGCGATCACGGCAACGTGGTCTATCGTCCGGTCGACGGCCTCTCGGTCCATACCGAACTTGCGGTCTTGCGCAGCAACCGCAAGCAGCGCTCCGGCATCGAGGACCGGCTCTGGGAAATTGCCGCAAATCTCAAGGCTTAGGCGGACACTGCGCCGCTGCTCTCCATCCTCGGCGTACGACTGCGCGCCATGAGCGCCCTGGCTCCGGTCGACATGTGCTGGCGCAGGAACCGGCTGGCGGCGCTCGCATCGGTATAGCCCAGCCGGTGCGACAGCTCGGTCAGGTTGGGTCGGCGCGCGGTGCGGAAGTACTCGTCGGCAGTGTGCTTGCGCACCTGCTCGAGGATGACGGCAAAAGTCGTCCCCCGCTCTGCCAGACGCCGCTGCAGGCTTTGCGAGGAAAGGCCGGCAAGCCCCGCAACGTGAGGCAGGCTCGCCTTCCGCTCGGTCAGGTTCGCGGCAATGAAGTAGCGGATCTGCTGCACAAGGTCGCCGGGCCAGTGGCTGTCCGCCTGTGCCAGCTGCTTTTCGAGATAGCGCACCATGTTGGGGTTGGCGCGCGGCGACGGGCGATGCAGGTCTGACTTGCGGAAGACGAGCGCACAACGATCCGAGCCGAACTCGATCGGACAACGGAAAACCGCCTGATGATAGCGGATGCTCGGCGGTGCGGGATGATCCAGTTCCAGACGGATCGGCGTCCACTCCTCGCCCAGCAACATCCGCACGATGCGCAGTTGCAGGGTCAGCGTCGCCTGCAGGAATTGCGAACCACCAAAGCGCGCGGGCACCATCAGCACGTGCCGCAACGCAGCCTCATGACCGGTGATGTCGGTACTCGATCGCATCGCCGCGCTTTCGAGATGCATGTAGCGCCGGGTAATCCGGGTTGCCTCGTCCAGCGTGGTGCAGTGATCCCACAACAGGCTGATCGGACCGAAGCCGCGCACGTTGCACCACATCGAGAAGGCAATGCCCAGATCTGCCCGTCCCGACGATATCGCAGCCGACTGCAGGACGTCGACATGGGCGCTGGCCGGCAGCCATTCAGCCTCCTTCGCCTGCTCGACATAGGCATAGACATCGGGCGGACAGAGCCCTCTCAGATCGAGACCGGACACCTCGGCAAACTGGCTGAACTGGCGCATGGCACTGGCATGCGCGAGACCATGTTCTGATTCCGTCATGAGGTGATTTGACAACACTGTGCCGCGATCCGTCAAGATCAATTAATCGATTAAACGCACAATGCTCCGGCACCCGCTTCATGTCCAGCACCGGACAGCAGGCGGTCAATCAGGAAGGCTGCGATCAAGGCAGCCCCGGTCATCGAAACAGCCGCAAGGAATGCGGCATGGGAGGCATGCATGAAGGCTATGTTCTTGCGAAGCGCGGCAGTCGGCGCGGTTCTGGCCGGAGCCCTCGCTCCGTCGCTGGCCTTGGCCCAACAGGCCCAGACTGACGATCAGCCCGGCCCCGGCCTTGCGGAAATCATCGTCACCGCGCAGCGCCGCACCGAAAACCTGCAGGACGTGCCGATCGCCATCACGGCCGCCAACGCCGAAACGCTGGCACAGGCCCGCGTCGAGAACGTCTCGAACATCCAGGCGATCAGCCCTTCGATCAGCTTCCGCGTGACCAATATCGCCACGTCGAGCGCCAACCTTGTCATCCGCGGCCTCGGCACCACCGGCAACAGCCGTTCGTTCGAAGGTTCGGTCGGCGTGTTCATCGACGGCGTCTATCGCACGCGCGCTGCTGCCGCGCTGCAGAACTTCCTCGACATCGACAACCTCCAGGTGCTGCGCGGCCCGCAGGGGACCTTGTTCGGCAAGAACACCACTGCCGGTGCGCTCCTGCTCAGCTCGGCCTCGCCCTCGCTGAACGATGTCAACGGCACCGTGGAAGTCACCTACGGCAACTACGACACGTTGATCGCGCGCGGCGCGGTGAACGTGCCGGTGTCCGACAAGGTCGCCTTCCGCATTGCCGGACTTGCCTCGACGGCGGACGGCTTCTTTACCGACAGCACCACCGGCCGCAGTCTCAATGACAACAAGACCCGCGCGGTGAAGGCACAGCTCCTGTTCGAGCCCAGCGAGAATCTCACCGTCCGTGTGATCGGCGACTATTCGCACAGCCAGGGCAACTGCTGCTATGCGACTTCGCCCTTCATCGACGGCCCGACCCAACCGATCATCAACCTGCTGACGCTTTACCAGCCGGCCAGCAGCCAGCAGTTCCTTGGCGTCCTCGCTGGCCTCATCCCGGCTTCGTCGATGACGCCGACCGGTCGCAAGCTGCCTTCAAACGATCCGTCGAAGTTTGAACAGACCCTCAACGGCAATGGCCAGCAGGAAATCGAAGACTACGGCGGCACGCTGCTGGTGGACGCCCAGATTGGCGAAGGCACGCTGAAGTCGGTCACCGCTGTGCGCAAGTTCACCGTCGACCAGCGCGATCTCGACCCCGATTTCTCCGGCGCCGACATCTTCCGCTACAACGAAAGCTTCTCGAGCCGCTTCATTTCGCAGGAACTGACCTACAACACCAAGATTCCGGCCCTCAACGCCGAAGCGGTCTTCGGCCTGTTCTTCTCCGACGAGAAGCTCAAGATGGGGCGCAGCCTGCCCTGGGCCAATCAGGCACAGTTCTACTGGGACGCGATCTTCGCCAGCCTCGGCGTGCCCCCTGGCACCGCCTTCGCCGCTCCCGGCACCTGGACGACCGAACGCATGGGCGGCACGGCCAAGTCCTATGCCGGCTTTGCCCATCTCGATTTCGCGGTGAACGACAAGTTCAATGTGATCGCGGGCGTCCGCTACTCGGTCGAGAAGAAGCGCGGCTTCTTCAACAATGCCTTCTACCGCCCGGTGCCGACCGACGTCTTCACTCTTCTCGGCATCGCCCCATCGCCCGCCTATGATGCGACGACCACCAACAAGGCGCTCTCGGGCACGCTCGGCCTGCAGTACCGCCCGACTGACGACATCATGCTCTATGCCACCTACAACCGTGGCTTCAAGGCAGGCGGCGTCAACATGGACGTCAACGCCGCTGGCACGCTGATCAACAACGCGGCGGTGTACAATGCTTTGCCCGCAGCAATCCGCATCGGCTTCTTCGGCAATGCTCCGGCGCAGGCCCCGCTCAATCCGCGCTACAAGCCCGAGAAGGTCAATGCCTTCGAAGTGGGCGGCAAGTTCCAGTACCTCGACGGCCGCGCGCGGACGAATATCGCGTTCTTCTACTACGACCTGTCCGATCTCCAGATCGCGCAGTTCATCGGCCTGCGCTTCACCGTGCTCAATGCCAAGTCCGCCAAGGACTACGGCCTTGAAATCGAGAACATGTTCCAGCTCTCCGACAGCCTGACGCTGGGCCTCGATGGCACGTGGATCCCGCATGCGCAGTACGGCAAGGACACCACCATCGATCCGGTCCTGTCGGACTCGCGTTTCCGCTTCAGCCCCAAGTTCTCGGGCAACGCGACGCTCAACCTCGATCAACCGATCAACGACAACCTCCATGTCCTGGCCCGCGTGCAGGCGCAGTATCAGAGCCGCCAGCTGATCAGCACCGCGACTACCGCCGAACAGGGCCCGGTCACGCTGGTCAACGCCAACCTCGGCTTCAAGCTGCCCAAGACCGGCCTGCTTGTCGAAGGCTGGGTGCAGAACCTGTTCGACAAGACCTGGTTCACCCAGTCCTTCCCGACACCGCTCCAGACCGGCGACCAGAACGCCTATCCGGGCGCGCCGCGCACCTACGGCATCCGCGTCCGCGCCTCGTTCTGACGCAGCGCGAGACGCGCAAGGCAAAGGCCCTCGCCCTCACCCGACGGCGGGGGCCTTTTGCATTCGGACAAGGCCGCTAAGCTGGCCAAAGGAGTCGCGGGAAAGCGACCGAAAGGGAGAGCGATGATCGACGATACAGACTTCACCGGAAAGCACGTGCTGGTCGTCGGCGGCTCCAGCGGCATCGGCAACGGCATTGCCCACGCCTTCCGCAAGCGCGGCGCTCAGGTCCACGTCTGGGGCACGCGTGCATCGGCCGCCGACTACGACCCGGCAGAAGGCTCAGATCTCGACGGCCTCGGCTACACCTGCGTCGATGTCGGCGACCCCGATGCGATCGAGGCAGCCCCGCTACCCTTCGCGACGCTCGACACGCTCGTGCTGTGTCAGGGCACCGTCGTCTACAAGCGGGGCGAGTTTGCTCGTGAAGGCTGGGACAAGGTCATGGCCGTCAACCTCGACAGCGTGATGCACTGCGCGATGAAGTTCCGTCCGCAACTCGCAGCAGGCAAGGGCTCGGTCGTCATCGTCAGCTCGGTCTCGGGGTTGAAGGCGAACATCGGCAATCCGGCCTACGCCGCCTCGAAAGCGGGGGCGATAAGCCTGACCCGAACTCTCGGACAGGCGCTCGCCGCCGAGGGCATCCGCGTCAACGGCCTCGCCCCCGGCCTTGTCGACACGAAACTCACCAAGGTCACCACCGCCAACCCGGAACGCCTCGCCGGTGCGGTTGCGCGCATTCCCCAAGGCCGCATGGGCACGCCGGAGGACATGGCCGGGGCCGCCATTTTCCTTGCCTCGCCGCTGGCATCCTATGTCACTGGCCACACTCTCGTCGTGGATGGAGGACTCACCCTGTGAAGGCACTGCGCTACTACGGGCCGCGCGACATCCGCCATGAAAGCATGGACGATCCCACGCCGCAGTCGGACCGCGATGCGATCATCAAGGTCGATGCCTGCTCGATCTGCGGGTCGGACCTGCACATCTATCACGGCCACGGCTTTTCCGAGGACATCGGCTTCTGCGTAGGCCACGAAGCAGTTGGCGAAGTGGTGGAGATCGGGCGCGGAGTGCAGCGGCTCAAGGTCGGCCAGAAGGTCATGATCCCCGCCGCCGTCGGCTGCGGCTCCTGCCGCTCGTGCCTTTCGGGCGTGGTCAACACATGCGAGAACAACGGCTCGGGCTGTTATGGACTTTCGGCAAGGCTGCAGGGTTCGCAAGCCGAAGCCGTCCGCGTCCCTGCGGCCGACATGAACGCCGTTGCCATCCCTGAAGGCGTCAGCACCGACCAGGCGCTGATGATGACCGACGCTCTCGCCACTGCCTGGTTCGGGGCGCGTCAGGCGGATATCCGCCCCGGCTCATCGGTCGGCGTGATCGGCCTCGGCCCCATCGGGCTGATGGCCGTGGAAAGCGCCTTGGTAATGGGCGCCCACGTCGTTTACGCGATCGATCCCGTGCCCGAACGTCGCGCCATTGCCGAAAGCCTGGGCGCCATTGCCCTCCACCCCGACGAAGCAACCGCGCGGATCAAGGAAGATACCCACGGCAAGCGCCTCGATTGCGTCGTGGAAGTGGTCGGCTCGGATGCGACGGTGGACATGGCGCTGCGCCTCGTCCGGGTGCGCGGCACTGTCTCGGTGATCGGCGTCCAGCAATCGCGCCGCTTCCCCTTCCCGCTCGAACGCGCCTTTGCCGGTGGCCTGACGTTCCGCGTCGGCACATGCTCGGTGCCCGAGGAACTGCCTGCCCTGTTCCCGCTCGTCGCCTCAGGCAGGCTCCGGCCCGAACGCTACATCAGCCACCGCCTGCCCTTGTCTCGGGGCGCGGAGGCCTATCGCCTGTTCGAAGCGCGCGAGGCAGGCGCACTCAAGATGGTGCTGACCCCGGATTAGCCCTTGCGCCGCGCCGCGAACCACGGCCCGATCCGCCGCACCGCCTCTTCCACCAGCGGCGTCGAGACAGCAAAGCTGAAGCGAATGAAGCGCTTGCCGTTGACCGGATCGAAGTCGATCCCCGGCGCGGTCGCGACGCCCGTATCGCGCAGCAGTTCCTCACACAGCGCCAGGCTGTTGTCGGTGAACTCGCTGGCATCGGCATAGATATAGAACGCCCCGTCCGGAGGCGCGATGCGCCCGAGCCCCATCTCCGGCAGCGCTTCCAGCAGGATCGCCCGGTTGCGCGCATAAGTCTCGACGTGCCCGTCCAGTTCGTCACGGCACTCGAACGCCATCAGCCCCGCCTTCTGTGCCAGCACCGGTGGCGTCAGGAACAGGCTGCCCATCCGCGCCCGCGCCGCATCGATCAGCGCTGGCGGCACGACCAGCCAGCCCAATCGCCAGCCCGCCATGCTGAAATACTTCGAGAACGAATTGACGATCACCGCGTCGGGCAGATGCTCGAGCATCGAGGCCGCCTTGGTGCCATAACTCAGGCCATGGTAGATCTCGTCCGAGATGACCCTGATGCCTTTGCGGCGGCAAACCTCAGCAATGGCCGCCAGTTCGGCTGGCTCGATAATCGTGCCGGTGGGGTTGGCCGGGCTCGCCACGATCAGCCCATCCGGCACCGGATCGAGTGCTTCGACAGCCGCCGCCGTCACCTGGAACCGTTCATCCGGCCCGCATTCCATCTCGACCGGTTCGAGGTACATGGCCTTGAGCGAATTGCGATAGGCGACGTATCCCGGACGGGCCAAGGCAATGCGCGCACCTGGCCGGAACAGGCATGACAGCGCCATGACGAATGCCGGAGACGCACCACACGTCAGGATCACCTGCTCGCGTTCGACGTTCACGCCATAGTTCTCGGCATAACTCAGCGCGATGCGGTCCTTGAGCGGCACGCTTTCCCAATAGCCCATCGCCTCGTTGTCGAGCACCTCGTGCGCGAGCGCGATCGACTTTGCCGGCGCGCCGGTAGACGGCTGCCCGAACTCCATGTGGATGACACTGGCACCCGCCGCCTCCATGTCATGGGCAAGACGGCTGACGGCAATGGCGTGGAACGGTTCGACTTCGGCGATCATCGCAGCGTGCTAGTTGCCGTCGAAACAAGTTGCAAGCCCACCGCCAGCATCGATACGCTGGCCTCGATGCAGCGCCTCAAACTCAAGATCCAGCTCTACTGCGGCGACGAGATCGCCATGGGCCCCGGCAAGGCCGACCTGCTCGATGCGATCATCCGCGAAGGCTCGATCTCCGCCGCCGCTCGCGCCATGGACATGAGCTACCGCCGCGCCTGGTTGCTGGTCGATGCCATGAACCGCTGCTGGGCAGAACCTCTGGTAGAAACCTCCCCCGGCAGCGCCAAGGGCGGCGGCGCAAGGCTCACGGCCTTGGGCACCGCTGTCCTGCAACACTACCGCGCGCTCCAGGACCGGCTACAGGGAACTTCAGACTGCGAAGACTACAAGGCTCTCGCGTCAGCCATGCTCCCCGAGCCGAAGGCCAGCCAGAAGGCCTAACGCCCCACCGGCCCCTTCCACAGCACCCCGTCCTTCATCACCAGCGCGACCTTGCGGATCGAGGAGATGTCGGCCAGCGGATTGCCCTCGACCGCGACGAGATCGGCCAACATGCCTGGCTTGACCGTACCCAGTCGGTCCCCGATCCCAAACATCCTCGCGTTGCCAGAAGTCGCTGCAATCGCAACTTCGGCGGGAGACATTCCCCCCTTCACCATCAGTTCGGCCTCGCGCGCATTGTCGCCATGAGCATAGACGCCGACGTCGCCGCCCATGCAGATCGCGACGCCTGCCTTGCGCGCCTTGGCCAAGGCATCGAACCCTTCCTGCACGCCCCTCGGCACCGGAGCCGCTCCGTTCCACCCGCGGTAGCGCGCGATGGCATCACCGGCGGCCAGCGTCGGGCAGAAACCGATCCCCTTGGCCTTCATCGCGGCAAAGACCTCGGGCGTGCCTTCGTCACCATGCTCGATCGTATCGACACCCGCCGCGACCGCCCGGCGCATGCCTTCGGCCGTGCTGGCGTGGGCCACCACCTCCCGCCCCGCACTATGCGCGGCCTCGACCGCCGCCTTCAACTCGCCTTCAGTGAACGTCGGCCTGCTCGGTTCGCCGGGACCCCAGCGATAATCGGCATAGACTTTCACCAGATCAGCGCCTGCCCCGATCTGCCGCCGCACCACGCCGACAAGCTCCGGCCCGCTCGCCTCTTCGGCACCCAGCGGCACAGCTACGCCCGGCTCGAAGCCACGCGGCCCATAGGCCCCCGTCGCCACGATCGCCCGCGTCGCCACCAGCATGCGCGGCCCCGGCACTATGCCCTGCTCGATCGCCTGCTTCAGGCCGACATCGGCATAGCCGGCACCCTCCGTGCCGAGGTCCCGCACCGTGGTAAACCCGGCCAACAGCGTGGTCCGCGCGTGAACCGTAGCCCGCGCCGTGCGCAACGCGAGCGGCTCGTGCAGAACCTGATCGTCCCATGGCGTCTCGTTGTAAGGATGGAGAAAGAGGTGCGAATGCCCCTCGATCATGCCGGGCATCAGCGTGGTGCCGGGAAGCGCGACGACCGAGGCCTGCGCAGGCACGGCAATGTCAGGTCCCGCTGCCTCGATGCGATTCCCGCGCACAAGCACGGCCCACCCCTTGTGCAGCACCGCGTTCTCGCCATCGAACACGGCATCCGGACGCAGGAGTGTGAGCGCCTCCTGTTTGTCGGCGGCGCAAGCAGGATATGCGCTCAGCGCAAGGGCTGCAGCGAAAACGCGGGAAATCAGACGCATCGGCCATCCTTTCGGTTGGCCCCAGCATAGCGGTCACACCGCGCGCAACAATGCGCCACGCAACCTTTTGTGCCTGCCCGTTCAGGCGGCTTCGTCGTGCCGCATTTCCGCCAGTTGCGCATCGGTGCGCGGCAGCACGCCAATGCCGCCGACCGTGCGCCGGTCGAGGTCGGCCAGCCGGGTATCCGGGTTCTGGCGGGTCAGATCGCGCAAGTGCTGCACGCGGATGACCGCCATGACACAGCCCAGCGTCGCGATCGAAACGGAAAGGCGCCACATCGCGAAGTGGCCGCTCTGCACAGTCGAGAGAAACTCGGCAAAGCACTGCCAGACCGTCACTGCGCCGAGCAGCTCCGTCGCCCTCTGTCGCGGCGCAGCCAGAAGCAAGGCATTGGCGAGCAGAAACGATCCCACGCCCGCCATGGTCAGCGTCAGCGAATTGGTGACGTATCCGAAGCCCAGCGCAAGCGCGCTCGCAAGCGCAACGAAGCGGGCGGTGCGGGCGATCTGACCTGGGGTCAACATGTCGAGTGGGCTACGCATGCAGCGAATCATGCATGCGCCTTCTCAACAATTCGTTACGGCACGGCGGGCTCAACCGAGCATCCTGATAAAGCCAATGATAACAGTCCACAGGAGCATCGACGCGACCACGGGAAAGCCAAGCCTCACCCAGCCGGGCGACTTTCCCTCACGCGAATCACTCTCGGCCACCGCCTCGTGCGCCCGCTGGATCTCGTGCTGCAGGGCGTGGACAGGAGACTGGACGGGAGCATCGACATGGCGAGCTTCGCGCAGGCCATGCCGCGAGGGATGACCTGCCGCTTCAGGCGCTGCGGACATGTCCGGAGAGAGGAGTGGCTCGGACATCGTGGCCTGCCACCATGCCGTTCCGCCCTCAATGCCAGCTTAGCGCAACCTTACGCAGTTTCGCGGATCAGCCGCGCTGCGCCATCTCAAGCGGCTCGCCCAGAACCGGATAGCCGAGGTTGTCGGGTATCATCAGCCAATGCTGGCCGTCGCGCTTCTCGACAAACGGGCTGATCGTACCGATGGGCGTCGCCTCGGCATGAAGCCGCGCTTCTTCGAAGCTTCCGAAAAGTGCGAGCCTTTCGAGATTGCGCCGCGTCGGAAAGATCACGCGGATCTTGCCCTCCTCGGCAAGGTCAAGCGCCTCTTGTGCACTCGCCCAGAACAGGTGCCGGTTCTCGGTCGCGTCCACTTCGATATCGACCGCACCCGTACCCAGATCGGCGAGATAGAAGCGGGTGTCGAAAATTCTTTCAGTGCGGTGCCTGGGCCACCACCGTGCGAATGGCACCAACTGGTGCGGCGCAAGGCTCCAGCCGAACGCATCTAGCACGGGCGCAAGGTCCCCGCCAGAGATCAGCATCCGCCGCGCCTCTGCCGCCAGGGCGCCGTCGACCACGCCCTCGATGCCGACAACCAGCCCGGTTTCCTCCAGTGTCTCGCGCACTGCGGCCACGCGCGCGGCCATATCCTCGGCATCCCCGCCAATCCGCGCTGCCAGCTGGCGGTCGGCTTCGTCGATCTTTCCGCCGGGAAACACCGTTGCTCCGCCTGCGAACTTGAGACTGGCATTGCGCTCGACCATCAGGATCTGCGGCGCACCACCCTGCGGATCATGCCGGAAGATGACGATCGTTGCGGCGGGAGTCGTCTTGCTCAGCCAGTTCTCGGGCTCGATATCGTGCGTTTCCATCATCATGCATCATGTCTGGCGTAGCACCGCTTGCCAAGCCTGCAACATTTGTCGGTTTGCTTTACAACTGCACGTCGGTCGACCATCAATTCACAAGCGAAAACAGCAGATTTCCGCGATTTCCTCCATTTGGCACGATGCCTGCATATCCTGTGTCGTCCCGAAGAGTAGCTTCTTCTCGAGGCGGAGCCAGTCCCCCCGGTCTCTAATGGCTCCGCCTCTCCCGGGACCTCCCAAGCCAGACGAGCACAAAAAAAGACGCGACCGGCAATGCCGACCGCGCCTCCTCGAGCATGAAAGTTAAGCTCAGGCCGCCTTGACGCCCGAGTCCTCCATCAACTGCTGCAGTTCGCCTGCCTGGAACATTTCCATCATGATGTCGGAGCCGCCCACGAACTCGCCCTTGACGTAGAGCTGCGGGATCGTCGGCCAGTCGGAATACGACTTGATGCCGCTGCGGATTTCCATGTCCTGCAGCACGTCCACCGAAGCATATTCCACGCCCAGATGCTCCAGGATGGCAATCGCCTTGCTGGAGAATCCGCACTGCGGGAACAGCGGCGTACCCTTCATGAACAGGACGACGTCGTTGCCATTGACGATTTCGGAGATGCGCTGCTCGGTCGACATGATGGATGGGTTTCCTTTCCGCCCTCAGTTGGGAACGGCAGTGGTCAGTTGCAAGGCATGAAGTTCGCCGCCCATGCGGCCGCCCAGTGCGTCATAGACCAGCTTGTGCTGCTTGACGCGGGTCAGGCCAACAAAGGAGGGGGAAACCACGCGGGCGGCGTAGTGATTGCCGTCGCCGGCAAGGTCCGTGATCTCGACGTCCGCGTCGGGCAAGGCCGCGCGGATCATCGCCTCGATCTCGGCAGCCTGCATCGCCATCAGACTTCGCCCATCAGCTGGCGGCGAGCGTCGACTTGCTTGGCGTCCATCGCCGCGCGGATTTCGGCTTCATCGGTGTCGATCCCGGCAGAGATCAGGTCACCCAGGAGCTTGCGGATGACGTCCTCGTCGCCCGCTTCCTCGAAATCGGCCTGGACGACCGACTTGGCGTAGGCTTCGGTTTCGGCGGCATCGAGCCCCATGCGCTCGGCAGCCCAGGTACCCAGCAGACGGTTGCGGCGGGCATGGACGCGGAACATCATTTCCTCGTCGTGGGCGAACTTGGCCTCGAATGCCTTCTCGCGATCGTCGAACGTGGTCATCGGCCGGTATCCTCTGTCAAAACGAGATCACCCTGCCGATAATCAGACCAGGCCCCCGCCGCAAGGGATCACGAAAAGAAACACAGCCGCAGAATTGTCAGATACGCCCTTTTCGCAGATCGAGCAGAACGCCACCGTCGCGGCTGACGTCGCAGGAAAAGCGGTCGCCGTTGCGGAACGTGCCGGATACCCGGTAGCCATCGCCGTTGCGGGTAGCGTCATAGACTTCATCGATTGTGCCGCTGCGCTCGGCCTCGGTAACGCAGGAGTCCACCGCTTCGTTCAAGCCCCGTGCGCTGGAAGCGGAACTGCGGTCACTCTGGTCGCGCCAGTCGTCGGCCCTGTCGTCACGGCGGTCTTCCTCGGGCCGATAGCGATAGCCATCTTCCTCGCGCGCTTCGCGCTTCTTCTTCTCGGCATTGCTTGCTGCAGTAGCGATCGCGGCAATTCCGCCGATGATCAGGATCCCGGCCAGAACGTCACCGCCGTCGATGCCACCGCGATCGCGGTGCCATCCGCGCCCGCCCCAGCCGCCACGGTTCCAGCCACCGCCATGGGCCTCGGCAGCCACCGGCAAAAGCGTGGCGGCCATGGCCCCACCTGCCAGCGCAATCTTCGCAAACCGTCCCGCCATGATGATCTTCCCTTCCCGCCGACAACCTGCCCGATCCAGGGGCCAAGGGTCGGAGTCCCGTCCATCTCTGCACAGCTAGGCGGCCCAGGCTTTCCGATGCCTGAACCGCCTGCCGTGTCATTCGTCAGAGGCCGCGGATGCCGCTGTAGTCGAGGTCGACCACCCGGCCCCGTTCGACCTTGCACTTGAACGACCCGCTGTCGTAGCCGCGCAGCGAATTGTCCCAGCCGCGATAGTCGCCACCCCAGCCGCGCCCGTAGTTGCGGTCACCGTCGCGCCAGTCGCGGCCCTGCGTGTTCACCGCAATGCGGCCGCGCACTTCATAGCCCCAGCGGGTGTTCTTCACGTCACGGATGTCGGTCACATCCGCCCGGCCATAGCTGTAGCGCGAGGCGTTGCGTTCTGCGGTGCGCACGCACTGCTCGATCGCCTGGCGCGGATTGCCCCGGCCATAGTACCCATCGCGATAGCGCCCGTCGTTCCAGCCGTCCCGGCCGCGCCAGTCGTCGCCATAGCCATAACGGTCGTAGTCGTAGCGGTTGTTGTCCTTGCTCGCAGCGGCCGCAATCGCGGCAATGCCGCCGATCACCAGCGCACCGGCAATGATGTCACCCCCGTCGATGCCACCACGATGATCGCGGGCAACCGCCGGAGAGGCCGAAGACACCGCGACCGCAGCGGCGGCAGCAGTTCCGACCAGGGCCTTGGTAAAAGTCTTCATGGCTCAGATCCTTCAATTCGGCGGGCCTTTCCCGCCACGCATGAAGGTTTGCCTGATTCGCCGTGAGATGACGCTGAACCATAGCGACAGCTTTTGTTCAGCTAAACGCACACGAACCTGAACAACTAACGCTGCGCCGTCTCGCTGCCGAGGCCCGTCCAGTAGGCCAGGAACGAAAGCACGTCCGCCCCGGTGCCGATGACCTTCTCCACCGGCTTGCCGGCGCCATGCCCGGCCCTGGTTTCCACCCGCAGCAAGTGCGGCTTGTCCCCGATCCGGGCGGCCTGCAGCGCGGCCAGGTACTTGAAGCTGTGCGCCGGGACCACGCGGTCGTCGTTCTCGGCCGTGGTCACCAGGATCGCCGGATAGGACTTGCCGTCGGCAATGTTGTGATAGGGCGAATAGGCCCGCAAGGTCCGCCAGTCGTCCTCGCGGTCGGGCCGTCCATAGTCATCGACCCAGAACCGGCCGGAGGTGAACCGGTCGAACCGCAGCATGTCCATGACGCCGACGTCCGGGTTGGCAGCAGCAAACAGGTCGGGCCGCTGGTTGACCACCGCGCCGACCAGCAGGCCCCCGTTTGAGGCTCCCTGCACGGCAAGCCCACCCTTGGCCGCAATGCCCTCGCGGATCAGGTATTCGCCTGCCGCAATGAAATCGTCGAAGCTGTTTTGCTTCTTGTCGCGCCGCCCAGCCTCGTACCAGCCCCGCCCCAGCTCCCCGCCGCCGCGCACGTTGGCAAGCGCAAAGGCACCGCCCGCCTCGAGCCACGCCATGCGCACCGGCGAGTACCCCGGCGTCAGCGCGATATCGAAGCCGCCATAGCCATAGAGCAGCGTCGGCAAAGGCTTGCCCGCCGCCGCCAGCGCTTTCTTGCGCACCACGTAGAGCGGCACCATCGTGCCATCGCGCGAGGGATACTCGCGCTGCTCCACCAGATAGTCCGCCGGGTCGAACGCCATTTTCGGCACCGCAAACGGCGTCACCGCACCGCTGTGCAGATCCATGCGATAGATCGCCGGCGGCATGTTGAAGCTGGTGAACTGGTAGAACGTCTCGGCATCGCCCGGCCGTCCGCCAAAGCCGCTCGCCGTGCCGATCCCGTTGAGCGTGATCGCACGCCCCGGCTTGCCCTTGCGATCGGTCATCACCGCCACGGTCTGCCCGTCCCGCAAGTACGACAACAGGAAGCGGTCACCGATCATCCGCGCCCCTTCCAGCGTGTTGCCGCGCTCGGGCACGACAATCTTCCAGCCGTCCCCGGGCCGCGCCAGATCGATGCTGATCAGATGATAGTTCGCAGCGCTGCGGTCGGTCAGGAACCACAACCGGTTGCCGATCCCCGCCACCAGCTTCCAGTGGTCGGCGATCTCGGGCACCAGCGGCTGCACGTGCCACTGCCCCGGCTTCCGGCCCTCCAGCTGGATCAGCTGTACCGCATTGCGCTTGTCGGTGCTGACTTCGCTCACGATCACGGCCCAGCGCCCGTCGCTGGTCACCAGCGCCTTGTGGCTCCATTCGGGATGCTCCGGCGTGGCGTAGACCGGCTCGTCCTGCTCCTGCGCCGTACCGATGCGATGGAACCACACCGCCTTGTCGAAGCGCGGCGCGCGCGGATCTTCTCCGGCCTTCGGCGCCGGGAACCGCGAATAGAGGAACCCCTCCTCCCCGACCCATGCGATTTCCGTATCGTTGGCCCATTGCAGCTGCTCGTCGAGCACCCTGCCCGTGCCCACCTCGACCACGCGCAGCGTCCGCCAGTCGCTGCCCGCTTCCTGCACCGCATAGGCCAGATAGCGCCCCGTGGGCGAAGGCTCCCACTGCGCCAGCGCCAGCGACCCGTCGGCGCTCCAGCTGTTGGGATCGAGCAACAGGCGCTGCTCGCCGTCGACGCCCTTGCGCACCCAGAGTGCCGACTGGTTCTGCAGGCCGGTATTGCGGCTGTAGAAATAGCTGCGCCCGGCCTTGCGCGGCAGGCCATAGCGCTCGAAATCGAACAGCGCCCGGATGCGGCTGGCAAACTGCTCGCGCTCCGGCAGCTTAGCCAGATACCCGCTGCTCAGGGCGTTCTGCTCGGCCACCCAGTTCGCCACGGCACGATCGCTGCGCGGGTCGGCTTCGAGCCAGCGGAACGGGTCGGACACCCGCTGCCCGAACACCTGCTCAACCAGCGTGTCGCTTCGCGTTGCCGGGTAAGCCGTCCTCGGCAGGACAAGCTTCGGCGCCACTGCAGCAGCGCTGCCACTACCGGCGCTCTCCGGAAAAGCAGCCTCGGAATCGTTCGCATGAACGGACGGTGCCGACAGCATCACTGCCAGCCCAACCGCGCTGCCCAGCAGGCAGCGCAAGGTCCTGTCCATCTCCCACATCATCGTTGCCAATGCCTTAGCACAGGACAATGCAAGGCGGGAGATGGCCCGAGGGCGTATTACTCCTGCGGCGTCAGCCCCGTCCAATGCGCCAGAAAGGCAAACACGTCGGCGCTTTCCTCGATCTGCTTCGATACCGGCTTGCCCGATCCGTGCCCGGCGCGGGTCTCGATGCGGATCAGTTGCGGCTTCGGCCCAAGCCCCGCTGCCTGCAGTGCCGCCGCATACTTGAAGCTGTGCCCCGGCACCACGCGGTCGTCCGTATCGGCCGTTGTAACCAGCACCGCCGGATAGGCCGTTCCCGCCTTGACGTTGTGATAGGGCGAATAGCTGCGCAGCAGGCGCCAGTCGGCCTCCTTTTCCGGGAAGCCATAGTCGAACACCCACTCGCGCCCGGCGGTGAACTTGTCGAAGCGCAGCATGTCCATCACGCCGACCGCCGGATGCGCCGCAGCGAACAGATCGGGCCGCTGGTTGACGACCGCACCAACCAGCAGGCCACCGTTAGACCCGCCCTCGACGGCCAGTCCGTCCTTGCTGGTCACGCCATTGGCCTTGAGCCATTCGCCGCCCGCGATGAAATCGTCGAACACGTTCTGCTTGGTCGGCCCCTTGCCCGCGAGGTGCCACGCCTCGCCGTACTCGCCGCCGCCACGCAGGTTCGCCACCGCATAGGCTCCGCCCGCCTGCAGCCATGCCATGCGCGCCGGAGAATAACCCGGCAGGATCGAGACATTGAACCCGCCATAGCCATAGAGGATCGTCGGCAGCGGCCCCTTGAGGTCCTTGCGCCGCACCACGAACATCGGGATCTTCGTCCCGTCCTTCGAAGGATAGAAGACCTGTTGCGTCTCGAACTGCGCCGGATCGAAAGCCAGCTTCGGCGCTTCCCAGACGCTGACCGAAGACGGCTTTGCAGGCTCGAAGGCATAGATCGTTGCAGGTTGGGTGAAACCGCTGAACGCAAAGTAGCCCTGGTCCTCGCCCGGCTCGCCCACCACCCCGGCAATGCTGCCGATGCCCGGCAAGGCCACAGTCGCTGGGCCCCGGCCATCGAGGCCGGTCACCCGCATCTCGGCCTTCACGTCGCGCAGGTAGTTGAGCACCAGCCGGTCGCCAACAATATGCGCCCCGTCCAGCACCGCCTCGTCCTCCGCCACGACCGGCGTAAACATCGGCTCTGCGCCGGAAAGGTCGACCATCACCACCTTCTTGCGTGGCGCATCCTTGCTGGTCATGAACCACAGCCGGTCGCCGATACCCTCGACCAGCGTCCACTCGTCAGCCAGCGAGGTGATCAGCGGGCGAACCTTCCAGTCGCCCTTGCCGATTGCGGCAACGCCCACCGCATTGCCCTTCTCGCTGCCGGTGCTGGTCGAGATCACCATCCAGCGCTGGTCGTGCGTCACTTCGCCCGAATGATAGAGCCGAGGATTGTCGGGCGTGGCGTGGACCTGCCGGTCCTGATCCTGCGCGGTGCCCAGCTTGTGATACCACACCGACTGGTTGGAACTGACAGCCTGGAACGCTTCGCCCGCCTTGGGTTCGGGGAAACGCGAATAGACCAGTCCATCATTGCCAGCCCATGCAAGCCGCGAGAACTTCACGTGCTCGATCCTGTCGGACAGCACCTTGCCGCTCGCGACGTCGATAGCCTTGACCGAGCGCCAGTCCGTGCCGCCGTCCTGCACGGTGTAGGCAACCTTGCTGCCATCGGGCGAAGGCACCCATTCGTCCAGCGCGGTCGCACCGTCCTTGGCCCAGCCATTGGGATCGATCAGCACGCGCCGCTCACCACTCCCATCGGCATTGCGCACATAGAGCACGGACTGGTTCTGCAGGCCGGAGTTGTGCCGGAAGAACAGGACCTTCCCCGCCTTCACCGGCAGCCCATAGCGCTCGAAATCGAACAGCTTGGTCAGTTTCCGCTCGAACGCCGCCCGCTCAGGCAGCGCCTTGAGGTAAGCGTCGGTAAACTTGCTCTGCCCGTCCACCCACGCCGCAACCTTGCTGTCGACACGCACGTCGGCTTCGAGCCAGCGATAAGGATCGGCCACCTTCTCGCCAAAGAAAGTCTCGACCACGGGTCCGCGCTCGGTCTTGGGGTACTTCAACGCAGCCTCTCCGGCATGGGCAGACGACGACAGGGCAACGGCCGCCACAGCAGTGGCGAGCAGGACTTGGCGCAAGGGCATGGGAAGGCTTTCCGGTGAATCATTCGGTTGCACCGGAAACTAGCCACCTCCGAGTGCCGCACAACCCCCGCGGTCACCAATTTTCACCCACTGCTCCCCTCCCGCAGGCGGGAGGGGCCGGGGGTGGGCATCCAGCGCTGAGGCAGCCCGCCCCAATCGGACAACGAAAAACGGGCGGAGCCAATGGCCCCGCCCGTCAATCTCGTCGGTCGAACCGAAGCGCTGGATCAAGCGGCTTCGTATTCGTCCTCATCAGCCGTCATCACCGGACCCGAATCCTGACCCTTGGCCGAGGTATCGCGATCAACCAGTTCGATCACTGCAATCGGAGCGGCGTCCGAAGCGCGGATGCCGGCCTTGATGATGCGGGTGTAGCCGCCGTTACGGTCGGCATAACGCTCGGCCAGAACGGTGAACAGCTTCTGGAGCTGCGCGTCGTCAAGCAGACGGGCATGGGCGAGACGACGGTTCGAAAGGCCGCCCTTCTTGCCGAGCGTGATCAGCTTTTCGATGTAGGGACGCAGTTCGCGCGCCTTCGGCGTCGTCGTGGTGATCTGCTCGTGCTTGATCAGTGCTGCAGCCATGTTGCGCAGCATCGCGATGCGGTGGGCAGAGGTACGACCCAGCTTACGCTGGCCAAGTTTATGACGCATGGTATTTCCCTTCCGTTCGTAGGGGGGCCGTACGAGGTACCCCGATCCAGGCGGCGATTTCGGGCTGCCGCCAAGTCACCCTTGCCTTCCAAAGAAGGCGAAACTTCAGCACCTCTTGCACTGCGCCCCCGCGAAGGCGGGGGCCTCAGGCCGATCAGCGCCTGTCCGAACGAGGCCCCCGCCTTCGCGGGGGCGCAAGTTCTCAGCCCAGCAGTTCCTGCTCGAGCTTCTTGGCCATCTCTTCGATGTTCTCCGGCGGCCAGCCGGGGATGTCCATGCCGAGGCGCAGGCCCATCGACGAGAGGACTTCCTTGATCTCGTTGAGCGACTTGCGGCCGAAGTTCGGCGTGCGCAGCATCTCGGCTTCGGTCTTCTGGACCAGGTCGCCGATGTAGATGATGTTGTCGTTCTTGAGGCAGTTGGCCGAACGCACCGACAGCTCGAGCTCGTCGACCTTCTTGAGAAGGTAACGGTTGAGCTGGTTGGCATCGCTCTCTTCCGGTGCATGGGCGGCAACGCCACCGGCAACCGAGGGAACGTGGCCGACCGGCACCTGGTCGTCGAAGTGCACGAACAGCGCGAGCTGGTCCTGAAGGATGCGTGCGGCATAGGCCACGGCGTCTTCCGGGGTGATCGTGCCGTCGGTTTCGACCGTCAGGTTGAGCTTGTCGTAGTCAAGCTCCTGACCGATACGGGCGTTGTCGACCTTGTACGAAACCTGGCGGACCGGCGAATAGAGCGAGTCAACGGGGATCAGGCCGATCGGCGCATCAACCGGACGGTTCGACACGGCCGGGACGTAGCCCTTGCCGGTGTCGACGGTCAGTTCCATGTTGAACGTCGCGCCTTCGTCGAGGTTGCAGATCACGAGGTCCTTGTTCATGACCTCGATGTCGCCCGTGACGGCGATGTCGCCAGCCTTCACTTCGCCCGGGCCGGTGGCCGAGAGCTGCAGACGCTTCGGGCCTTCGCCCTGCATCTTGAGGGCGATCTGCTTCACGTTGAGCACGATGTCGGTCACGTCTTCGCGCACGCCGGCGAGCGACGAGAATTCGTGCAGGACGTTCTCGATCTTGATCGAGGTAACCGCCGCGCCCTGAAGCGAGGAGAGCAGCACGCGACGCAGCGCGTTGCCGAGGGTGAGACCAAAGCCACGCTCAAGCGGTTCGGCGACGAAAGTCGCGCGGCGCTTGGCGTCGTTGCCCGGCTTGATCTCGAGATTGTTGGGCTTCTTCAGTTCCTGCCAGTTCTTGATGTTGACAGTCATGGAATTCCCCTGGGGTTTGTGCGGGCTTTTGCCGGTTGCCGGGATGCTTAATTCCCGGCTCCGGTCGAGGTATTGGGTGAAAGGGGCGCCGGTACCTGCGCCCCGTCCACCATAGGCAGGATCAGACGCGACGACGCTTCGACGGACGAACGCCGTTGTGCGGGATCGGGGTCACGTCACGGATCGCCGTGATGGTGAAGCCGACCGCCTGGAGGGCGCGCAGGGCGCTCTCGCGGCCCGAACCGGGACCCTTGACTTCGACTTCGAGCGTCCGGACGCCGTGTTCCGCAGCCTTCTTGCCGGCATCGTCAGCTGCGACCTGCGCAGCGTACGGGGTCGACTTGCGGCTGCCCTTGAAGCCCATCATGCCGGCCGACGACCACGAAATGGCGTTGCCCTGAGCATCGGTGATGGTGATCATGGTGTTGTTGAAGCTGGCGTTTACGTGCGCAACACCGCTGGTGATGTTCTTGCGCTCGCGGCGCTTGATGCGCTGAGGTTCGCGTGCCATTGTTTTCTATCCTCGAGAAACTGGGACGGAAGAAGGACCTGAAAAGGTCTTACTTCTTCTTGCCGGCGATCGGCTTGGCCTTGCCCTTGCGGGTACGGGCGTTCGTGTGCGTGCGCTGACCGCGGACCGGCAGGCCCTTGCGGTGACGCAGACCACGATAGCATGCGAGGTCCATCAGGCGCTTGATGTTCATCGCCACTTCGCGACGAAGATCGCCTTCCACGGTGTGCTCGGCGTCGATCGCTTCGCGGATCTGGAGAACTTCGGCGTCCGACAGGTCCTGAACGCGGCGGGCATGGTCGATGCCCAGCTTGTCGGCGATCTGCTTGGCCTTGAACGGGCCGATACCATGGATGTAGGTCAGCGCGATGATCACGCGCTTGTTGGTGGGGATGTTGACCCCGGCAATACGAGCCACTTGCTTCTCCGTTTGCTCCACAGGCCGCGCGAATCGCTCACGCTGCCTATCTCATCGCTAAATCACACTCGGGAAATCCGGGATTTCTGCAGGGTTTCAGGAGTTTAACCCTGATTGTGCAGACTTTGCCCGGAAATGAGTGAAAGGCGCGATTAGGCGGTTTCGACTGCAACGTCAACCGTTTCGCAAGCACGAAGGGCGGACGGCGCGCCGGTGGCGGCACGGTCCTGCTCCGATATGGATGCGTCATACCGCAAATCGCACCCGCCGTCAAAACCGCATGGCCGACCGACCGTCCACCTTGACGCCGCAAAGCCCGATTGCGCGGGCCCACATCTCATATTAGACTTTCGATTCTAAAAAATAGGGGGAGATAGAAACATGCCTGCCATTCGCGTTCCCGCGCTCGTCCGCCTTGCCCTCACACTCGCGCTGACGCTGCTGCTTTCGGCCTTCCACGCCTTCGTCGGCTGGCACAAGACCTTCTCCTCGCGCGAGGAGCTGATCAAGCATACCGCTTGGACCGTCCACCTGCCCGACTGGCTCGGCAAGCTCGTCGGCGTGATCGAGATGGGCCTCGTCGCAGCCATGCTCGTCGCGCTGTTGCGTCCGCGCTTCAGCCGCGTCGGCCAGCTCGCCTGCTACGGCTTCATCGTGCTCGAGTTGGTCTCCACCGCCACCCACCAGATCACGCAGGACGGCGCGTCGCTTTCCCAGAACCTCGTATCGATCCTGCTCACCGCCGCGCTTGCCTGGCTCTTTGCAGAACGCGCCCGCGCCACTATCTGACCACATGCGGCGCCGGAGGCGGCTCGCGCCCTCCTGCGCCGGACATTTCCCCTGACCAAGACCATCGGCATAACCGTAAAGCTCGACTATGCCACGGCCGGCCCCGCCCCCGTGCTGATGCAGATCGGCGCAGCGGGAATGGGCGGCCAGCGCATCGTCAGCGCAAGCCTCGTCGCAACGCCAGAAGTCTCGCACGTCGTCCCCGGCCACGACGGCCTCGGCGAGCGGCTTTGGCTCGAGCCGGAAACGCAGTTCACTGTAACCTACACCGCCACCGTCGCCATCGACCGCACCCCCGTCCCGCTCGCCACCCTCGCGGCAGACAGCCTCACCACCCTGCCCGGCGAAGTCCTCGAATACCTCTTCCCCTCGCGCTACTGCCCGGTCGACACCATGCACGCCGCCGCCGTCGACATGTTCGGCCACCTGACCGGCGGCGCAGCCGTCGAAGCCGTCCGCGACTGGATCGCCACCCACCTCGCCTACGTCCCCGGCGCCAGCCACGGCGGCACCACCGCGCTCGACACCTTCCACGCCCGCGAAGGCGTCTGCCGCGACTACGCCCACCTCCTGATCGCGCTGGTGCGGTCCCTGGGCATCCCGGCGAGAATGGTCAGCGCCTACAGCCCCGACGTGCACCCGCAGGACTTCCACGCTTTGGCGCAGGTCTGGCTGGCAGGAGACTGGCACCTCGTCGACGCCACCGGCATGGCCGATCCGGCCACAACCGCAATCATCGGCGTAGGCCGCGATGCTGCGGACATAGCGTTTCTGACCATCTTCGGGGCGGCGACGCTGAATGAGCAGGTGGTTGAGGTGAAGCTGGTGGAATAGCTAGCCAAGCAGTCTGGCAGCCCACCCCTTCAAATTCACCGTCACCCCGGGCTCCGACCCGGGGTCCCGCTTCTTTCCGGCGGTCCAAACCCAAAGAAAAGCCAAGTCCCGAATCAAGTCCGGGACGACGTGTATTGTGGCGCAAGTTTGCTTAGCAGGCAGATGGACGAAGGCCGAAAGCCCACCAACACCCAACCACCCCCGTCGCCCCGTGCTTGACACGGGGCTTGGCTTCACTTGGCTTAACCAGGCTTCCCCCGCCCCCCAACGTCAGCCATACCCACAAGATGGAAAAAGGCGGCTGGGTCTACATCATGGCAAACCGCTACCGCGGCGGCATGTACATCGGCGTCACCTCCGACCTGATCCGCCGCATCTGGCAACATCGCGAAGGCGAAGGCTCGATCCACGTAGCCGACTTCGGCAAGACAAGGCTGGTCTATGCCGAACGCCACGAGGAAATCGAACTCGCCATCGCCCGCGAAAAACTTCTCAAGAAATGGCGCCGCGAATGGAAATTCGCGCTGATCGAGGCGGACAATCCCGATTGGCTAGACCTGTGGGAGCAATGGTATCCGGCAGCGGAAGCGCAGCAAGGCGACGCAGCGAAGTAGCCAAGCCCCGTGTCAAGCACGGGGCGACGGTTCGGTGATTTGAGGAGTGTCTTTTGCGCTCTACGCCATGCCAATGCTGAGCAAACTTGCGAAACCAACAAATTCGTCGCCCCGTGCTTGACACGGGGCTTGGCTTTCCTCGCTGCCCACGAATTGAGTTCAGGGATTTAGTAAAGTTTTACCGTAATCTCGATAAGTGCTTCAGCCGATCACAAGAATCCCTAGCCCAAATTTTTTGCAAAGGGATTTAGTCGCCAAGAGGTCATTTGAACCAAAATTTTTATCAAATTCATATACATTGACAGGATTGAAAATCTTTGGCCCCATCAAGGATCCATCAGGGTAAACGAAGGTGTCACCCTTCGCGCTTCTTCCACCCGCGAATATCACGAATTTCGAGTATGGCTTAATCTCTTCTGTCGCATTTCCAGCAATAAAAACAGCATGATCGTTGCAATTAACAACAAACTCCTTTCCTCCATCACAAGATGATGCAAGGAAGGTTGCTATTAAAATTGATGGGTATCGAACAATATTCGATGACCAGCGATCACGGTGCCACTTTACTAGGCGGCGTGGACAAATTTGAGCCAGTATCTGGCGGTAGCAAGATGAACCATGCCGAGGAAGGTATTGGCCAGTTGGTCGTAGCGGGTCGCGATGGCACGGTTGATTTTCAGCTGGCCG
>JBKBUD010000014.1:0-42349 GCA_046290865.1 Novosphingobium sp. | reverse complement strand
CCTGATGCCCTCGTTCATCGAGACGCCGTTGCTCGACCATGCCCCCAACCGCGCCAGCAACGAGGACATCCGCACCCGCGTGCGCGGCGCAGGGCTGGAAATCACGCCGGTGAGCGAAGTGGCAGAGGCCGCGTGGGCGGCGGTGCATGGCGACAAGGTGCACACGTTGGTCGGGAAGACCGCACGCAGGCTGGCATTTGCATCGCGCTGGATGCCGGGGGCCTTGCGCAAGCAGATGCGGTCTTCGGAAAGGCCGTTGGGGAAGTAGGGCCGGCTTAGAGAAACCCCTCCATCGCGCGGGCCATCGCCGCGTCGCGTGCGGACAGTCCATCGGCATCGTGCGTAGTCAGCGTGACTTCGACGCGGTTGTAGACGTTGAACCATTCAGGGTGGTGGTCGGCCTTTTCGGCGTAGAGGGCGACGCGGTTCATGAAGGCCCAGCTTTCCGAGAAATCGGCGAAGCGGAAGATGCGGACGATGGCGAGGCCGTCGCTGCGCAATTGCCATTCGGGGAGTTCGGCCAGCAGCGAATCGCGTTCGGCGTCGGTGAGGCGGGCTACGGTCATTATCGGTCCTTCTGGCATCCTTGGCAGTTGCCGCCGTTTCCCCTATCGCGTGTTTCCATGCAAGAGTGCGGTCTCGTCGCCACGGATATTGCCTGCAGGCGCGGGGACCGGATTCTGTTCCGAGGGCTGTCGTTCGCCCTGTCCGCAGGTGAAGTGGTGCATCTGGCCGGGCCCAATGGCATCGGCAAGTCGAGCCTGATCCGCATCCTGGCCGGATTGCTGCGGCCCTACGCGGGAACGGTCGAGCGGAAGGGCGGTCTGGCCTTGTCCGATGAACGGCTGGCACTGGACGGGCACGAACCGCTCGAGCGCGCTCTGGCATTCTGGCAGCGGATCGACGGGGCGGTGCAGAGCGAGGCCGATTTCGGCCTTGCCGACCTGCTCGACGTCCCGGTGCGCTATCTGTCCACCGGGCAGCGCAAGCGTGCGGCGCTGGCGCGGGTCGCGGCGAGCGGGGCGCCATTGTGGCTGCTTGACGAGCCGCTGAACGGGCTCGACACGCACTGGTCGTGCATCGCGCAAGCGGCGATCAAGGCGCATTGCAGTAATGGCGGGGCGGTGATCATCGCCTCGCACCAGCCGCTTTCGCTGGAGGCGGTGAAGGTCGTCGAGCTTCTGGACTATCAGCCATGATCGCCAAGCTCTGGCCGATCTTCGTGCGCGATCTCGTGCTGCTGACGCGCGGCGCGCAAGGGCGGGGCGGGGCGGTGCTGCCGCTGCTGTTCTTCCTTGCCGTGGCCATGCTGTTTCCCTTTGCGGTAGGGCCTGACGCGCGATTGCTGGCGCGGACCGGGGCGGGCGTGATCTGGGTGGCAGCGCTGCTCGCGGCGATTCTCCCGCTCGACCGTCTGGTGGAGCCGGATGTCGAGGCGGGCATGTTCGACCAGTGGGCCTTGCGCGGCATTTCCGAAGAGGCGCTGCTGATCGTGCGCATCTTTGCGCACTGGCTGAGCTTTGGCCTGCCGCTGATGCTGGCAGCGCCGATCTCGGCGGGACTGCTCTCGCTCGATGCCCAGCAACTGTGGACGGTGGAAGTGGGCCTGCTGCTGGGCACGCCGGGGCTGGCAGCGATCGGAGTGACCATCGCGGCATTGACTGCGGGCCTGCGCGCCGGGTCTGCACTCGGCGGGCTGCTGGCAATTCCCTTGGCGGTGCCGTTGCTGATCTTCGGGGCCGGATCGCTTCAGCCGGGTGGCGAGGGTGGGCTGCTCCTGCTTGGTGCCTGCAGCCTTGTGGCGCTGGCTGTCGCGCCATTCGCAGGCGGGGCCGCGATAAGGGCCGGGCGCGAGTAGGGCTTGCACGCCCCCAAGCGCAAATTCATTGGCAATTGCGCAAAGTGCCCCTAACTCGGGCCACATGATGTCTCCAGCGATTGCACCCGATACCATTTCGCTCATCGGCAACACGCCGCTCGTTCTGCTCAAAGGGCCGAGCGAGGCGGCAGGCGCCGAGATCTACGGCAAGTGCGAATTCGCCAATCCCGGCGCTTCGGTGAAGGACCGCGCGGCGCTGTGGATCGTGCGCGATGCCGAGGAACGAGGCGTGCTGCAGCCGGGCGGCACGATCGTCGAAGGCACGGCAGGTAACACCGGGATCGGCCTTGCGCTGGTCGCCAATGCGCGCGGCTACAAGTCGGTCATCGTGATGCCCGAGACGCAATCGCGCGAGAAGATGGACACCCTGCGCGCTCTGCGGGCCGAGCTGGTGCTGGTGCCGGCCGCGCCGTTCTCGAACCCGGGGCACTTCGTCCACACCTCGCGCCGGATCGCCGAGGAGACGGAAGGGGCGGTCTGGGCAAACCAGTTCGACAATATCGCCAACCGCCGCGCCCATATCGAAAGCACTGCGCCCGAGATCTGGGAGCAGATGGAGCACCGCATCGACGGTTTCACTTGTGCCGCCGGCACGGGCGGGACGATTGCGGGCGTTGGCCTCGGCCTCAAGGCGTTCGACGAGAACGTGACCATTGCGCTGACCGACCCGCACGGTGCAGCGCTCTATAACTATTACGCCAATGGCGAGCTGAAGGCTGAAGGGTCGTCGGTCGCCGAAGGTATCGGTCAGGGGCGCATCACCGCCAACCTCGAAGGCGCGCCGATCGATACGCAGTTCCGTATCTCGGACGAGGAAGGCCTGTACTGGGTGGAGCGGCTGCTGGCCGATGAGGGCCTGTGCCTTGGCCTGTCGAGCGGGATCAACGTGGCGGGCGCAGTGGCGCTTGCCAAGCAGTTGGGCAAGGGCAGCCGGGTGGCGACGATCCTGTGCGATACCGGCTTCCGCTACCTGTCCTCGCTCTACAATCCCGAGTGGCTCAAGGCCAAGGGACTGCCGGTGTTCCCTTGGCTGGAGCAATAGGCTAGGCTGCGGCCATGGCACTGTTCGGCTTCCCCGCAGGCAATCAGGCTCCCGCCCCGAGCGAGGCGGAAGTCGCCGCTGCCAGCGCCTTGGCTCACGTTCCGCCGACAACTCGTGAGTTGCGGGCGCAGGCGGTTCATCGGTTGCAGGTAGGGCTCTTTGGCCTTGCCGGGATGCTGCTGCTGGTGAGCCTTGCCAACGTCATCATGGACCGCGCCAAGTACATCGACGCCAGCGCCGTCAACACCGCCGCGCCGACCGTGCAGGCGAGCGAGACTTCGGCCAAGGACCCGCTTGCGGACATGGGCGTGGCGCCGCAATTGCCGGTGACGGCCAAGGAAAAGCCCACTGTCTCGATCTCGCCGGCGCCGCCTGCGCCCGCGCCCTCGGTCAACGCGCCCAAGAACTGAGTGGCGATGCGCCGCCGCCTGCTGATCCTGCTGTCGCTGGTGGTCGCGGCGTTGGCCGGGTTCTGGCTGATGACGGGGAGCAAGGCCGAAGAGCGGTCTCTGGGCCTGTTCACGAGTCTTCCGATCGTGTGGAGCGAGGCGGGCGACCTCAAGGGGCTGGTCGACGCGCCTTCGGGCGAGCACTGGGTCAAGGACGTGCTGGCGCAGCATGGCCACCTCGTTCCGCTCGATACGCTGCTGCAGATATCGCGCATCGATGCGCTGGTCATTGCGCAGCCCCGGCCACTGGTGCCCGAGGAGAACGTGGCGCTCGACGAATGGGTCAGGCAAGGCGGGCATGTGCTGATGTTCGCAGACCCGATGCTGACGCAGGAAAGCGCCTTTGCTCTTGGCGATCGCCGCCGGTCGCAGGACGTGGCACTGGTCTCGCCGATCCTTGGACGGTGGGGCCTGGAACTGCTGTTTGATGACAGCCAGCCTGCCGGTTTGCGGGAAACTGCGGGCGAACACGTGCCGGTGAACCTGCCGGGCGCTTTCCGGCGGCGCGATGGCGGGCACGATGCGCGCTGCGACATCACGACCGATGGCCTGATTGCCCGGTGCGTGATCGGGAAGGGACGGGCCGTGCTGGTTGCCGACGCGGCTCTGCTTGAGCCGTCGATTAGCCCGACGGCCCGCGAAACCGCGCTTTCCCGTCTGCTCGACGAAGCCTTCCCCGACTGAACCTGTCCCGTTCGCGGGAAAACGCGGGCCGCAGGCGGGCCGGGTTGGTGCTTGTGCTGGACAAGCGCCGGATTTCCGCCGATTCTGGTGCCGGAAATTGAGGCAATTTATGGTTACCGTTTCGGTAGGACGCAGAAAAAATGCTACGGAATCATAACTAGTCCGCATTTTCCCGCATTTTCCCCTTTTCGCCCGCCCGGTCCCGCGTTAGAACCGGGTTTATCGGGACGAGTTCCATTCGCATCCGCGGGGGATGAGTCGGCTTTGTGCGATGGCGCGTGGCCGAGCGAAGGAGCGTGCGTCCGCGAGCGGGGTGTCCAGCGTGGCGGGAGGGCCGGTAAATCTGGTGGGACAGGGCTTTTCGCCGCGGGGCGAAAAGGGCCGCTTTGTCCTGCCTGCCGACTTCCGCTCCGACATCTACGCTGCCTCCGCAAACCAGCGCGTACTGTGCCTGGACAAGCATCCCCGCCTGCCTTGCCTGACCGGCTTCGGTCTTTCCCGACTGGATGAGCTCGCTGCGGAAATCGATCGCGAAGAAGAGAAGAAGCTGCGTCTCGGCCTCGACTTCGACCGCGACATGGCCGAGGCACAGGCCTACGGCTTCACTCGCGTGAGCTTCGACGAGAGTGGCCGCTTCGTCCTCCCCGAATATCTGTCCGAACTGGGGCAGGTGGAGGACGGCCTCTACTTCCACGGCGGTGGTCGCCAGATCACCATCTGGAACCCGCAGATCCTGTTCGAGCAGGGCGATGGCTGGGCCAGCGCCAAGGCCGGCTGCCGCGCCAAGATGGCCGAAGCCGCAAAGGGGAAGCGCAAATGACGGCTGCCGCGCCCAAGGCCCCGCACATTCCCGTGCTGCTCGAAGAGGTCGTCGAGGCCCTCGATGCCAAGCCGGGCGACCTGATTGTCGACACCACGTTCGGCGCCGGCGGCTACACGCGCCGCCTGCTGGAATCGGGCGCGACGGTTCATGCCTTCGACCGCGATCCCGATGCGATTGCGGCGGGAAAGCTCTGGGGAGAAACCTGTGGAAAAGATCCGCGCCTCGTTCTCCATCCTCGCCGCTTTTCCGAACTGGCGGAAGGACTTGCAGAGGCCGGAATTGCTGGTGTTCAGGGTGTCGTGTTCGACATCGGCGTGAGCTCCATGCAGCTCGACCAGCCGGGGCGCGGATTTGCCTTCTCGTCCGACGGGCCGTTAGACATGCGAATGTCACAGGACGGTCCAAGTGCGGCGGATTTCCTGAATGAAGCGGACGAGGGGGATATAGCGGACGTTCTCTATCGCTACGGCGAAGAACGCCAATCGCGCCGGATTGCCCGCGCCATCGTTGCTGCCCGTCCGCTGACCACGACCGGCCAGTTCGCCAGTGTCGTGCGCAAGGCGCTCGGCTACCGTCCCGACATCAAGGGCCCCAAGGCGCAGAAGGACCCGGCGACCCGCAGCTTCCAGGCCGTGCGCATCCATGTGAACGGCGAACTCGACGAGCTGATCGAGGGCTTGGCCGCTGCCGAGAAGGTGCTGGTGCCCGGCGGCCGCATTGCCGTGGTCAGCTTCCACAGCCTCGAAGACCGCATCGTCAAGCAGTTCCTGCGCGAGGCGGCAGGCGCGGTGCCGGCAGGGTCACGTCATTTGCCGCAAGTGGCATCGAAGGTCGCGCCGGTCTTCGAGAAGCCCTCGGCTGCCATCCGTCCGACGCCTGAGGAAGAGGAGCGCAACCCGCGCGCCCGCTCTGCCACGCTGCGCTGGGCCGTTCGCACAGCTGCCCCGGCGCGGGAAAGCACGGGGAGGGCGGCGGCATGATCAAGACCGCAAGCCGCCTGCGCTCGATTGGCTGGCTGGTGCTGCTCGGCCTGTGCCTGGCGCTGGTCATGGTGCTGGCGTTCCGCGTGAACGCGCTGCGCAGCCAGATCCACCATGCCGAGGCGCGCATCGTCGCGCTGAAGCAGGAGAAGATGTACCTCGAGACGGAATTCGAGACGCGTTCGAACCAGCAGCAGCTCAAGGCCTGGAACGACGTGGAGTTCGGCTATGTCGCGCCCAATGCCAGCCAGTACATCGAAGGCGAGCGTCAACTGGCCGCGCTGAGCGTGCCGACGCAGCCTGATGCTCCTGCGCCGATCCGCGTCGCCAGCGTGGACGACAGCGTGATTGCTTCGGCGGCGTTTCCGGCGATGGTCTCCCCGCTTTCGGGCAAGGCGCTGGCGAGCGACGATCGCAAGGCCGTGGTGTCGGATGACGATGAGGCCTCTGGCGATCGTCCGGTGCGCAAGGTCGCGCATGATGAGGCGGTCGAGACGCTCAAGGATCGGCTTGGCAAGGTCGTCGATGCTCGTCCGCGCGGTCCGGTGCGCAAGGAAACGGCATCGGAGAAGGAGCGCCCGGCCAAGAAGGCTGAAACCAAGGTTGCGGACAAGACCACGGCCAAGGACACGCCGAAGGCCAAGGCTCCATCCAAGGACAAGGCAGTCGTCGCCAGGGCGGACAAGGTCAAGTCGAAGCCCAAGGCTGTCGCAACTGCGGATAAGTCGGCCCCGAAGAAGGACAAGTCGGCTCCGGCCTCTCGCGCCGCCAAGGGCAAGGAGGCTAAGGCAGCCCGGTGAACGCGCTCACCGCCTCCGCCGCCATCGCCTCGGGCCGCGTCAAGCTGGCCAACATTCGCCAGCGCTCGCTGGTCGAGGCCAAGGTTCGCGCGCTGGTGGTGGCAGGCTTCATCCTGTTCTTCGGCTTTGCCGCGCTGGCCCGCATTGCCCAGCTCGGCTTTTTCGAAGGCGCTCCCGAACGGCGCTCGCTGGCCGAGGCGCTGCTTCCGCCGCGTGGCGAGATCACCGACCGCAACGGGGTTCCGCTGGCACGCGCCTTTCCGTCTTACGCCCTGTGGTACAATCCGAAGGCGTTTGGCGAGAATGGTGCGCCGTTGGTCAAGTCGCCCGAGGAAGTGGCCAAGGCGCTGCTCCAGATCTTTCCGGACGCCGACTACAACGATCTGCTTCGCCGCCTGAAGTCCGACAAGCCGAGCTACCTGCGCCAACGCGTGATGCCCGAAGAGGCCAACCGCATCTTCGCGCTGGGCGAGCCTGCACTGGAGTTCCCGCGCGAGAACCAGCGCTACTATCCGCAAGGTTCGCTTGGTGCCCACGTACTCGGCTATGTCGACAGCGAAGGCCATGGCCATGTCGGCATGGAGCAGGTGCTGGAAAAGCAGCTGCTTGATCCGGCGCAGCGCGGCAAGCCGGTGGCGCTGTCGATCGACATGCGCGCGCAGGGCGCCCTTGAGGACGAGCTTGGGCGCGGCATGCTCGAGACTGAGGCAAAGGGTGCGGCGGGCATCGTCCTTGACGTCGACACCGGCGAGATCGTTGCGCTGGCGTCGCTGCCCTCGTTCAATCCCAACCGGTCCGACCAGGCCTTGAACAATCTGGTGTTCAACAAGGTGACGAATCAGGTTTACGAACTGGGTTCGACTTTCAAGCCGTTGAGCATCGCGGCGGCCATCGATGCTGGCGTGGTGACCGATCTTTCGGTCCGCTATCCATCGGACAAGCCACTGGCCATCGGCGGCTTCCACATCCGTGACAGCCACAATTTCGGCGCATCGTTGAACGTGCCGGAAGCGCTGATCCACTCGTCGAACATCGTCACCGCACAAGTTGCCGACAAGCTCGGCGGTCCGGCCCTCAAGAAGACGATGGCGGCGCTCGGCATGAACGAGCGGCCCTATATCGAGCTGCCTGCGCGCGGCTTCCCGCTCTGGCCGCGCGGCACCAACAAGAACGGCGACTGGGCGCGCATCACGACGATGACGGTCAGCTATGGACACGGCATCGCCGTTACGCCGCTGCACCTGGCTGCCGCCTATGCGGCCATGGTCAACGGCGGCATCTGGCGCCCCGCCACGTTGTTCAAGCGCGAGCCTACCCAGATCCCGGAAGGCCGCCGCGTCTACAAGGCTTCGACCAGCGCGCGCATGCGCCAGCTGCTGCGCATGATCGTGGTCGACGGCACCGGCAAGAGTGCGAACGCCTCGGGCTATCGCGTCGGTGGCAAGACCGGTTCGGCGGAGAAGCCCGGGGGCAAGGGCGGTTACAATCGCACGTCGCTGGTCGCCACGTTCGCTGCGGCGTTCCCGATGGACAAGCCGCGCTACGTGGTAATCGCCATGCTGGACGAGCCGAAGGGCACGGCAGCGACCTCGTACCAGCGCACTGCGGCATGGAACGCCGCGCCGATCGTTGGCCGCGTGGTGCCGCGTATCGGGCCGTTCCTCGGCGTGGTGCCCGACGATACCCGCGACATCGACATTTCGGACCTGTCGCCGCTGGTTGGTAACGGAGAGGGTGAATGAAGCTCGGCACCATCCTTGAAGCGGCGGGGTTGCCGGTCGAGAATGGTGACGCCAACGTCACCGGCTTTGCCATCGACCATCGCAAGGTTGCGCCGGGGACGATCTTCGGCGCTTTTCCCGGCACGCGCTTCAATGGTGAGGACTTCATTGCCGATGCGGTGAAGGCCGGAGCCGTGGCGGTGGTTGCGCGTCCACAAGCCAAGGTCGAAGGTGCCGTTCACGTCGCCGACGATGAGCCGCGACAGGCTTTTGCCACGCTGGCTGCGCGGTTCTTCCAGCCGGTGCCCGAGACGGTGGTCGCCGTGACCGGCACCAACGGCAAGACCTCGACTGTCGAGATGACCCGCCAGATCTGGCGCATGGCGGGCTATTCGGCAGCCTCTATCGGCACGCTCGGCGTGACCACGGCGGACGAAAGCGTCTCGACCGGGCTGACCACGCCCGACATCGTGACGTTCCTTTCGAACATGACTGGCCTTGCCCGCGAGGGCGTGACCCATGTGGCCTACGAAGCATCGAGCCACGGCCTCTCGCAGTACCGCAACGAGGGGCTACGGGTTGTTGCCGGAGCCTTCACCAACCTCAGCCGCGACCATCTCGATTATCATGCGACGATGGAAGACTACTTTGCGGCCAAGATGCGCCTGTTCGACCATGTCGTGGAAGAGAGCGGCACGGCAGT
Organism: Novosphingobium sp.; assembly: GCA_046290865.1. Classification (GTDB taxonomy): domain Bacteria; phylum Pseudomonadota; class Alphaproteobacteria; order Sphingomonadales; family Sphingomonadaceae; genus Novosphingobium. Next base: position 33,268 of record JBKBUD010000014.1, on the reverse strand, counting down.
CGTCTGGATGGACGACGAATGGTCGGGACGGGCAGTGGAGCATGTCCGCCGACGGGGTCTGCGGCTGCTCTCGGTGGGCGAGCAGGGGAGCGAAATCCGCCTGCTCGCCCGTACCCCTACGCAACTGGGGCAGACACTCGAGATCGAATTCGAAGGCAAGGGGCGGAAGATCAATCTGCCGTTGATCGGGGCCTATCAGGCCGCAAATGCGCTGGTTTCGGCAGGACTTGCGATTGCTTCGGGCACTGATGCGACGAAGGTGTTTGATGCACTCGGCCGGTTGCAGCCAGTGCGGGGGCGGCTTGAGCGTGCGGCGATCAACCGCGCAGGGGCCCCGGTCTATGTGGACTATGCCCATACGCCCGATGCTATCGAGGCCGCGATAGCTGCACTGCGTCCGCATACGACCGGGCGGCTGATCACCGTCTTCGGCGCCGGTGGTGACCGCGACGGTGGCAAGCGCCCGGAGATGGGTCGCGCCGCCTGTGCCGGCTCGGACCTGGTAATTGTCACGGATGACAATCCGCGCGGCGAAGACCCGGCGGAAATCCGTGCGGCAGTCATGGCCGGTTGCGACGAAAAGGCCCGCGAGATCGGCGACCGCCGCGCTGCCATCGCCGCCGCGATAGCCGAGGCCGGCCGCGAAGACATCGTCCTTGTTGCAGGAAAGGGGCATGAACAGGGGCAGATTGTGGGCAGGGGGGACAGCGTTCGCATCCTGCCGTTCGACGACGTACAGGTCGCAAGGGAGTGCACCACATGACCGCCCATCCCGCTCTCATCGCATGGCCAGAGGACCCGTCCGACGCGGCGGGTCTTGCGCTTTGGACGAGCGAGGAAATTGTGGCTGCAACAGGCGGCAGGGCCAGCGTCCCGTTCGCGGTCTCGGGCGTGGAGATCGACAGCCGTGACGTGGTTGAAGGCGACCTGTTCTTCGCGCTCAAGGGCGAGACCTCGGATGGCCACCGCTATCTCGAAGGCGCGTTCGGGAAGGGGGCTTCTGCCGCTGTCGTCGAGCATGCCTGCTTCGGGCCGCACGTGCTGGTTTCCAACACCTCGAAAGCACTTGAGGAGCTGGGAAAAGCCGCGCGAAATCGGGTGGATGCGGGCATTATCGGAGTCACCGGCTCAGCTGGCAAGACCGGGGTCAAGGAAGCGCTCTACGCTGCGCTTGATCGCGCAAGCCGGGGTCGCGCGCACCGTTCGGTGAAGAGCTACAACAACCATGTCGGCGTTCCGCTGAGCCTTGCTCGCATGCCCGCGCGGACCAGCTTCGGCGTGTTCGAGATGGGCATGAACCACGCGGGCGAGCTTTCCGCGCTGACGCAATTGGTGCGCCCGCACGTTGCTATCGTCACCACGATTGCGCCCGCGCATATCGGCCACTTTTCCGGTGAAGAGGCGATTGCCGACGCCAAGGCGGAGATTTTCGAAGGCCTGGAACACGGCGGCGTGGCAATCATTCCGCGCGACAACCGGCATTACGAGCGGTTGCGCGCCAAGGCGGTGCAGCACGCTGAACGCGTCGTCAGCTTCGGGCGTGATGCGGACTCGAACGTGCGACTGCTCGATGCCGTGGCGGCTCCCGGTGGCGGCACGCTGGTGACCGCCGACCTTGGCGGGCGCAAGGTCTGCTACACGATCTCGCAGCCCGGAGAGCACTGGGTTGCCAATTCGTTGGCGATCATGGCCGCTGTCGAGGCTATCGGCGGCGATCTTGGCGCGGCCGGGCTCGCGCTGGCCGAGATGGAAGGCCTCACAGGTCGCGGTGCGCGGCACGAGATCGCTGCAACCGGTGGTGACGGTTCCGGCAAGGCGCTGCTGATCGATGAGAGTTACAACGCCAATCCTGCTTCGATGGCCGTCACTCTCCGGCAGTTGGGGGCCACGCCTGCTGCGCGCCGCGTTGCCATTCTCGGTGCGATGAAGGAACTGGGCGAGGCCGAGGCGCGCTATCATGCGGAGCTGGCTGGACCGATTGCGGAGGGCAAGGTCGACAGGCTGGTGCTGGTTGGAGCCGAAATGACGCCATTGGCCGACGCGCTGGGGAAAAGCGGCGCCTCGTCGCTTGCCGGTAAAATCGATGTGGCGCATGTGCAGACGGCTTCGGAAGCGGCGGAATGCTTGGCTGCCGACGGTATTCGCGGGGGTGATGCGATCCTCGTGAAGGGGTCGAATTCGGTGGGCCTGGGCGCGATCGTGCGTTCGCTCACCACCAGGGAACGGTGAATGCTCTACCAGCTGGCCGAGTGGCTGCATTTCGAGGGATTCAGCAACCTCATCCGCTACCAGACGTTCCGTGCTGGCGCGACGCTGCTGACTGCGCTGCTGATCGGCCTGATCATCGGTCCGCGCTTCATCAACATGCTGCGCGTCCGGCAGGGCAAGGGCCAGCCGATCCGCGAGGACGGCCCGCAATCGCACCTCGCCAAGCGCGGGACGCCGACCATGGGCGGGTTGATGATCGTCACGGCGCTGACGCTGTCGCTGCTGCTGTGGATGGACGTGACCAGTCGTCTGGTCTGGTCCTGTGTGGTGGTGACGCTGGGCTTCGGCCTGATTGGCTTTCTGGACGACTACGACAAGGTCACCAAGTACGCGCACAAGGGCGTTCCCGCCAAGGTGCGTCTGGCCGGTGAGTTCGTGGTTGCCGCCGTCGCGGCGTGGCTGGCGGTCGGTGAGACCAATCTCTACGTGCCGGTGTTCAGCAATCTCTATGTGCCGCTCGGGCCCATCTATTACCTGTTCGCGATCTTCGTGATCGTGGGCGCAGGCAATGCCGTGAACCTGACCGACGGGCTGGACGGCTTGGCCATCATGCCGGTGATCATCGCGGCAGGGACCTTCGCGATCATCGCCTATCTGGCGGGCCGCGTGGACTATTCGTCCTACCTTGGCATTCCCCACGTGAAGGGCGCGGGCGAACTGGCGATCTTCTGTGCGGCGATCATGGGGGCTGGACTTGCCTTCCTGTGGTTCAACGCGCCGCCTGCCGCCGTGTTCATGGGCGATACCGGCAGTCTTGCGCTCGGTGGCGCACTTGGCGTCATCGCCGTCGCTGCGCATCACGAGATCGTGCTGGCCATTGTCGGCGGGCTGTTCGTGATGGAGGCGGTTTCGGTCATCGTGCAGGTTGCGGTCTACAAGCGCACCGGCAAGCGGGTGTTCCGCATGGCGCCGATCCACCACCACTTCGAGCAGCTCGGCTGGAAGGAATCGACCGTCGTGATCCGCTTCTGGATCGTGTCGATCGTGCTGGCGCTGATCGGCCTTGCCACGCTGAAGGTGCGATGATCGTCTCGCCCGCCTTTTCCGGGAAGCGCTTCGCCGTTCTCGGCCTCGCCCGGTCGGGGCAGGCGAGCGTCGAGGCGCTGCTGGCGGGCGGAGCGGAAGTCACCGTGTGGGACAGCCGCGAGGAACCGCGCGCGGCCTATGAAGGGCGCTGCACGATTGCCGATCCGCTGGCGATCGACCTTAGTGGCTTCGCAGGCGTGGTGGTCAGCCCCGGTGTTCCGCTGAACCGCCATCCCATTGCCGCCCATGCCGCTTCGTTCGGCGTGCCGGTGATCGGGGACATCGAGCTCTTCGCGCAGGCCCGCGACGATCTTCCGGCGCATCGCGTCGTCGGCATTACGGGCACCAACGGCAAGTCGACGACCACGATGTTGGTCCACCACATCTGCAAGGCAGCGGGGCTTGAGGCGCGGCTTGGCGGGAACATCGGGTTGCCGGTTCTGGGGCAGGAGCCTTTGCCGGAAGGTGGTGTCTATGTGCTGGAGCTTTCGAGCTACCAGATCGACCTGACGCAGAGCCTTGACTGCGATGTTGCCGCGCTGATCAATCTCAGCCCCGACCATCTCGACCGCTACAATGGCTTCGAGGGCTATGCCGCAGCAAAGGCGCGGCTGTTCCAGATGCAGTCTGCCCGAAACCACGCGGTGTTCGGCTGCGGGGACGAGCACACCCTGAAGATCGCGCGTGAGACTTCGGCAACGCACGACGCCGGCTTCGTCCATGTGGTGCAGCCCGATGCGCTCGAAGGACAGGGTGCTTGGCCGTCACTCCAAGGCCCGCACAACCTGCAGAATGCCGCCATCGCAGTGGAGATCGCCCGGCAGCTGGGCATCGGTGAAGACGTATGGCGTCCGGCACTTGCCAGCTTCGTCGGCCTGCCGCACCGCATGGAGCGCGTGGCCGAGGCCAACGGCGTGCTGTTCGTCAACGACAGCAAGGCCACCAACCCGGCGTCGACTGCACCCGCGCTCGGCGCTTATCCGCGCATCCACTGGATCCTCGGCGGCCTGCCCAAGAGCGACAACCTTGACGAGTGCGCGCCCTACTTCGATCACGTGGTTGCGGCCTACACGATTGGTGAGGCCGGGCCGATGTTCGCTAACATCCTCGAGCCGGTCATGCCCGTCACCCGCAGCGAGATGATGTGCGATGCCGTGCGCCAGGCGATGGACGCAGCACAGCCGGGCGATGTGGTGATGCTGTCGCCAGCCTGCGCCAGCTTCGACCAGTTCCGCGATTTCGAGGCACGCGGTGACAGCTTCCGTCAGATCGTGGAGGCGCTGATCGCGGATGCTGATGCGCCGTGCCCGCCGGGTACTGGCTCATGAGCACGACGCCGACGCCCACCCGCCTTGTCACCACCACCATGCCCGATGGCGGAGTGCGCGTGGTTGGCCACGGTGCGCGCTTCCGTCGCAGCCGCCGCAGCGAATTGCTGATCTGGTGGCGTGAGATCGATCGCGTTTTGCTGACGCTGATCCTCTCGCTGGTGACGATCGGTTGTATTGCTGTCGCTGCAGCCTCGCCCGCGTCGGCGCATCGCCTTTCCACCAGCAGCAAGTCGCTGGGAGATCTCTACTTCTTTTGGATCCACTTGCGCTGGGTGGCGGTGGGCCTCGTCGCGATGTTCTTCGCCTCGGTCCTGCCCAAGGAAGCGGCTCGGCGCGGGGCGATCGTGCTGGCCGCCGCAATGGTCGTCGCGCTGGTGCTGGTGCCGCTGGTCGGCAGCGAGGTGAAGGGCGCCAAGCGCTGGTTGTGGATCGGCTTCAGCCTGCAGCCCTCCGAATTTCTCAAGCCCGGCTTTGCCATTGCACTGGCGTGGATCCTTTCGTGGCGCGTGCGCGATCCCAACATTCCGGTCATCCCGATCACGGTGGCGATCATGGGGCTGGTCGGCATGCTGCTGATGGCGCAGCCGGACTTCGGTTCGACCATGCTGTTCGGCGGCGTGTGGTTCGTGCTTGCGCTGCTTTCGGGCTTGTCGGTCAACAAGATTCTCTATGCGATGGGCGGGCTGATCCTCGCGGTGGTCGCCGCATACTTCTTCTACCCCAACGCCACCCACCGCATCGACAACTTCATCTCGGGCGGCAGCGAGTTTGACCAGGTCGACCTTGCCATGCGCACCTTGATGAACGGCGGTTGGAGCGGGACGGGGCTGTGGCTTGGCAGCCGCAAGAATGCCCTGCCCGAGGCGCACACCGACTACATCTTTTCGGTGGTCGGTGAGGAATTCGGGCTGATCGCCTGCGCCGTCATAGTCACGATCTATTGCGCCATCGCGCTGCGCGTGCTGATGCGCCTGCTCGACGAGGACGATCTGTTCACCATCCTTGCGGCAGCCGGGCTGACCGCGCAGCTGGTCGGGCAGGCGTTCATCAACATCCTTGTGAACCTGCAACTTTTCCCTTCGAAAGGCATGACCTTGCCGCTGATCAGCTACGGCGGATCGTCCACCATCGCGCTGCTCATGGGCGTCGGGCTGCTGCTCGCGATCACGCGGCGCAACCCCTACCTTTCGCGCGAGAAGTTCGACGTTTCGGAACTGGTGCGCAAATGAGTGGCGCTTCTCGGCATTACGTGCTCGCGGCAGGCGGCACGGGTGGACACCTCATTCCGGCTTTCGCGCTGGCGGTGGAGCTTGAACGGCGCGGCCATCACGTTGCGTTGGTGACCGATGAACGCGGCGCGAAGATTCCGGGCAAGCCAGACTTCATGCCTGCGCATGTGCTTCCGGCAGGGCGCCTGGCGAAGAACCCGGTTGCACTGCTCAAGGGCCTGCGCGCGATCTGGCAGGGCCGGGCAATGGCGCTGCGCCTGTTCGAAAGCTTCCAGCCTTCGTGCGTGATCGGTTTCGGCGGCTACCCGGCATTGCCTGCCTTGCTTGCCGCGCATTCGGCGAAGATCCCGACGGTAATCCACGAGCAGAACGCTGTGCTGGGGCGGGTCAACCGCTTCCTCGCCAAACGCGTGGACGCCATTGCCACGGCTTATGGCGAGGTTGACCGGCTTGATCCCAAGCTGTGGGGCAAGGTCCACCGCGTCGGCAATCCGGTGCGTCCCGAAGTGCTGGCGCTGCGGGGCGAGCCGTTCCCGGAATTCACCGAGGACAGCCTGTTTCGGGTGCTGGTGACGGGGGGAAGCCAAGGCGCTTCGATTCTGTCGGAAGTCGTGCCCGATGCATTGGCCATGCTGCCGCCCAGCTTGCGCCACCGGCTGCAAGTCACGCAGCAGTGTCGCCCAGAGGATCTGGAAGCTGTTCGTGCTCGTTATGCCGCGCATGAGATTCCCGCTGAACTCGGCACCTACTTTGAGGACATGCAGTCGCGCCTAGCCGGTACGCACCTGTTCATCGGCCGTGCCGGTGCTTCGACGATTGCCGAACTGACAGCCGTTGGCCGTCCCGCAATCCTGCTTCCTCTGCCGATTGCAACGGACGATCATCAGGCTGTGAATACGCGCGAGATGGTTTCTGCAGGCGGCGCTCGCGCCATTCGCCAACCGGGACCCACTATGCTCGAGCCAGACGCGTTCACAGGCGATAAGCGGAATGCCGTGCTTAGCCAGCGCGCTGATGCAATTCAAAAACTCTCCAAGGACATCTGCTTGCAAATCCAGGCAATTGCCCAACATCCGCAGGCGCTGGTCAATGCCGCGCATGCTGCGTGGAACTGCGGCCTGCCCAACGCCGTCAGCGATCTTGCCGATTTGGTCGAAAGTTTCGGGGGCGAGCCGATCATGGACGTGATCCGCGTCGACAGCCGCAGCGCCGCGCCTGCCGGTCAGGAGCAGCTCGCATGAAGGGCGTCGGCACCGAGATCGGGACGATCCACTTCGTCGGCATCGGCGGCATCGGCATGTCGGGCATTGCCGAGGTCATGCACAACATGGGCTATTCGGTGCAGGGCTCGGACATGGCCGAAAGCTATGTCGTCGATGGTCTGCGCTCGCGCGGCATCAAGGTGATGATCGGGCAGAAGTCCGAGAACGTCGATGGTGTGGCGGTGGTCGTCACGTCGACCGCAGTGAAGCGCGACAATCCTGAGGTTGTGGCCGCGCTCGAGCACCGCATCCCCGTCGTGCGCCGCGCCGAAATGCTGGCCGAGCTGATGCGGCTCAAGAACACTGTCGCCGTGGCTGGGACGCATGGCAAGACTACAACGACTTCGATGGTCGCCTGCCTGCTCGATGCCGGCGGGATCGACCCCACCGTGATCAATGGCGGCATCATCAATTCCTACGGCTCCAACGCCCGTCTGGGTGACAGCGAGTGGATGGTGGTCGAGGCCGACGAGAGCGATGGTTCGTTCCTGCGCCTTGATGGCACACTGGCGGTCGTCACCAACATCGATCCCGAGCATCTCGACCACTACGGCTCGTTCGACAAGGTCAAGTCGGCCTTCGTCGAGTTTATCGAGAACGTGCCGTTTTACGGCGCGGCGATGCTGTGCATCGATCATCCGGAAGTGCAGGCGATCATCCCCAAGGTGCGCGACCGCCGCGTGGTGACCTACGGTTTCTCCGCGCAGGCCGACGTGCGCGGCGAGAGCGTGACGCCGATCCCCGGCGGCAATCGCTTCACGGCCGTGCTGCGCCAGCGCGATGGATCGTTCCGCCGGATCGAGGGCATCGAACTGCCGATGCCGGGCCGCCACAACGTCCAGAACGCGCTCGCTGCCGTCGCGGTCGCGGTGGAAATGGGCGTTTCGGATGACCTCATCCGCACCGGCTTTGGCAAGTTCGGCGGGGTCAAGCGTCGCTTCACCAAGGTGGGTGAGGTTGATGGCGTGACGGTCATCGACGACTACGGCCACCACCCGGTCGAGATCCGCGCCGTGCTCGCTGCCGCGCGCGAAGGTGTGCAGGGCCGGGTCATCGCCGTCGTCCAGCCGCACCGCTTCACCCGCCTGCGCGATCACATGGAAGACTTCCAGGGCGCGTTCAACGATGCCGACGTGGTCTATGCCGCCCCGGTCTATCCGGCGGGCGAGCAGCCCATCGAAGGCGTCGACAGCGCGGCGATGGTCGAAGGAATCAAGGCGCGCGGCCATCGCAGCGCGCACCTGACAGCCGGGTCAGATGCGCTCGCCAAGGAACTCGCAGCAACTGCGCAGCCCGGTGACATGGTCGTCTGCCTCGGCGCAGGCGACATCACCAAGTGGGCTGCTGGCCTTGCCGACGCGATTGCGCGCGAAAGGGGGCAGGGGTGACCACCCTTACGCTGCCTTCGGTTCGTGGCAAGCTGACCCCGAATGCCCCGCTGGCGCCGCTGGTTTGGTTCAAGTCCGGCGGTACTGCGGACTGGCTGTTCGAGCCTAAGGATGTGGCCGACCTGCAGGACTTCCTGGCAGGGCTCGCACCGGATGTGCCGGTCATGGCGCTTGGGCTCGGCTCGAACCTGATCGTGCGTGATGGCGGCGTTCCGGGGGTAGTCATCCGTCTTGGGAAGGCCTTTGCCAAAGTCGAGAAGGTCGACGAAGTTACGCTCAACTGCGGTGGCGGGGCGAGCGGAATCCTGGTATCCTCCACCGCTCGCGACAACGGTATTGCTGGTCTCGAATTCCTGCGCTCCATCCCCGGTACGGTCGGCGGTTTCGTGCGCATGAACGGCGGGGCCTACGGCCGTGAAGTCAAGGACGTGCTGATCGATTGCGACGTGGTGATCCGCTCGGGCGAGATCGTTACGCTGCCGCTCAGCGAACTGGGCTACACCTATCGCCATTCCGACCTGACCGACGGCTCGATTGTCGTCGCCGCACGGTTCCGTGGGCACGCAGGTGAGCCGGACGCGATTCAGACCGAGATGGACCGAATCAGCGCCGCGCGCGAAGCCTCGCAGCCGCTGCGCTCGAAGACCGGCGGCTCCACCTTCAAGAACCCCGATGGCGGCAAGGCCTGGGAACTGGTCGACAAGGCTGGATGCCGAGGGCTGACCATGGGCGGCGCTCAGGTCAGCGAGAAGCACACCAACTTTCTCATCAACACCGGTGAGGCGACCAGCGCCGAAATCGAGGCGCTGGGCGAGGAAGTTCGCAAGCGCGTGAAGGCTATGTCGGGCGTCGAGCTCGAATGGGAAATCAAGAGGATTGGCAGACCGTGACGCTTCCGAAACTTCATGTCGCGGTGCTGATGGGCGGCTGGTCAAGCGAGCGTCCGGTCTCGCTCATGTCGGGCGAGGGCGTGGCCAAGGCGCTTGAGTCCAAGGGCCACAAGGTCACGCGGATCGACATGGACCGTGAGGTCGCGCTGCGTCTGGCCGAAGCGAAGCCCGATGTGGTGTTCAACGCGCTCCATGGCACACCGGGCGAGGACGGTTCGATCCAGGGCCTGATGGACATCATGGGCCTGACCTACACCCATTCCGGCCTTGCCACCTCGGTTATCGCGATCGACAAGGAGCTGACCAAGCAGGCGCTGGTGCCGCATGGCATTCCCATGCCCGGCGGGCGCATCGTGCGTACCGAAGAGCTCTACAAGGCCGATCCCCTGCCGCGCCCCTATGTGCTCAAGCCGGTCAATGAGGGTTCCTCGGTCGGCGTCGCCATTGTCACCGCAGACGGCAACTACGGCAATCCGATCAGCGCCGATGCGCGCGGACCGTGGCAGGAGTTCGACGAGCTTCTGGCCGAACCGTTCATTCGGGGGCGTGAACTGACCACTGCTGTGATCGGCGACCGCGCTCTGCTGGTCACCGAGCTCAAGCCCAAGTCGGGCTTCTACGATTTCGATGCCAAGTACACCGACGGCATGACCGACCATATCTGTCCGGCCGACATACCCGACGAGATCACCGAGGCTTGCAAGCAGATCGCCCTGCGCGCCCACCAGTTGCTAGGCTGCAAAGGCACCAGCCGTTCGGACTTCCGCTGGGACGACGAGCAGGGTGCCGAGGGACTGTTCCTGCTCGAGGTGAACACCCAGCCCGGCATGACTCCGCTCAGCCTTGTGCCGGAACAGGCCAAGGCGCTGGGCATGGACTATCCCGATCTGGTCGAAGCCATCATCGCGGAAGCACTCAAGGACTCAGGAAAGGCCTGAACCATGGCGCAGACGATCAAGCGTGGCGGAAAGGGCGTGCGGCGGGCAGCCGCTGCGCGGACGACGCAGCGCAAGGTCCAGTCTGCGCGCCAGCAGACCGGGTCGGTGTTCGACACTGTCATGCACTGGCTGCCGTTCAGCGAGGAGACGCTGCACCGCATCGTGATGACGCTGATCCTTGGGATCGCGGTCGCTGCGGTATGGACCGTTGCGGTGATGGCCGGCATCCCGGCGCTGGCATCGGAGCAGGCGGCGCTGATTGCGTCTGACGCCGGGTTCAAGGTCAGCCACCTCGAAGTGCGCGGCGTAAACCGCATGAACGAGCAGCGCATCTACGAGCGTGTGCTTGGCCAGAACGATCGGGCGATGACCACGCTGGACCTTGCTTCCCTTCGCGACGAACTGAACCAGCTGCCATGGGTCAAGGATGCACGTGTCTCGCGCAAGCTTCCGGATACGCTGGTGATCGACATCGTCGAGCGCAACCCGCACGCGGTCCTGCGCAAGCCGGACCGGATGGTGCTGATCGATGATACCGGAACCGAGCTGGAGACCGTCAAGGCGGACAAGGCGAAGGGCATGCTGGTGCTCTCTGGCCTTGGCGTGGGCAAAAGGGTCGAGGATCTGACGCGCCTGCTCGACGCCGCTCCGGCCTTGAAGCCGCAGGTTGCCGAAGCCGAATGGATCGGCAATCGCCGCTGGAATCTCACCTTCAAGACAGGGCAGGTGCTCGCATTGCCGGAAGGCGACGAGAAGTCGGCGGGGGCCTTGCTGAGCTTTGCCCGCATGGATGGCGTGAACCGCCTCCTCGGCGGCAAGGTCGCGGCGTTCGATATGCGCGCGCCTGATCGCATCTACATGCGCGTGCCCGGTCATGCCGAAGAAGTTGCCGCCGAGAAGCGGGCGGCCGAACAGGCCAAGGCCGAAGCCAAGCGCCTTGCCGCTGCCGCCAAAAGCGACGAGGGCTGACCAGACATCATGGCGACCCCACGCATTTCCAAGGTCTTTGCGGCCGTAAATATCGGTTCTTTCCGCGTCTCGGCCATGATCGCCGGCCTGTCCGAAACGGGCGAGATGGTCGTACTGGGTTCCGGGCATCGGGCGGCTCAGGGCATCAAGCGCGGCTACGTGACCGACATGCAGGCCGCGACCCATTCGGTCCGCGATGCGATCGAGCGGGCCGAGAAGATGGCGAACGTCGATATCCAGAAGGTCTGGATCGGCTGTTCGGGGGCGGGGCTTGCCAGCACCACCGCACGGGTCGAGGTCGAAGTCGGTGGGCGGCGGATCGAGCAGGACGATATCGAGCATCTGCTCGTGGCGGGCCGCGAGGTCATCCAGCCTGACGGTCGCACGGTACTTCATGCCCAGCCTGCGCATTACACGCTCGATGGCGCCCACGGTGTTCCGAACCCCAAGGGCCTCCATGCAGAGCGGCTCGCGGTCGATATCCACGTCATGCTCGCCGATGGCGCACCGGTGCGGAACCTGCGCGAGGCCGTGCAGAACGCGCATCTCGAGGTCGAGGCCGTGGTTGGCTCTCCGGTTGCGGCTGGCCACGCCTGCCTGACGCCGGAAGAGCGCGAGTTGGGCGTGGCGTTGGTCGAGTTCGGGGCCGAAGTCACCACCGTCTCGGTCTATGCTGCCGGCATGCTGCTCGGCATGCAGGTGATCCAGTACGGCTCGGGCGACATCACCGATGCCATCGCCTCGGCCTTCGGTATTCGCCGCTATCAGGCCGAACGCCTCAAGTGCATGTCCGGCTCGGCCATCGCCAGCCCGGCGGATCACCGCGAGATGATCCCGGTCAACGCTCCGGGCGATCCCGAAGGCGGACCGGTCGCGCGCCACGCCGACGACAAGAACCGCATTCCCCGCGCCGAACTGATCTCGGTGATTACCCAGCAACTCGGCTTCTTCACCGAAGAGGTCGGCAAGGCGCTCAAGGCGATGGGCTTTGTCGGCCAGACAGGGCAGCAGGTTGTCCTGACCGGGGGCGGCGCGCAACTTCCAGGCCTTGCCGACTATGCGCAGTCGGCGCTTGGCCGTCCCGTGCGCATTGGTTCGCCACCCACGATGTTGGGCCTGCCCCCGGGGCACGCTACGCCCAGTTCCTCGACCCTGGTCGGCCTTGTGCTGTTTGCGGCGGCTGATCCGGTGGACATTCGTGCGATCGGCCCGGCTTTCGTGCCAAGCGGATCTTACAAGGGCATGAACCTGCTGATTCGGTTGTGGCGCGCGATAAAGGATTACTTCTGAACTCGGTTTCGAGCGTTACCGCTCCGAACTCGACGAATTGCTGCCTGTCACGCCCATGCAACTTGTGGAAAAGGCAAAACCGCCTTTGATTCGTAAAGCTGCCTTGTGCAACAGGTTAATGCGACGTTTTGCAATCTCGCTGAAAGCGCATGTTCGCCAGCAGCGGGGCCAATGACCCGATTGGGAGACCGACTATGAGCATCAACATCGGACCGCCGGCAATTGACGAACTTCGTCCCCGGATCACGGTGATCGGAGTTGGTGGTGCAGGCGGCAATGCCATCGCCAACATGATCAACGCGCAGATCGAGGGCGTCGAGTTCATTGTCGTCAACACCGATGCGCAGGCGCTCAACAATTCGATCGCGGAAAACCGCATCCAGCTCGGGCCTGACATTACCCAGGGCCTCGGTGCCGGCGCCCGTCCCGAAGTCGGTCGCGCTGCCGCCGAAGAGACCATCGAGGAACTCGAGCGTGCGCTCGAAGGCGTGCATATGGTGTTCATCGCCGCGGGCATGGGCGGGGGCACCGGCACCGGCGCGGCTCCGGTTATCGCCGAAGCGGCGCGCCGCAAGGGCGTGCTCACGGTCGGTGTCGTTACCAAGCCGTTCCTGTTCGAAGGCACACGCCGTATGCGCTCGGCCGAGAGCGGCATCGAGGAACTGCAGAAGCACGTCGACACCCTGATCGTCATTCCCAACCAGAACCTGTTCCTGGTCGCGAAGGCGGAGACGACCTTCAAGGAAGCGTTCCAGCTGGCCGACGAAGTGCTGCAGCAGGGCGTCCGCTCGATCACCGACCTCATGGTCATGCCGGGCCTGATCAACCTCGACTTCGCCGACGTCCGTTCGGTCATGGGCGAGATGGGCAAGGCGATGATGGGCACGGGCGAGGGCGAAGGTCCGAACCGCGCGCTTGAAGCGGCAGAACGCGCGATTGCCAACCCGCTGCTCGATGGCGTGTCGATGCAGGGCGCCAAGGGCGTCATTATCTCGATCATCGGCGGCGACGACATGAAGCTGCTTGAGGTCGACGAGGCGGCCAACCACATCCGCGAACTGGTCGATCCCAACGCGAACATCATCTGGGGCTCGGCCTTCAATCCCGATCTCGATGGCAAGATCCGCGTGTCGGTCGTCGCCACCGGTATCGAGCAGAGCCAGGAACAGGCCGAGATCGCCTCGCGCCCGGTTTCGATCCCGGGCAGCGCACGCGGACCGGCTGTGCCGACCGCTGCGCCCTCCGCACCGGTCTACACGCCGCCTCCGGCAGAGCCCGTGCAGCCGGCATGGTCGCCTGCCGCAGAGCAGGTTCAGCCCGCACCGGTTGCAGAGCCCGAACCGGAGCCGCTCGATCTTACGCTCGATCTGTCCGAAGCGCAGACCGAACAGGATCCGGGCGAGCTTTCGCTGGGTGGAATGGAAGCGCCGCTGGAGCCTGCTCCGGCCCCGGCACCGGAGTCCGCTCCTGCCATGCCGCGCCTGGGTCGTGCACCAGATGCCGAACCCGCCAAGCCGGCAGGTGGCAGCACCTTGTTCGAGCGCATGGCCAACCTGTCGCGCGGCAACCGCGGCGGGGACGATGAGGGCGAAGAGGATGGAGGCGCACTCAATATTCCGCGCTTCCTCGGTCGCCAGAACAACCAGTAGAAATCGGATGAGCGGCGGCGCCTGTTGCCGCCGCTTCATCTTCGGATCGGTATAGAGCGCGGCAGGATGATCAACCGCTTCCCCATCGCGCGTTTCCTTGGCCCGGACGGCATGCGCCTGACGGTTGCCATGTTGCTGGCCACGACGCTGCTGGCCACGGCTTCGAACCCGGTCCTCGCCCAGACATCCGGCAAGGGCGATGATGATCCGGACGGTCCCGTCACGGTGTCTCGCCCGGTGGTTCAGTCCACGGCTCAGAGCCCCTCGCGTGATCTCAACGCAGCCCTTGCCCGCCTCGCTGCGGATCCACGGAACGTGCCCGCCCTGTTCGATGCTGCCGACGCCGCCCTGAAGCTTGGCGACAGCGATGCAGCCATCGGTTTTCTGACCAGGGCCAACGAAGTCCAGCCGGGCAATGCCCGGACCAAGGCCCTGATGGGCAAGGCGCAGCTCGCCGCTGAAGATCCCGTCACTGCGATCTCCTCGTTCGACGAGGCAGAGCGCGCCGGAGCGGATACCTTCGCCATGGCAGCCGACCGTGCGCTGGCCTACGATCTGGTCGGCGACAATGGCCGCGCCCAACGCTGGTACCAGGTGGCGCTCAGCCGTGGCGCTGACGACGTGATCACGCGCCGCTACGCGATGAGCCTGGCCATCGCGGGAGACCGTCGCGGAGCGGAGGCGCTGCTCGCCCCCCTGATCGAGAAGCAGGATCGCGCGGCGTGGCGCACCCGTACTTTCGCCATGGCCGTCACTGGTGGTCCGGACGAGGCGGTGGCCATTGCCTATGCGTCGATGCCGCAGGATCTGGCGGCGGGAATCGCGCCCTACTTGCGCTACATGCCGCGCCTCACCCCGGCGCAGCAGGCGGCAGCAGCCAACTTCGGTCGTTTCCCACGCGCAGCGGATATCGGCCGGGATGATCCCCGGGTCGTCCAGTATGCGGCGCTCAATCCTCGCGCGCCACGCGTAGCCGAAGCAGGCCTGATACCGAGCGGCGCTCCGCTTGGGCCATCGGCCGCCTCGACTGACAAGCCGAGCCGCGAGAAGCGCCGTCGCCCAGGCAGGATCGAGACTGCTTCGATCACGCCGGCGGCAACCCGTCCGGCGGCGACGGTTGCACCATCTACGCCCCCTGCCGCACAGACTTACGCAAGTGCAGCGTTGCCGCCTGCCCAGTCCGCGCCGGTAACCACACCGCCCGCCAAGCAAGTCGTGCCACGGCCGACCGTTCTGTCTGCGCTTGACGTGCCGCCGGGCTCGACTCGCCCTGCAGTGCCAGCGATCCGTCCGGCGCAGCAAGCCGCCAGCCGACCGGTATCGACGCCCACTCCAACCACGACGATCATCTCGTCGGCATCGACGGTGAGCGCCACGCCGATATCGGGAGCCGCCAAGCCAGGCTTCCAGCAGGACCTGACGGCACCTCCGGAAACACGAAGCACGTCCGCCGTCCAGGTTGCCGCTGCGACGACGGCTCGGGCTGCACCGGTCCCGGCAGCAGTGCCTCCGCAGCAGTCTGCTCCGGCCGCTTCCCGCCCGGCGGTCGGTCCTGCAAGCAGTTTCGATCTGGCAAAAGTCGGTTCGTCCACTGCGGCACAGAATGCCCCTGCTTCGACGCCAGCGGCAGCTTCGTCGACGCAAGCGGCGCCGTCGGTCGGCCAAGTGGTGGCAAGTGCACCGGCCACCACGGCTCCGTCTTCTCCCGCCCAGACGGCAGCTGCAGCCCCGCCGCCGCCTCGCGATCTGGCCTCGCTGTTCAAGTCCTTTGCCCCGCCTGAGGAAGAGCGCAAAGCCCAGGTTGCGGCCGTGGACATCACCCGGATTGCGCCCAAGCCCAATGCGAAGGCTACCAAGGCCGATGCGCGAGGTGAGCGACCGGATGGACCTACTGATGTCTCGCGCATTCCTGCCAAGGAAACCGAGAAGCCTGCGTCCAAGGAAACGGTCAAGCTCGGCAAGGACGGCAAGCCGCTGAAGGACCCCAAGGCCGCAGCCAAGGATGCCAAGGATGCCAAGGAGGCCAAGGACGCGAAGTCGAAGAAGGCCGCTCCCAGCCACTCCAGTCGCATCTGGGTGCAGGTGCTGACCGGCGGCAACAAGGACATGATGGACAACGAATGGCGCCGCCTGGTCAAGGAAGCGCCCGAAGTCCTGCGTGGCCGCAAGCCCTATCTGTCCCCCTGGCGCAGCAACTTCCGCCTGCTCACCGGGCCGTTCGACAGCGAGGCAGATGCGCAGGAATTCGTCACCAAACTCAAGAAGAGCGGCGTTTCCAGCTACCAGTGGACCAGTCCTGCGGGGCAGCCGGTAGATACGCTTTCGCTCAAATAGGCTGTTGTTGCAGGAACATGCGCGGCCTTGTCATGTTCACTCCTTGTCCACAGCTTTCCCACAAGGTTGTCGAGTTTTGCCCAACCACCTGTTAACCCCCGATTGTCGGGCGGGGGTGTGAAGCGCCATTGACGTGGTGAGCAGCAGTCAGGGCAGACCGCCCTGCCGGGCCAACCAGCCGAGGAGGCCCGATCACGTGTTCAGGGGACGTACCATGCGGACCGGCCATGACGACAACGAGCGCGATGAGGCAGCGCCTGTCGACATGATCGCATCGCTTTTCGAAGCGCGCGGCTGGCCCTGCGAGTTCGTCTCGGACGACGAGGTCACGGGCGAAATCCAGGGATCCTGGGCCAATTACCAGCTCCGCGCGATCTGGCGGGTCGAGGATCATGTCCTGCAGATCCTGTGCCTCCCTGATATCCGCATTCCCGACGACAAGAAGTCCGCCGTCTTCGAACTGATGGCGCTTATCAATGAGCAGGTCTGGATCGGCCACTTCGACATCTGGTCGAACGGATCGGTCCTTCTCTACCGTCATGGCCTGATGCTCGGGGACGAAGGTCTGCTGTCGATCAGTCAGGCGCAGGCAGCGGTCGAGGCTGCGGTCGACGAGTGCGATCGCTTTTACCCTGCCTTCCAGTTCATCCTTTGGGGCGACAAGAGCCCGACTGACGCGCTCGCCAGCGCGATGGTGGACGCGGCCGGCGAAGCTTGAAGAACCGCGCGTCCCCGCGAAGGCGAGGACCTCGGCGTTGTTACGGAATTCCGGGCGTAATCGAACTGAGGCCCCGGCCCTCGCAGGGGGGACAGGCTTTCGTGATTGCGGTCTGCCGACTGCCCCGGCATTGAGCGCGCAAACGCGACTCAAGGGAACCGCTCGATGACCAAGACCTTCCTCCAGTTTGGCTGTGGCAACATGGGCGGTGCCATGCTCAAGGGCTGGCTGGCGGGCGGCATTGCGCCGCAGGTCTTCACCGTCGTCGATCCCTATCTCGAGGCCGCACCCGACGGAGTTCGCCTGCTCGGCACGGCACCTGTTGGCGAAGCTGCGTTCGATGTGGTCCTGCTCGGCTTCAAGCCACAGCAGTTGCCGGATGCGGCCGAGGCCGTGCGTCTCTTCGTGGGGCCGGACACGCTGCTCCTGTCGATTCTGGCCGGGGTCGATCTTGCAACTCTGCGCGCCAGTTTTCCCGATGCTCGCGCCATTGTGCGTGTCATGCCCAATCTCGCGGCTGCTCTTGGCAAGTCGCCAATCGCGCTGGTCGGTGATGCCGACCAAGCAGCGAAGGCGGAAACGGACGCGCTGATGGCACCGCTCGGGCAGGCCGAGTGGCTGTCCAGCGAGGATCAGATGGATCTCGTCACCGCGCTGGCAGGGTCAGGTCCGGCGTTCGTCTAT
Source organism: Novosphingobium sp. (assembly GCA_046290865.1). Taxonomy (GTDB): domain Bacteria; phylum Pseudomonadota; class Alphaproteobacteria; order Sphingomonadales; family Sphingomonadaceae; genus Novosphingobium. The sequence continues at coordinate 15,292 of JBKBUD010000014.1, read as the reverse complement.
CGCTTCATCGACGCGCTGGCGCAGGGCGCCGCCGCTCTCGGGCTGCCGCGCGAGCAGGCCGACCGGTTGGCCTTGTCGATGGTTGAAGGCGCAGCCATGCTGGCGGCCGCTTCCGAGCATTCCCCCGGCGAACTTGCCCGTCGCGTGGCCAGCCCTGGCGGCGTCACCCAAGTTGGCATCGACGTGCTGGATGCCGATGACCGTCTCGTGCGCCTGATCGAGGACACCTTGCGCGGCGCGCGGGATCGCAGCGCCGAGATGACGGAAATGGCGCGAAGGGCGGGCTGAGTTCCGCAACAATTCGTTACATTCCATGGACGCGACATTGCTCCGGTTTCACTTGAAAGCGCAGGCCAAAGCGCCGATATTCCAGTGACGTGGCCATTGGGGCCACAGAACGGAGCTTTGAAGATGGCAAACTGGAACGACCCTCGGCCCACCGGAACGGGCTTCGGCGCGTCTCCGAGCCTTTCCGGCGCCTATGGCCGCGGCGAAGTGTTCGACGCCGGCCTGCGCCGTCACATGCTGTCGATCTACAACTACATGGCCTCGGGCGTGATGCTTTCGGGCATCGTTGCGCTGCTCTCGGCATCCACGGGTCTTACCCTGGCGCTGTTCGGTACGCCGCTGATCTGGCTGGTCATGCTTTCGCCGCTCGCCTTCGTGATGTTCATGAGCTTCGGCGCAAACAAGTTCTCGACCACGGCCCTGCAGGGCATGTTCTGGGGCTTCGCGGTGGCCATGGGTCTGTCGATGTCGACGATCTTCCTGGTCTATACCGGCGCCTCGATCGCCACGACGTTCTTTGCGACCGCCGGTGCTTTCGCGGGTCTGAGCCTTTACGGCTACACCACCAAGAAGGACCTGTCCGGCATGGGCAGCTTCCTGATCATGGGGCTGTTCGGCATCCTGATCGCTTCGCTGCTGAATATCTTCCTGAAGTCCAGCGGTCTTGGCTGGGCGATCAGCTTCCTCGGCGTCCTGATCTTCGCAGGCCTTACCGCCTACGACACGCAGAAGCTCAAGGAGCAGTATGCCTACGTCGCCGGAACCGACTTCGCGGGCAAGGCCGTCGTTCTCGGCGCGCTGAGCCTCTACCTCGACTTCATAAACATGTTCCAGTTCCTGCTGCAGTTCATGGGCGACCGCCGCTGATCTGACAGAGCATCCGAACTGAACCTGATTGGCCCGGCGGACCGCAACGGTTCGCCGGGTTTTTCTTGTCAGGGGGATTCTCATTCCTGCGTAGTGACGCTAGGGTCTGCTTAATCTTGCATAAAGGATGGTTCGCGCAGCATTTTCACCCGCTGCGACAAAGGGATCGTCTGCCTGACACGGTTTCATCGGGAACCGGAATGGGGGAATGCCAATGTTTCGTTTCCGGCGCATCGCCGCGCCCAGTGTCATCGCCGCAGGCCTCGCCATCGGCCTTGCATCCTGCGCGCCCAAGCCACCGCCGCCTCCGCCGCCGCCGCCACCCCCGCCGCCAAAGGTCGTGGTCATCCCGCCCAGGCCCAAGGCCCCCAATGGCGCGTCGGACAACATCGCGATCCCCCCGGCTGATGCCAACGGATTGCGCCAGTCGCTCAACCGCAACATCTCGTCCGCGCAGATGGTCTGGAACCTGCGCTCGGCCTACAACGTCGCGGCGCTGAACTGCAACGCACCGGTCCATGCCGACATCCTGCCGCGCTACAAGGCATTCCTGACGACCCACGCCAAGACGCTGAACGCCGTGAACAAGCGGCTCGATACGGAGTTCAAGGCCAAATACGGCGCGAAGTTCATCGCCCCGCGCGAGGCCTACATCACGGCGGTCTACAATCACTATGCGCTGCCGCCCACGCTGTCGGACTTCTGTGACGCGGTCATGGCCGTCAGTCGCGATGGCGCGGCGGTCAAATCGGCCGATCTCGAAGCCTTCGCAGTGCGTAGCCTGCCAAACATCGAGGTCGTGTTCGACGACTTCTACCGGCGCTACGAAGTCTATCGCACCGATCTGGCCATCTGGCAGGCGCAATACGGCGGGCTGATGAGTCCGCCGCAGCAAACGGTCAACGTCTCGTCAGCACCCATGCCGGACCGCAGCGGCGCAGGGCACTGAGGCGACGCGGGTCCGTCAAAAAATCCCTTTTCAGGCAGGGAGCGCTGCGCTAATGGCGGCGCTCCCTGCAGGGTACTGCGGGGCGATACCAGGAACGGGGCCGTAGCTCAGATGGGAGAGCGCGTCGTTCGCAATGACGAGGTCAGGGGTTCGATCCCCCTCGGCTCCACCAGGTATCATCGAACCGCCTGATTTGGCAGGCGCCTCGCGGTTCGGCGTTACAAGCTCTCCATGAACGGGTAAAAGGCTCGCTTCCGGGGCGGCAGACGCATTTGCTCCGGGCCTGTCATTGGATCAGTTACCCGCATGCATTTTCTCGATCAGGCCAAGATCTTCATCCGCTCCGGCCAGGGCGGCCCCGGCGCGGTCAGCTTCCGGCGCGAGAAGTATGTCGAATACGGCGGGCCCGATGGCGGCAATGGCGGCAAGGGCGGCGACATCATCTTCGAGGCGGTCACGGGCCTCAATACCCTGATCGATTTCCGCTACACCCAGCACTTCAAGGCCCAGCGCGGCGGCGGGGGTGCGGGCCAGAACCGTACGGGTGCAGGTGGCAACGATCTGATCATCAGGGTGCCGGTGGGGACGCAGGTCCTCGACGACGACCGTGAGACAGTCCTGCTCGACATGACTGAAGTCGGCGAACGCAAGGTCCTGCTGCGCGGCGGCGATGGCGGGCGCGGCAACGCCTCCTACAAGTCCTCCACCAACCGCGCCCCGCGCCAGCAGGGCCCCGGCTGGCCCGGTGAGGAAATGTACGTCTGGCTGCGCCTGAAGCTGCTGGCCGACGCCGGCCTTGTCGGCCTGCCCAACGCGGGCAAGTCCACCTTCATCAACCAGATTACCAACACCAAGGCCAAGGTGGGTGACTACGCCTTCACCACGCTGCGCCCGCAACTCGGAGTCGTGCGCCACCGCAACCGTGAATTCGTGCTGGCCGACATTCCCGGCCTGATCGAAGGCGCGGCGGACGGCGCCGGCATCGGCGACCGCTTCCTCGGCCATATCGAGCGCTGCCGCGTGCTGATCCATCTGATCGACATCCACAGCGAGACCGATCCTGCCGAAGCCATGCGGATCGTCGAGGATGAACTCGAGGCCTATGGCGCCGGTCTCGACGAAAAGCCGCGCCTCATCGCGCTCAACAAGATCGACCTTGTCGACGCCGAACTGGTCAAGGCCTTTACCAAGGAATTGCGCGAGGCCGGTGCGCGCAAGGTCTATCCGATCTCGGGTGCGACAGGGAAAGGCATGGATGCCCTGCTTGACGCCGTGCTCGAACACCTGCCCGTCGCCACGGTGACCGAGCGCCCGACCGGCGAAGTCGAGGACGAGGCCGACCAGAAGCCCTGGTCGCCTATCTGATCGGATCGTCAGCCGTCGAAGTGGCTGCGGATGATTGGGACGATCTCGTCGGCATGTCCGCTGAACAGGCCGTCGCCAAAGGGCAGATCCAGCACATTGACGTTGGCAGCCAGCCCGCGCGCGCGTGCCGAGATCGGTGACAGGCCTTCCTTGGGATTGAGCACCAGAATCGGTACGCGCAGCTTTTGCAGGGTCGCGGCAAAGTCATAGGCGAAGGCCGCATCGTGCCCCCAGCCCGAATGCGTGGGATCGCGGTTCATTTCCCAGAACAGTTGCCACGCGGCGGCCTCGCCAAGCTCGCGCCGGAAGCGGTCGAACTTGCGCCACAGGCCGGGTAGGCGGTCGGCAGCCGCATCCAGCGTTTCCGGCACAGAGCCTTCAAGCCGGGCCTTGTAGTCGGCAATCTCCTGCGGGGTGAACATCAGCGCCGAATGCAGCACGATGCGCCGGACGGCGTCCGGCCGCTGTCTGGTGAGTTCTACCGCCGTGGCCGATCCGGTATGGCTGCCGACAAGATCGATCTGCTTCAAGCCAAGCTGATCGATCAGGTCGCTCATGGCTCCGGCAAAATCAGGGATAGTCGAAGGATGGGGAGGGCGATCGGACAGCCCGAAACCGGGATTGTCGGCGGCGATGGTCAACCGGTCCTTGCCCATCTCCCTTATGAAGTTTGTGAACCCCATGCCCGATCCGGGCGAGGCATGGAGGCACAGCACGGGCGTCCTGCCGCTCGTTCTGCCCGCACCGCCATAGCGATAATGCACCGCGCCGAAGCGGCCTTGCACCATGTCATGGCCATCGCTCGGGATCGGCTTGGCAAGCTTTGCAGGGCGGTCGTTCTTGCGTGCTGATAATGGCGCTGCGACGCCGGACGAGGCGAGGGCGGCAAGAACTAAGCGGCGGGTGCGGTCGACGGGCATGACGGCAAGGACCCAGTTGCTGAAACGGGACCGACAATGCTTCGCCACCCGCCGCACCTGGTTGCGAGGGTTCGCTTTGCCCGACCATCGGAGAACTTTGCGCGACCGGCGGCCCTTCACGATCCGTCACATTTGCCCTAAGCGGCCCTCATGAAGATCAGCCAGCTTGCCCACCTGACCGACGCATCCACCTGTCCGCGCCTTGTGGTCAAGGTCGGCTCGGCGCTGCTCGTGGGCAAGGATGGTGCGCCCCGGCGTGAATGGCTGACGGCGCTGGTGGCCGAAATCGCAGCCGCGCGGGCGGCGGGGCAGGAAGTGATCGTCGTCTCCTCGGGTGCGATAGCTTTGGGCGCGCGAAAGCTCGGTCTCGCCAAGGGCGGGCGTGGTAGCCTGTCCGATGCGCAAGCTGCAGCCTCTGTCGGCCAGATCTCGCTCGCGGGATTGTGGGCCGAACTCCTCGCCGCCCATGGCCTGACCGCAGCGCAGATACTGCTCACGCTCGAGGATCTCGAGGACCGCCGCCGCTATCTCAACGTCACAGCAACGCTCGGCACTCTGCTGGCAGCGGGCGCGGTGCCGGTGATCAACGAAAACGATTCAGTCGCCACACAGGAAATCCGCTTCGGCGACAACGATCGCCTGGCCGCCCGCGTCGGGCAGGCGGCCGGCGCCTCGGGCGTCCTGCTGCTGTCCGACATCGACGGCCTCTATGATCGCGATCCCCGCCAACCCGGCGCTGTCCGCATTCCCGTAGTGAAAGGCGTCACGTCCGAAATTCACGCCATGGCGACCGGCGGCTCTTCCTCCGGCCTCGGTTCGGGTGGTATGACCTCGAAGTTGCAGGCGGCCGAGATCGCCGAACTTGCCGGCATGGCGCTGGCCATCATCGACGGGCAGCCGACCGCGCCCATCGCCACCGCCATGTCCGCCGAGCGGGGCACCCTGTTCCTGCCGCGCGGACGCAAGCAGGCGCGCAAGGCCTGGCTGGGCGGCCGCATGCGCATGCGCGGGAGCGTTCTAGTCGATGCCGGTGCCGCCGCAGCCCTCAAGCGCGGCTCCAGCCTGCTTGCGGCCGGGATCACCGGGGTCGAGGGCGATTTCCAGCGCGGCGACGCTATCGCCGTGGTCGGCCCGGATGGGGAGACTTTGGCGCGGGGCCTTTCGGAGTACGACGCTGCCGAATGCGCCCGCCTCAAGGGCTGTCACAGCCGCGAGCACGAGGACATCCTCGGCTACGCCCCGCGCTCGGCCCTGATCCATCGCGACCAGATGGTGCTGCTGTAATGGCGGCAGAACTGCTGGCGATTACCGGGGCCACCGGCTTCGTCGGCCAGGCTGTGCTCGATTATGCCGCTCGCGCCGGGATAGAGGTCCGCGCGCTTGCCCGCCGCCCGCAGGATGCCCGCGCCGGGGTGGAATGGGTGCAGGGTGATCTCAATGACAAGCGCGCCCTCCAGCGCCTCGTCGGCCGCGCCAGCGTGGTCCTGCACATCGCGGGCGTGGTCAATGCACCGGATGAGAAGGGCTTCGAGGACGGCAACGTCTGGGGCACCTTGAACGTGGTCAACGCGGCGCTGGAAGCTGGCGTGCCGCGCTTCGTCCACGTCTCCTCGCTCTCGGCCCGTGAGCCTGACCTCTCGGTTTATGGCCGCTCCAAGCTGCGCGGCGAGAAGATCGTCAAGGCCAGCAGCCTCGACTGGACTGTCGTGCGCCCGCCTGCCGTCTACGGCCCGCGCGATACCGAGATGTTCGAGCTGTTCAAGCTGGCGCGTCGCGGCATCGTGCCCCTGCCGCCGCAGGGCCACCTCTCGATCATCCACGTCAACGATCTGGCCCGCCTGCTCCTCGCCCTGATCCCCGGCGGCGAGGACGTCACGCATCTGACCTTCGAGCCTGACGACGGCACCCCCGGTGGCTGGACCCACAACGATCTTGCCAAGGCAATCGGCATCGCCGTCGGCAAGCGCGCCACCGCCGTTAACCTTCCGGTCAGCGTCCTGCGCCTCGGTGCCAAGCTCGACGCTACCTTCCGCGGCAAGGGCGCCAAGCTCACGCTCGACCGCGTCGGTTACATGTGCCACCCCGATTGGCGCGCGGGCGAGGGAAACCAGCCCCCGCCAGAGGTCTGGCTACCGCAGGTCGAAACCGCGATGGGCCTCCATGCCACCGCCGCGTGGTATCGCGAGGCCGGGTGGTTGAAGTGACAATGCAAAGCCCCAAATCCCAAGAGATTTTGGTCTTCTGCTGAAACGCGCCTCAGTGGAGCGCGCAAATTAGCGGATCAGTTGCAGAATCCCGTCGAGCGTGCCGCCGTGTAGCAGTATAAGACTAACGCAAAGTGGCATCATTTCACGCATTGCATTTCCTTGTCGCGTATGTGCTGGGAAAGGAAGCTCTTTGATCGATATCATCGCTAAGGCATTGGGCATTTACGGATTAGACCATTGAGGTCGTCGATGATCGTATTTCCCACAAAAATTGAATAGAGTATTCTGAACGTCGTGGTTCTCCTTTTCGCAACTTATATCTGCATGCAAAGCTCGCCTGAAATTTAGTTGCAGCGACTGATTTTGCCTCCATAGTGGCTGTATGAGGAAAAAGTTCGGCCTGAGGGGAGCAAATGGGTTCACGTTTGCGGTTGTGATGCTTATCCAAACTTCTGGCCAAGCATTCGCGGCATCCGCCGAGATTGAGTTTGATCTCGCCAACGCCCCCTTGGCTGCACTCGAGCAATGTGACCGATTACTCGCCGCCGAGCGTGACAATGATGCAAGATCAAAGCTCCTCGCTCAACGCGCAACCATTCTTGCCAGGCTTGAGCGGCTCGGCGAGGCCGATCAGGCGCTGATCGAAGCAAAGCGGATCGCGCCTGCTGCTAATGTCGATGTACAATCGGATATCTTGATTGCTGAAGCGGATGTTCTTGCCAATCGCCAAGATAACATATCCGCTACGGAGCGTGTGAGGCAGGCTCGCTCGTTGCTTCTTCAAAAGTATGATGAAGATAGTGTTGAAATTGCTCTATTAGACACCTTTTTGGGAAGGCTCCTCAACAGCCAAAGCAAGCTGGATGAAGCTCTTGCAAGAACACGGCATGGGTGGGAGATTCTTAACAAGTCACGTCCCTTGGGTGATGATGACCGAGTGGATGCAGCATATCAGTATGCGGTAACCTTGGTTTTTCTGCGCAAGTCTGATCTGGCAGAGCCACTTCTAAGGCAACTCGCTTCGGAAATTCCGACCCTCAAACCGACGCAACCTTATCGAGCAAAGATACCGAAAATGCTCGGAGGTGAACTCATGGCACAGGGCAGGCTTGGTGAAGCCATTCCCTGGCTGCGCCAAGCAGTTGATGTTGGTGAAGAAACACGCGCACCGACGGCGGGAGAGAGAGCCGATAACCTTTCCATGCTTGGCTTGGCATTGCTTCTGTCAGATCGCCCGAAGGATGCGTTGCCGTTTTTTACCAGGTCGATTGAGCAATTCGAGAGAGTCGAGGCAGTCGCGTCGATGGCTGCTGCCTACCTCAACGGTGGAACTGCTGCTGATCGAGCCGGTGATCGCGTGCTTGGGCTGAAAATGCGGGAAACCGGCATGGGCATTTTGGCCAAGATGCCGCGACAACATGATTTGGCAGTTGCGCTCAATCGCTTCAAGATAGCCCAGTCCTACGCTCATGCCGGGCGACTGGAGGAAGCGGAAGCGACGGCTGAGGAAGCCGTGAAGGCCATCGCGGGAATGCGCCCGCCGACCCATTTCCAGACCCTCAACAGCCGCATCTCGCTCGGCTGGATCAAGGCGCGGCGGGGCAGGGCAGCCGAAGGCCTTGCCGAAGTGCGCGATGCCTTCCGCACTTCGATAGCCGTGAACAACAGTCTCGAAGTCTCGCAGAACCGCGTTGTCGGTGTGATCGACAATATCGAGGCTTTCAGCCAGGCGCTCGAAACCGCCGTGCTTGCGGGCGACGACGATTTCGCCTTCGAAGTGCTGCAGGTTCTGGTCGAAACCGATGCCAGCCGCGCTGCGGTTGCCGTCACGGCGCGTGAGCAGGCGGGCAATTCGGAGCTTGGCCTGTTGCTGCGCCGCCGTCAGGAGGCCGCAGGAAAGCTCGCCGATGCTGATGCCGCGCTGCTGCGCGCGGCGGGGCTCGAGCAGGGCGTCGAGCGTGCGCCCCTGGAAAAGGCCGTAGCTGATGCCCGCGCCGTGCTCTCGGCTCTCGATGCCGAACTCGATGCGAAGTCACCGGGCTTCCGCTCGCTCTTGCGGCCACGCCCGGTCACGCTCGCTGAAACACAGTCGCGCCTTGGTCGCAACGAAACCCTGCTCGTGGTCGAGGAAAGCGATCTCGGGGTCTATACCATGGCCGTCACGCGGGACCGCGTTGCCATCGGCCATTCGCCGATCCGGCGCGAAGCTCTGCGCGCGCTTGTCCGCCGCATCCGCGCCGCGACCGAGAACGGCACGGTCGTGCCCTTCGATATCGACGCGGCGCACGAAATCCACGAGGCCATCTTCACGCCCGAAATCCGCGCGCTCGTCCCACCGGGACAGCGCCTGCGCGTGGTCACCGGCGACATCCTGTCCGCGCTTCCGCTCACGCTTCTGGCCAGCCGCAAGGGCAATACGCTGGCTGACACCCGCTGGCTTGTGGAAGACCACGCGATATCGGTGCTGCCTTCGCTCGCCACCCTCGGGCAGACGCCGAAACGTGCCGCGTCCCGACGCGACGTTATCGCCATCGGCGCGCCTGCACTTGGCGGAACACAGGCCATCACGGCGGGGGCAGACATCTTCGCCGGTGGCGAAACCCGCTCTGCCCGCGTGAGCCGCCTGCAGCCCCTGCCCGGTGCCGAGCGAGAGATCGAGGCCGTGGCCACTCATGTCAAACGTCCGGCAAAGGCAATCATCCTGACCGGCGAGAAAGCAACCGAACCAGCCGTCCGCTCGCTCGATTACTCGCAGGCCGGTGTGCTGCTGTTCGCAACCCACGGCCTCGTGTCCGGCGCGTTCGACGCGCGCAGCGAGCCGGCGCTCGTGCTGACCCCGCCTGCTCAGGACAGCGAGGACAACGATGGCCTGCTCACCGCTTCGGAAGCGGCGCGGCTGCGGCTCGATGCGGACTGGGTGATCCTTTCCGCCTGCGATACCGCTGCGGGCGACCAGCCGAGCGCGGCGGGCTATACGGGCCTTGCCCGTGCCTTCCTCTTCGCCGGTGCCCAGCGCGTCGTTGCCAGCCACTGGCCGGTCCGCGACGACGTTGCCGCGCAATTGTCGGTCGAACTGCTGGATGCTTCTGCCAAAGGGCTTACCGCCGACGAAGCCCTGCGCCGGGCCATTCTCAAAGTGATGAAGCGAGGGCGGGGCGAGCAATCGCGCAACCCGGCGATCTGGGCGCCCTTCATGGTGGTCGGCAACTGAGAGCGGCGACTTGTCCGCGCTTGCAGTCGCAGCGGAATAATGGTCACTAGTGCAACCGCACTGGTCCTGCGGGAACACCACAAAAGGGGGAAAGTCATGGAATGGATGCTGATGCCTTATCGCCGATATGCCGAGTTTTCGGGGCGTTCGCGGCGGAAGGAATACTGGATGTTCACGCTGTTCTCGGTCCTAGTCTATTCCGTGATTGTCGCGTTCATGTTTGCCGGCGGTCTGGGAGCCGCAGTTTCGGGTGTGGACGACCCACAGTTTGGCGCAGCCTTCTGGATCGGTGCAGCTCTGGCTTTCATCTTCTTTCTCGGCACGCTGGTCCCGGGGATCGCGGTCATCGTCCGTCGCCTGCATGATCGCGACATGTCTGGCTGGTGGTATCTGGGTTTCGCCTTGCTTGGCATGGTTCCCTTTGTCGGCTGGATCGCCAGCATTGCCTTTTTCGTCATTCTTTGCCTGCCCGGAACGCCCGGCATGAACCGCTTTGGCGACGATCCGAAGAACCCGGCCGGTTACGACGTTTTCGGCTGATCGAACTCTCAAGGAACAGCTGCGATGAACTGGATGATCCTGCCCTATCGCCGATACGCGCAGTTTTCCGGGCGCTCACGGCGCAAGGAATACTGGATGTTCGCGCTGTTCTATCTGCTGGTGATGATCGTGCTCAATGCCGTGTTCGGCACTAACGAAGTGAGCCGCGGCAACGGCGCCTTCGTCTATGGCTCGCGCCTTGTCGGCACCGGGGGCTGGATCGGCGGCCTGTTCTGGTCTGTGTCGATCATTCCCGGCCTTGCCGTCTCGGTGCGCCGCCTGCACGATCAGGACCGCACCGGCTGGCTGCTGCTGCTCTGGCTGATTCCGTTGTTCGGCTGGTTCGCGCTCTTCGTGCTGATGTGTCTCGAGGGAACGCGCGGGCCCAACCGCTTCGGGCCGGACCCGAAGAACCCTACGCCCGCCGACGTCTTCGCCTAAAGCTCGCGCAGCACCTGCGCCGGTCGGGTCCTGAGCAGCCCGACCGAGCCTGCCACCGCCAGGACCATCACCAGTCCCACGCCCGCGCCAAGCACGCCGAGGATGCGCGGCCAGTCGGGTAGCCAGTCGAACTCGAACAGCAGCACGATCACGCCCCACGCGACACTTGTGCCCAGCACCAGCGCCACGCCAGCCAGCAATGCGCTGAGCAAGCCGTACTCGGCCAACAGCAGCACCAACAATTGCCTGCGGCTTGCGCCCAGTACGCGCAGGATCACGTTGTCATAGGTCTTGCGTTCGCGCGCCGCGGCGATCGCGCCTGCCAGCACCGCCATCCCGGCCAGGATCGCCACGCTCGCCGCGGCCAGGATCGCCGTGCCCATCTGCGAGAGGATCTCGCGCGCCTGCCCCAGCACCGGTCCGATCTCGATCACCGAGCTTGAGGGCAGGGCCTTGACCAGCCCGCCGAGGATCGCGCGGCGCACTTCCGGTGTCTTCGCGCCTTCGGGCAGGCTGACCGTCGCCGCCAGATTGTGCGGCGCATCGGCAATCGCATTGGGGCTGAACACCAGCACGTAGTTGAAGCCCATGTTCTCCCAGTCGATCCGCCGGAACGAAGCGATCTTCGCGTTGCGCTCGACTCCGAGGATTGAAACCGCGATGCGGTCACCCAGCTTGAGGCCCAGCGCCTCGCGCAAGTCATCGTCGACCGAGACCAACGGCTCGCCCTTATAGTCCTTGGGCCACCATTCCCCGGCGGTCAGCACGTTGCCCTCGGGCACTTCGTCCGAATAGGTCAGCCCGCGATCCCCGCGCAGGGGCCAGGCGTTCTCGGGGATGTCCTTGAGATCGGCCACCCGCGTCATCGCGCCCGCAGGACCATAGGCGATGATCGAGCCGCGCAGGGCCGGGACTTTGCGAATGGCAGCGTCAGGCGCCGCGCTGCGCACGATGCGGTCAAAGTCGGCCGTCTTGCCCTGCGGCAGGTCGAGCACAAAGTAATCCGGCGCCCGGTTCGGCACCCGAAGCGCAATGTTGCCATCAAGGCTCGTCTGCACCCCTGCCAGCAGCACGAAGGCGGCAAGACCGAAGCCCAACGCCACCACCAGTGCCGAAGTCTGCGCTCCGGGCCGGTGCAGGTTGGCCAGCGCCATCCGCGCAATCGCACCCTTGGGTTGTGGCAGCTTGGCCGCCAGCCGCTGCAGCCCCCAGCCGAGGCCCGAAAGCAGCAGGAACAGCGCCGCCGCTCCGCCAAGGAACCCGGCAGCGAGCAGCTTCTGCGGCGCGGTCAGCACTGCAAGCGCCACGATTCCGCCAAGTCCCAATGCCACCGGCAGCGCCGCGCCCTTCCAGCCACCCGCCAGCGGACTGACTCTTGCCCGCATCAGCGCCATCGCTGGAAACGCCTTGGCCCGCGCCAATGGTGGTGCGGCGAATGTCAGCGCGATCAACGCGCCATAAGCCGCCGCGATCGCGAGAGCGCCCCAGTCCAGCACAAACCCGGCCTCGATCGGCAACAGTCCTTCCAGCGCCTTGCCGATCAACGGCGTGATGCTCACACCGATCGCCAGCCCGGCAAGAATGGCCAGCGCCGCCGCCGCCGCCAGTTGCAGCAGGTAAATCCGCGCGATGTCGCGGCTCGAAGCGCCGAGGATCTTTAGCGTAGCGATGCTCCCGCGCCGCGCTTCAAGGTAGGAGTTCACCCCGTTGCCGATGCCGATCCCGGCAATAGCCAGCGCCGCGAGCGCCACCAGCACCAGAAACTGCCCCATGCGCGAAACGAAGCGATCGAGCCCCGGAGAGGCCTTGTCGCGCGTCCGCACTTCATAGCCGGCCAGCGGAAACTGCGTCTTGATCCGCTCACCCAGCGCCACCGCGTCGGCTCCTGCGGGCAGCTTCACGCGCAGCTTCGTGCGCACCATCGATCCCGGCTGCACCAGCTTCGAAGCCTCCAGCGCCGCCTTGCTGATAATCACCGTCGGCCCAAGCGAGAAGCCTTCGGCCAGCCGGTCCGGCTCCGATCCGATCACCCCGCCAACGCGAAGGTCTGCCTCGCCAACACGCAGCCGGTCACCCATCTTCACACCCAGCCGGTCCGCCACGCCGGGCGCAATCCACGCCGTCATGCCCTCGGGCGCCCCGGCAACCTTGCCGCCCTCCAGCGTGAATTGCCCGTAAAGCGGCCACTTCGCATCGACGGCCTTCAGCTCGACCGGCGTCGTCCGAGTCTCGTCGCCCGGCACCCGCGCCATGGCCTGCAGCCGCGCGCCTTCGGAAAGCTCGCCCATCGCCGCGATGGCTGACCGCTCCTCCGCAGAGGGCTGCCGCGCTGCCAGCGTGAATTCCAGATCGGCGCCCAGCATCTCGCGCCCGCGCGTCGCCAGTTCGCCTTCGATTGCGCTGGTCAGCGTGCCGATAGCCGAAAGCGCCGCCGTGCCCAGCACCAGGCATACCAGCAGCAGCCGCAGGCCCTTGAAGCGCCAGTCCAGTCCGCGCCGTGCCAGTGCCCAAGCGCCACCCCATGAAAGGCTCACGAAGAAACGTCCGAAGCTATCTGCCCGTCGGCCAGCCGCACGATCCGCCGGCACCGTGCCGCCAGTGCTTCGTCATGTGTGACCATGATGAATGTCGCGCCCGCCTCTGCTGCCCGCGCAAACAGCAGGTCGGCCACGGCCTCGCCGGTCGCATGATCGAGGTTGCCGGTCGGCTCGTCGGCAAACAGGATCGCCGGGCTAGGCGCGAGTGCCCGCGCAATCGCCACGCGCTGTTGCTCTCCGCCCGAAAGCTGCGCCGGATAGTGGTGCAGACGATGGCCCAGCCCGACTGCCACCAGTTCTGCCTCCGCGCGCGCCATTGCATCGGCCTGTCCGGCCAGTTCCAGCGGGGTCGCCACGTTTTCCAGTGCAGTCATCGTTGGCAGGAGGTGAAAAGCCTGAAGCACGATCCCGATCCGCCCGCGCCGTGCGGCAGCAAGGCCGTCCTCGTCGAGTGCCGTGAAATCCGCCCCTGCAACCTTCAACGATCCGCCGCTCGCCCGCTCCAGCCCCGAAAGGATCGCCAGCAGCGACGACTTGCCAGAACCCGATTGCCCGAGCAGCGCCAAAGTCTCGCCCGCGCCAACCATGAGGTTGATCCCCCGCAGGATTTCCACCCGCGCCTCCCCGGTGCCGAGCGAGAGGGTGAGGGCCGAAGCGGCGATTACCGTTGGGGTGGAGCTTGTCACGAGCCTCACGTGGCATAGATTGGTTGCAGCGTGCAACCGGCACTTGGGGGCGCGCCCATGGAGTTTCAATGCGCCGCTTCGCCCTTGCTGTAATCCTCGTCCTCGCCGCCTGCTCGCCGGAAAAGGCCCCTGAAGCCGCTGCCAGCAGCGCTGCGCAGTCAGCCGCGCCAATCCCGGCCGACGCCCCGGTCATTCTCGCGTTCGGTGACAGCCTCTACGCCGGCTACCAGCTCAACCCGGGCGAGGGTTATCCGCCGCGCCTCGAAGCCGCGCTCAATGCAGGCGGCGTTCCGGCCAAGGTCGTCAACGCCGGCGTTTCCGGCGATACCACCGCCGCCGCGCTCCAGCGCCTGCAGTTCACGCTCGACAACCAGCTGGTCAAACCCAGCCTTGCGCTCGTGGGTCTCGGCGGCAACGACATGCTGCGCGGGCTCCCCCCTGCGGAGACCCGGGCCAATCTCGATGCAATCCTTACCGAGTTCGACAAACGTGGCATCCCGGTGGTGCTGACGGGGATGCTCGCCGCCCCCAATCTCGGCGCCGATTACCAGAAGCAATTCAATCCCATCTGGCCCGAACTTGCGAAGAAACATAAGGCCGGGCTGGTCCCGTTCTTCCTCGCTCCGGTGCTTGGCAACAAGGCCCTGATGCTGGAGGACAATGTCCACCCCAATGCGCAAGGCGTGGACAAGATCGTCGCTGCGACCAAGGACCAGGTGGCGAAGGCGCTGAAGGCGGCCACCGCCAAGTAGCGCTCAGAGCGACTCCACGACACCGTCGCGCACTGCCCACACTGCACTGGACTCTGCAATCTCGGCAAACGGCGCCATTTCGGTTCCCGTCATCCACACTTGCGCGCCGCTCAGTGCCAACCGGTCGAACAGCGCCGCGCGCCGTACCGGATCGAGGTGCGCGGCGATCTCGTCGAGCAGGAGCAGGCGCGAGCGCTCGCCCGCCGTCAGTTCCGCATGGGCGAGGACAATGGCGATCAGCATCGCCTTCTGCTCGCCCGTCGAGCAATCGGCGGCAGGCGCGTTCTTCGCTGCCAGCGTCACGGCCAGATCATCGCGATGCGGCCCGCTCAGCGACCGTCCGGCCGCGCGATCCCGACGCCGCCCATCGCGCAACACGGCGCGCAATGCGTCCGTCTCCAGCGGCATTTCGCTGGCATAGACTAAGGAAGGCCGCGCAAACGGCTGTTCCGGAACGGTTTCAAGCACGCGCCCAAGGTCCGCGACCAGCGCTGCCCGCGCCGCCGCCATCGCAGCGCCACTCTCCGCC
>JBKBUD010000128.1:0-4980 GCA_046290865.1 Novosphingobium sp. | reverse complement strand
AGGTCGATGATGTCCCTACCGGCGGCGCGCGCGGCGGCCCGCATGCCGTTGACTTCGGCAATGACGTAGGGCGGCAGGCGCTTCATGCGGTAGAATTCTTCGTCCACGGTTGAATACTCGTCGAAAAGACACGGCAGGAGCGCCGCAGATTGGCCCTTACGCC
The DNA here is from genome assembly GCA_046290865.1 of Novosphingobium sp. Classification (GTDB taxonomy): domain Bacteria; phylum Pseudomonadota; class Alphaproteobacteria; order Sphingomonadales; family Sphingomonadaceae; genus Novosphingobium. The sequence goes on along the minus strand of JBKBUD010000128.1, from coordinate 4,817 downwards.
AATTGCCCACTTGTGGAAACCTTGCTGTCGATGGACGGCAAACGTCGCTCGGCGGATGCAACTGCGGGCTAACAAGCTGTCGCACGCTGTGTATAGTCCGGTGTCAGACAGCCATGACGTAACGGCAGGGAACGAGAATGACGGGTAAGACGGTAGGCGATTCGTCGACAGATTCTGTCGTGTTCGAGGACCTCTTCCGCCAGCAGGGCGAAGCGATGCGGGCGATGTTTGCGCCGCTGGTTCCCGGTGCCGAGGGGGTCTCCACCGATCCTGCCGACCTGCAGCACTGGGCGATGTCTGCGGCCAAGCTGCAGAAGATGTGGCTGGATTTCAGCGCCGAGCAGGCCGGGCAGGTCGAGCCCATGCTGGCCTGCCTCGGCGATGTCGGCAAGTGGACGCAGACCTTCATGGCCATGGCCGGCCAGCTGCCGATCGCGCAGGCCGAGACGCAGGCGAAGCTGTGGAACGAGAGCATGGCGCTGTGGTCCTCGGTCATGGGCCAGTTTGCCGCTTTCGGGCAGCGCAAGGATGGCGAGACGCCGGCGCTGCCCCGTCAGGACCGCCGCTTCAAGGACAAGCGCTGGCATGAACAGCCGGCCTTCGCGCTGATCCACCAGACCTATCTCTTCCTGTCGGAAAAGCTGCAGCAGATAGCCGACGAGGCGCAAGGCCTCAGCCCCGAGCGCAAGGAGCAGCTGCGTTTCGCCACCAAGGTGGTGACCGACGCGCTTTCACCCGCGAACTTCCCCTTCACCAACCCGGTGGTGATCGAGCGGACGATGGAGACCAAGGGCGAAAACCTGGTCAAGGGCGTGGAACACCTGCTGGAGGACCTGCGCAAGGGCCAGCTGACCCATACCGATCCTGATGCCTTCGAGCTTGGCCGCAATATCGCGGTGACGCCGGGCAAAGTCGTGCACGAAACGCCGCTGTTCCAGCTGATCCAGTACACGCCGACCACCGACGAGGTGTTCGAGACGCCGCTGCTGATCTTCCCGCCGTGGATCAACCGCTTCTACATCCTCGATCTCAACCCGGAGAAGAGCTTCATCCGTTGGGCCGTGGCGCAGGGGTTGACGGTGTTCGTGGTGTCATGGAAGTCGGCGGATGCCTCGATGGCCGAGGTGTTGTGGGACGACTACGTGCGTTCCCAGATCGAGGCGATCGACCATGTCCGCGCGCGGCTCAAGGTGCCCGCCGTCCACACGATCGGTTATTGCGTCGCGGGCACGACGTTGGCAGCAACGCTCGCGGTGCTGGCACGTCGGGGCGAGGCGGAGAAGGTTGCCAGCGCCACATTCTTCACTGCACAGGTCGATTTCGACGACGCCGGCGAGCTCAAGAACTTCATCGACGACGGCCAGCTCAAGATGCTGGAGAGCCTGTCCACCGACGGCTATCTCGACGGGCGCTACATGGCCGCCACCTTCAACGCGCTGCGCGGCACGGACCTGATCTGGAACTACGTCGTCAACAACTACCTGCTGGGCCAGGACTATCCGGCGTTCGACCTGCTGCACTGGAACGGCGACACGACCAACCTGCCGAGCAAGTGGCACCAAGCCTACCTGTGCGATCTCTATCGCGACAACCGGCTGGTGATTCCCGATGCCATGGTCGTCGACAACACGCCGGTGGACCTGCGCCGCATCGCAACACCCTGCTACATCCAGGCCGGGCGCGAGGACCATATTGCACCGCCGAACAGCGTGTGGAAGCTGACCCGTCACCTGTCGGGTCCGTGGAAGTTCCTGCTGGCGGGCTCGGGCCACATCGCAGGCGTGGTCAATCCGCCCGAATCAGGCAAGTACCAGTACTGGTTGAACGACCGCGACCCTTCGACGCTTGAGGAGTTCGTGGCCGGAGCCAAGGAAACCAAGGGGAGCTGGTGGCCTGACTGGATCGAGTGGATTCGCGAACAGACGCCAGCGCTTGTTCCTGCAAAGGGCAAGCGAGTCCCCGGCGGGCGCGGCGACACCGTGATCGAAGAGGCGCCGGGGCGCTACGTCCGCAGCCGCTGATCAGAAGGAAGCAGGCGTACTGGAGTTTTTCGCCTCCATTCCGGAATTTGTGCGCTGCACAAATTTCTTGACATTCAGGCACGCAAACCTATTTTGTGCACTGCAGCAAGAGTGAAACGGGTCCTCGGATCCCGCCACTTGCGCAAGCAGGAGTCACGATGATGGTCGAAGAAGCGAAAGACAGCCTCGTCGAAGCCGCCCCCGTGGTGGACGCGCCCGCAGTGCTGCCCGAAGCGCCGGAAGCCGCGTCCGAAACTGCGGTTGCAGAAACGGTGGATGCAGCGCCCGTCGCAGCGATGGTTGTCGAACAGCCCAAGGCTGCTCGCCCGCGCAAGGCCCGCGCATCGAAGGTCAAGGCCCCCAAGGTCGAGACTGCCGCGGCTGCAACGACCGAAGCGGAAACGCCCGCGGTCGAAACCGCAGCAACTCCGGTTGCCACAGCCGTCACGCCCAAGGCACGCAAGCCCAAGGTGGTGAAGGCCAAGCCCGTAAAGCAGGGGGCCAAGCCTGCAATCAAGGCCCGTCCGGCCAAGTCGCCTCTGGCGGTTGCTCCGGCGGCCGCGGTGAAGCCCGCAGCCAAGCGTCCTTTCACCGCCACTCCAAGCGTGAAGAAAACGAGCGCCAGCCAGATCAAGGCTCCGGCGCCAAGAAAGGAACTGTTCGCAATGGCTACCACCACCACTGAAATCACCGAAAAGATGACCGCCGCTTTCAAGGAAGCCCAGGAAAAGGCAAAGGCTGCGCTCGAGAAGAGCCAGGCTGCGTTCGGCGATGCCGGCACCTTCGCCAAGGGCAACGTCGAAGCCGTCGTCGAATCGTCGAAGATTCTCGCCACCGGCCTGCAGGAAATGACCAAGGGCTACGTCGCCGAGACCAAGTCGGCTTTCGAAGCGATGACTGCCGACGTCAAGGAACTGACCACGGTCAAGTCGCCCACCGAATTCTTCGAGAAGCAGTCGGCCCTGCTCCGCAAGAACTTCGACGCTGCGGTTGCCGCCAGCTCGAAGAACAGCGAAGCCATGCTGAAGCTCGCCAACGAAGCGTTCCAGCCGATCTCGACCCGCGTCAGCCTCGCGGTCGAAAAGATCAAGCAGGCCGCCTGACGGCTTGCGGCAGCGCTTCGCGCGCTGCTCGGGACAGCAAGGGATCGGGCGGGTTTCCGTCCGGTCCCTTTGTCGTATGGAAGCAACTTTTCGCCATGGACGGGCTACCAGCCCCTTCGTGCCCCTTGTGGAGCGGGCCGGTGAGTGCGATATTCATGTCATCATGAGAGCCGAACGTTTCGACCAACCGGACCTGTCCGTCCCGACGCGCTGCGCGGGCGAGGATGACGTGCGCGGCCCCGGCGGCAACGACCAGATCGGCATCGCCACCAAGACCCGCGCCAAGCCGAAGAAGCCGAGCCAGTTCAAGGTTCTGATGCTGAACGACGATTACACCCCGATGGAGTTCGTGGTGCTCGTCCTCAAGCGCTTCTTCCACATGGATCTGGAACAGGCGACGCGGGTCATGCTCCACGTGCACCAGCGCGGCGTCGGCGTCTGCGGGATCTTCCCCTACGAGATCGCCGAGACCAAGGTGAATCAGGTCATGGACTTCGCCCGGCAGAACCAGCACCCGCTGCAGTGCACGCTGGAAAAGGCCTGACCTTACCGGAAATGCCGTGGTTCAATGACGAAAGCCGGGCGCGTGGCCCGGCTTTTGCTTCTGGCTTGAATTGATCCGGACGCTGCTGATTCTGGCGCTGCCGGTTCCTCAGTGAGTCGTAATGGCGCGCGCTTCGACTGCCTGCCGTGCCAGCGCCCGCAAGAGCGCAGCGGCCCAAGCCATCGGCAGCGAGCGGGCAGCGCGCGAATGGGCACCGACATCGCTTTCCAGAATCACCTGCGCGATGAAGGAGCCATCCTTCATGCGACCGCCCGTGAAGATCGCATCGCGCGGGATCAGGGCGATGGCCGCGCTTTCGAAAGCGCCTGAATCGGACAGCAGCGAAATCCATTCGAGGGCCGCGCTCCTGCGCTCGTCCTCTTCCGCAGTGCCACCATCGGCAATTTCCTGAATGACGCGGGCGAAGCCCTCGCGCTGCTCGTGCGGGCCGAGCTGTTCGCACCACAGGGCAAGATCATTGAGGCGCTCAGGGTTCGCCTCGCACGGAGTGAAGCGCTCGAGCCAGGAATTGCCGGTCTGCTCGTGTGACATGGGATATCTCTCCGGAAGCGTGCAACCTCTGCTTCACTATAACTATAAGTTTGGATTTGCCATATCTTTCGTTAAGTATTGAGCCCGTCACTCTGGTTTTTCCTTCCCCACCTGCGCGCCACGCGCTAGTCCCTCGCCTTGCTCATGCCGAGTTCAGGTGCGTCTGGTCACCTGACCCAGGCATCGACCCTGTCGAATATCCTGTCGGAACACGATTCAAACGCCCGTGAAATTCCTCACCGCCACCGACCGCTATATCGCCCGGCTCGTCTTCGTGCCGATGCTTTCGGTGTTCGTGCTCGCCGCGTCGCTGCTCGTGCTCGACAAGATGCTCAAACTGTTCGATTTCGTCGCGACCGAAGGCGGCCCCGTCAGCGTCGTCTTCAAGATGCTGGCGAACCTGCTGCCGGAATATGCCAGCCTTGCGATCCCGCTGGGGCTGATGCTCGGCATCCTCTTCGCCTTCCGCAAGCTGGCGATGAGCTCCGAACTCGACGTGATGCGCGCGGTCGGGCTGTCCTACACCCGCCTGCTGCGCGTGCCCTACATGTTCGCGATCGGCCTCGCCGCGCTCAACCTGCTGATCGTCAGCTACCT